>CANDJC010000031.1 GCA_947384955.1 uncultured Eubacterium sp. | reverse complement strand
CCAAATCCTGGGTATTGAGCAGAAAACTAAGAACTTCCAGCTTTTTTCCAGAGTCGCATCCGAAGGAAAAAATTTCTCCGCCCGGCTGGTTTTGGCTGAATTTACGTTACGGAGGCTGAATTTACGGTTATGAAGGCTGAATTTACGTTATGGGGGCGAATATACGTTATAGAGGCTGAATTTAAGTTATCTAAGATTCTTTTAAAGTGATAAAGTGTACAAAATATACTGTACTATAAATTTTACTCGTATAAATTCAATGAAAGTTGTTATATGCTGCTATATGCGAAATATTTTGTTACGTCTAATTTCAGTTTCGGCTGTTTCTTATCTTATTATCTTTTAAGTCAACATAATCTGAGCTGACTGCCATATCGTAAATTCTGCCAGTGTAAATTTTGCCAGTATCAGCCGGGAGGGGGTATTTTTTCCTTCTTATGTGACTCTGGAAAAAAGCTGGAAGTTTTTAGTTTTCTGCTCAATACCCAGGATTTGGGGACACACAGCCTGTATCCTTAAAAAAACCCTGAAGTCCCCAAAAGGCGCCTGCCAATGCCACTGCATCCAGCAGCCAGTAACGCCAGGGCATCAGGCGCCGGTCCGTCCGTTCCCAAAACCTTTCCGCAGAAAACTTAGAACTTCCTGCTTTTTGGAAGCGGAACATAAGAAGGAAAAAATACCCCCTCCCGGCGTCCCGAAAGAAACACCCCGAAACCATCACTTCCCCATGTCTTTTCAGATATCTTTTTACATATAGTATAAGGATAATACTGAGAAAAAGGTGAATTTTTATGAATTATTTATGGGGATTTATGATTACAGCAGGAATTGTGTATGCAGCTTTGAACGGAACGCTGCCGGAAGTGACACAGGCAGCAGTGGATTCTTCGAAGGAGGCAGTGACGCTGTGTATTACGATGACAGGGGTGATGTCGCTGTGGGTCGGGCTTATGAGGATTGCGGAAAAGGCGGGGATTATTCAGGGGGCTGTGAGGGGTCTGAAGCCGTTTTTACGGTTTTTGTTTCCTCGGATTCCGAAGGGGCATGTGGCGAATCAGTATATTGCGGAGAATTTTATAGCGAAGGACTCTGTTATTATAGGACTAAATAAAGAACCTTTAATGAAAGGGCTTTATTTAGTCCTATTTTTTCATGTCTGCAGATTTTTATAGACAATAGAGAGTTTAAATTAGAAAATCTGATAAATAGGATGTATAATATAGCTATCAAAAGAAAGACAGCGGCCGCGTTTTTCGTAAAATCACGATGACAGTTCAGACAGTAAATGAACCATCCGTTCCGATGCGCACAGCGTACTGGCGGAAGAAACGTTTACGATAGATGCGGATATCGATTGGGTATCAGAATACAGATGATTTTGTCCGCAATGGAAATGACGCGATGCTTGGATTTATGCAGCATGAGTCGAATGCAATTACAAATACAGGTTCTGTAACGCTTGTTTCAGCTATGCGTCAGGCTTGCAAAAATAATGAATATGCCTTCTGTTAAGCAGGAGGCCGGGTTTATATAAACTATGCGAAGGAGAGAGAAAGGATGAAATATCAGAAACTGATTTCAAAAATGACATTGGAAGAAAAATGTTATCTCTTTTCCGGAAAAGATTTCTGGCAGTCCAGAAGTGTCGAAAGGCTTGGTATTCCAAATATGGCTATGGCTGACGGGCCGCATGGGATACGAAAGCAGGAAGGTGCGGGAGACCAGCTTGGACTGAACGGTTCCGTGCCTGCGACTTGTTTTCCGACAGCGGCTGCAATAGCGAATTCCTGGGACCCGGAGCTTGGCGAGGAGCTTGGCAGGTGTCTTGGAGAAGAAGCGGCCTGCCAGGATGTGGATGTACTGCTGGGGCCGGGGATGAACATCAAGCGTTCTCCATTGTGCGGGCGTAATTTTGAATATTTTAGCGAGGACCCTTATCTGACAGGAAAAATGGCTGCCGGATATATACGGGGCATTCAAAGTTTTGGCGTGTCTGCATGTCCGAAGCATTTTGCGGCAAATTCTCAGGAACTGCGCCGTATGGCATCTGATTCGGTTGTGGATGAGCGGACGCTGCGGGAGATTTACCTGACAGCATTTGAGATTGCGGTGAAAGAGGCTGACCCGCATGCAGTCATGTCTTCCTATAACCGAATTAACGGGATTTACGCGAATGAGAATAAACATCTGTTAAGGGATATTTTAAAGGATGAATGGGGATTTCATGGTTTTGTCGTGTCGGACTGGGGCGGAAGCAACGACCATACAGCGGGTGTTGCGGCAGGTTCCCATATGGAAATGCCGACAACCGGGGGTGATTCCGATTTTGAACTGCTGGAGGCTGTGAAAGCAGGAAGAATCAGTGAAAAATGGATTGACCAGATGGCAGATGAACTGCTGGATGTAATATTTTCCACTACAAAGGAAGTGTCAAAGAAGCGCGGGCAGAAATTTGATATCGAAAAACATCATGCAATGGCTGAAAAAGCCAGTGAGCAGTCTGCTGTGCTGCTGAAAAATGAAGGAAATATCCTGCCGCTGAAAAAAGGTACAAAAGTGGCGCTGATTGGAGATTTTGCAGAAAATCCAAGATATCAGGGAGCAGGTTCTTCGGTTGTAAATCCGACCAGGCTTGACAGTGCAGCCGGAGTGATTCAGAAGTTTGATTTGGAATGTATCGGATTTGCCAGAGGCTATCACCGTGTGGGACCGACCGATACGGCTCTGGAACGGGAAGCGTGTGGGCTGGCAAAAGGAGCGGAGGCGGTGCTGTTATATATCGGGCTGGATGAAATCTCAGAATCCGAAGGACTTGACCGCCAGCATATGAAAATACCGGAAAGCCAGATACGGTTACTGGAAAAAATATATGAAGTGAATAAAAATATTGTGGCTGTTTTTTCCGCCGGTTCTGCAGTGGAGATGCCCTGGCTTGATAAATGCCGAGCGCTTGTACACGGGTATCTGTGCGGACAGGCAGGGGCATCCGCGCTTTTAAAAGTGGTTACCGGCGTGGTGAATCCTTCCGGGAAGCTTGCGGAGAGCTATCCGCTGAAATACGAGGATGTGCCGGGCGCTCCGTATTTTCCGAGTAAACAGAGAACTGCGGAATACAGGGAAGGTCTGTATGTGGGCTACCGTTATTATGAGACGGCGGATATTCCGGTACTGTTTCCATTTGGTTTTGGACTGTCCTATACGACATTTTCATACAGTGATTTATCCGTAACACCGCAGAAAGCAGAATTTACGCTGACGAATTCAGGCAGCATGGACGGGGCTGAAACTGCGCAGCTTTATGTATCTGCCAGATGTAAAGGAGAAGCTGCGGGAAAGGAGCTGCTTCAAAAAGGCATGGTTTACCGTCCGGCAAAAGAGCTGAAAGGGTTTCAGAAGGTATTTTTGAAAGCAGGGGAAAGCCGCAGGGTTACGATTCTGCTGGATGATAAAGCATTCCGTTATTTTAATGGAAAGACAAACCGTTTTGAAACAGAAGGCGGGGAGTATGATATTTTAATCGGTGCATCCGTGGCAGATATCCGTCTGAGCGGGACAGTCAGCGTGAAAGGAACAGATGCACCGTTTCCATATCAGGCGGATAAAATGAAAAATTATTACAGCGGGAATATTAAAAACATTTCGGATTTAGAATTTACAGAGCTTCTGGGACATGGAATTCCAGACGGAAACTGGCACGGCACACTGGATATCAATGACGCAATCTGTCAGATGTATTATGCGAAAAGTGGGATTGCCAGATTTGTATACAGCATACTGACAAAAATGCTCAAAAAGGCAGAAGCAAAAGGAAAACCGGACTTAAACCTGCTGTTTATTTACAATATGCCGTTCCGGGGGATTGCGAAAATGACCGGGGGCATGGTGACTATGGAGATGGCAGAAGGAATACTGGCAGCAGTCAACGGGCACTTTTTGAAAGGGCTTGGCAGAATCATCGGAGGATTTTTCCGTTCGGGAGCAAAAAAGAAAAAGGCGAAGCAGATGTACTGAAAAGCAGAAGCCAGGTTTTATTTAAAATGAAACTGTTCATGGAAAAAACAGGATAGAAAAATGATATAGTTGAAATAAAAAAGAATATTATCACGATAAGAAACGTCCGGCAGAGCCATATCTGTCTGGGCGTTTTTTATATTTCTGTAACGAATATCGGACAAGCAATAGAAAATATATTAATTAAAAAGCATAGAGGAAAATTAAGATGAGCAGCGCATACCTGGAGAAATTAAAAGATGTGGATATTCAATCCGTTCATAAAAGTTCTCTGACAGACATCAAAAACGTTAAAATTGACACATCTTTAGAACGGTCAGAAAGAGTTTCCGATTTTCTGGCTCAAATAGGAAACCCTTATTGTTTTTTATGCGATGGGGTAATTGTAAAGATTCGTTTTTCAGACACGGAAGATACTTTGGAAGAGAAATTGAATGAATATTTTTTATCCTTATAACAGGCAGAAGCGTATGAATATGAATGAGTAACCTTGTAAAATAGTGGACGAATCAGTTATTTAAGACTATTGAGGTGATGATATGAGTAAAAATTTAAATACTATCTATATAGCTGACGCCTATTACCGGCTTTCGAGGGAAGATGGGGACAAGGCTGAAAGTGACAGTATTGTAAATCAAAAAGCTCTTGTAAAAGAGTTTCTTAAAGGGCATCCCGATATTCATATTCATGAGGAAAAAGCAGATGACGGTTATACAGGCGTCAGTTTTGAGCGTCCTGCTTTTCAGGAAATGCTGGAAGATATTAAGTCCGGCAGAGTAAATTGTGTAATTGTGAAAGATTTATCCAGATTTGGCAGGAACTATATAGAAACGGGCAGGTACATTGAAAAGATATTTCCATATCTGGGAGTAAGATTTATTGCTATCAATGACAATATTGATACCTCATCCGGCATGAGCGCTTCGGAAGAAATGCTGATTCCCTTTAAAAATCTGATTAACGATGCATACTGCAGGGATATTTCCATTAAAGTAAGAAGCCATCTGGATATAAAAAGAAAAAATGGGCAGTATATTGGTTCGTTCGCACCTTATGGCTACAGGAAATCGCCAGTAAACAAAAATCAGCTAATCATTGACGAACCGGCAGCAGATGTAGTGAGAATGATTTTTCAATGGAAAATCGAAGGCATGAGCGGGGCAGGGATTGCTGACAAATTAAACAAGCTGGGCATTCCTACACCTATTGAATATAAACATATGAATGGAGAAAATCTGCAATGCTCTTTCCGAAAAAAAGCCGATGCAAAATGGATGGCAAATGGAGTAAACCGGATTTTACGGAATGAAATTTATACGGGAGTTCTTCTGCAGGGAAAAACCTGCTCTCCAAATTATAAAATCAGAAAAAGGACAAAAAAAGAGGAAAAGGAATGGATTCGATGTGAGGACAGCCATGAGGCGATTGTTTCAAAAGAAGATTTTGGGCTGGTACGGGGCATTTTTCATACAGATACCAGAGCAGCGCCAGATAAGCAGTCATTATATCTTTTTTCCGGAATTGTAAAATGCGGATGGTGCGGTGGGAATATGACCAGAAAGACCATTCCTGCGAATGGTAAAAAATACGTTTATCTGGTATGCGTAGAAAATAAAAATAAAACTGGATGCAGGAATAAGAAAGCGATTTCTCTGGAGAAATTTGAAAAAATCATACTGAAAATAATAAATCTTCATATAGAGAAAGTATTTGAGCTGAATCAGATGATTAAAATAATGGAGAAAATCCCTTATCATAGTTATCTTTCTGGCAAATTTCAGAATACCATTCAGGATAAAGAAAAGCAGATTGAAAAAAAGCGGCAGTATATGCAAGACGTATATGAAGACTATAAGGAAGGAATTGTTAACAAAGAAGAATATTTAGAACTGAAAGAGGCTTTCCGCTTAGGAATCAATGCTTTGGAAAATGAGATTACAGAATTAAACGAAGAAATTCGAAAGCTGGCAATGGAAAAGGAAGACCGGGTACAATGGATGGAACAGTTTATTCAGTGCCGGGGATTTCAGGAGCTTTCCAGAGAGCTTCTGTTAAGGCTGGCTGAAGAAATTCGGATTTTTGATAAAGATAAAATCGAAGCTGTTTTTAAATTTCAGCCGGAATATGAAGAAATTTATTTGAAAGGGGAAACTGCGAATAGCACGGAAAAGTAAAAAAAATATAAAAATAATTACAGAAAATACCGCCGGTTCTGTTGTTCCCAAGTATTTAACCGGAATTTATGTACGGCTGTCGGTCGAAGATAATGGGTATAAGAGAAAAGATTCTATTGAGAACCAGACTGCGTTTTTAAAAGAGTTTATAGAGAAGAACTCCGGGGAATTTGAATTAACTCAGATATACGCTGATAACGGAACAACCGGCACGAATTTTAATCGTGAAAATTGGAATGTTTTGCTGAATGATATAAAAAGCGGTGCCATTAATTGTATTATTGTGAAGGACTTTTCCCGTATAGGCAGAAATTATATTGAAGTCGGAAATTATCTTGAAAAAATATTTCCGTTTCTTGGTGTACGGGTAGTGTCTGTCAATGATAATTTTGACAGTGAGAACCAAGCTTTTCAAAGTGATATGCTTATGAACTCACTGGCAAATATTGTAAATGAATATTATGCAAGGGATATATCAAAAAAAGTTACACAGACAAAAAAAACAATGCAGAAAAAAGGAGAGCTTGCCAGCGGCATACTTCCATATGGTTATAAAAAATGTAAAACGGATTCCAGGAAACTGGAAGCTGATTCAGAATGTGCAGATATTGTCCGGAAAATATTTTCCTGGCGCGCTGGCGGGAAAGGATGCGGGCAGATTGCAAAATATCTGAATGAATTAGCCCTGCCATCTCCCGGACAATATCGTTATATGAATGGGTGCAGTGCTTTTAAACGCAGCCAGAATACAAAGTGGAAATCGAAACACATAGCCGGAATTTTGACGAATCCAGTTTATCTTGGACATATGGTACAAGGTAAAACAAGAAGCAGTTATTTTGAACAAAACGGAAAGTTACGTTTTTTGCCGAAAGAAGACTGGATAATTGTAAAAAATACCCATCAGGCGCTTATTACACAGGAACAATTTGACACAGCATCAGAAATGGCCAGAATCAGCAGCCAGAGACATTCGGAACAAATAGCGGTTCATGCGGATATTCCATATATAGAAAACCCGCTGCGGAAAAAAATTTATTGCGGTCAGTGCGGAAGATTACTGACTAGAAGAAGCAGGGTCAGAAATGGCATAAGGGACTACTGCTATTTCTGTAATTCTCCTGCTGTAAAAGTAAACGCCTCCTGCACAAATACCCATATCCATGAAATTCCTTTCATGGAAGCTGTAATGAAGTCTGCTGGCCAGCAGATGCGTTTGACTGGTGCATGGCAAAATCAGTGGATTCGGCAAAAGGCAGATATGGGTTTTAAGGATGACAGTTCTTCCAGTTTAAGTGAGAAGCAGGAACTGGAAGAAAAAATTTCATATCTAAAAAAAAGAAAGCAGGAACTTTATACAGATATGAAAGATGGGCGGTTATCTTTCAATGATTTTGGTGCAAAGCGAAAAAGCCTGACAGATGAACAGTCAAAATATGAAGAAATTTTAAACAAAATACTAGATGATAAAAAAATGGAAACAGGGGTTATAGATTTTGTAGATAAATATCGGAAGGATGTATTAGAAATAAAGGATGATTACCTTCCAATAGATATTTTAGACTGCCTGATTGAAAAGATTATCATAGTATCACCAGAAAGGATTGAAATTACCTATTCATTCTCGGATTCCGTATCCAAAGATTATACTGCAATACATGCCCCTGACGGGGCGGGCGGACTTTTGCCCGATAAGGTACGCGATAAGGTACGATAAAATGGATTAAGAAAATGGATAGAGGGATTCCCGTTCAGAAAGAAGGTACAGGAAATGCTTGAAGGATACATTGCAAAGTATCTTCGCATATCAGACGATGATGAAGATATTGGAACTGACAAGTCTGAAAGTGACAGTATTGTGAATCAAAGAAAGGTACTGGAATATTACATAGAACATCACCCGGAATTATCAAAATATCCTGTTATGGAATTTTTGGATGATGGATTTTCCGGAGTAAATTTTCATCGTCCTGGTATCCAAAAATTATTAAAAGAAGTGAAGGAAAGCAGAGTG
Source organism: uncultured Eubacterium sp. (assembly GCA_947384955.1). Taxonomy (GTDB): domain Bacteria; phylum Bacillota; class Clostridia; order Lachnospirales; family Lachnospiraceae; genus Eubacterium_J. The sequence continues at coordinate 32,932 of CANDJC010000031.1, read as the reverse complement.
GCTTGCATCGTGGTAAAGGATTTATCACGATTTGGAAGGAACTATATTGAAGTGGGAGATTATATCGAACAGGTTTTTCCATTTATGGGAGTCCGTTTTATCTCTGTATCGGACAGCTATGACAGCTTCCAGAAACCCGTTGGAATAGAAATTGGATTTAAAAATTTGATTCATGATCTATATAGCAGAGATTTGTCCAGAAAAGTAAAATCTGTAAAGCATCTCCATCAGGAACGGGGACGTTACAGCGGCGGAGATGTGCCATACGGCTATCGACGGAATAAAGAGGAAGGGGCAGCTTATAATCCCGATTCACAGGCCGCACAGACGGTTAGAAAGATTTTCATGCTTGCTGCGGATGGAATACCTCCATCAGGAATAGCTGAAATATTAAGCAGCGAATCCATTCCAACACCTGGAGCGTACAAAAACCAGTCTGCAAATGAGAATTATAAACTAAAAAATCATAAAAGTAATTTATGGACACCGGCACAAGTCCGGGAAATTATACAGAATGAGGTCTATATCGGGACATATGTCTGCCATAAAATTACATCAATAAAGCCAGGAGTAATGAAACGGAATGACACATCAGAATATATGAAATTTGAAGATGACCATGAACCTTTGGTTGAAAAAGCTTTGTTTCAGGCAGCGCAGAGTGCAATACAGGTACGTGGGAAACGAGGACGATATAAAAAAGAAGAAAATCCTCATGCACTGAAAGGCAGGGTGAAGTGCGGCTGCTGCGGATATGGCATGATACGAAGCGGGAAACGGGTTGATTCCTATTCCTGCCATATGGGAGATGCTTGTGGCTCGCATATGAAGATACAGACAAGTGTGTTAGAAAAAAGTGTTCTGGATATATTAAAGAAGCTGATGGAAGCCAGTTCAGAAAAAGAAAGAGCTTTACAAAGCACGCAGAACCAAATTCTTTCAGAACTTTCCAAAGTTAAGGAAGAAAAGAGGATTCTTGAAATGAAGGCAGGGTATTGTAAAACATGCCGTTTGAATTTGTACCATCAATGGAAGGAGGGGAATCTAAAAAAGGAAGAATATTTTATGCAGAAAGAGGCATTATCGGAACAGGAATCAGAGTGTCGGCAGAAATTGAATCTTTTGGATAAGAAGTTAAGCGATGCGTCATTCGCCAAATCTGACAGTATACCGGAATTAAGCGGCGAAGATTTTTCAGAAAATCTGATTCTGACAAAATCGCTTGCTGATACTTTGATAGAAAGGATTGATGTGTATGAAGCTGACAGGATAGAAGTAACATGGAAATTTCGGGATATGCTATTATGTTAATCCGTATTTATTGAACGATTCATGTTTTATAGTGTATAAATTTAAAAAGTGAAAAAATTTTTAGTCCTTCCTTGACACAAGCCAATGTGTTTGGGCTGGGATGGGCGGCTACGCCGGCAGGAATCAGGGCGATAGAAGAACTGGAAAAACTGGAGGAGGAACGCAGAGAAGGAAAGAAGGAGATTCAGGAGGTATCCGGTGAAAAGCAGGTTTTGCGTGGGAGAAAAAATAGGAAGGTTTCTACAGTGCCGAAAGGGATGGCTAGTAATGAGATGTGTACTTTTTTGATTTTGAATATTTCATCGCTGCAGCTGATTCCAGTGAATATGATTGCTTACCGGAGCCAGTATGGGAGCGTGAATCCGGCGGCGATTGTAGGGCCTGCGATTGTGGCTACGATGGTGAGTACGGCTGTGGCGGTAATATATTGTAAGATGATGGATGGGAAACGGAGGATATGATGTCCTCCGTTTTTGCAGTATTTAACAAGAGACAGAAAGGAGTTTTGAAAAGATATTGAGAGAAACTGTTTCTTAGGGTATACTAAGTAAAGAATATATTTTGAGCAAGGAAGGCGGTTTTTGCGGCAGAAGATATGATTATTTGAAATGGGTGATAAGCGAAGAGTATATGAGAAATGCTGATTGCAGATAAGAAGTATTATAAGTATAAGAAATTTTGTGAAGAAATTCCACGATTTCAAAAATAAATGGAGGTATAGAAATGGAATATAAGGAGTTTATCAGCGAACTGCAAAAAAAACTTGAGGAAAAGAAACAGGAGCTGGGTTATAACGAAATGGATTTTTTAGAGGATGGAGCCACATCGTCTGATATGAAGGAGCTTTCTGTTATACGCGAAACAAACATCAAGTATCACAAAACAGAATCGGATGTGTTAATTGGCGATTATATTATTTTATACCATTATGAGGGCAAGAGAGAACAGATGTGCAGATTTGACTGCGGGCAGCTGTACCGTATGTATGAAAAAGGCAGCTGGGCGGCTGTGTGGGAACAGTTTAGTTCTTCTATCGATTCCAGCAGAAAATTCATGGAACTGGGAATTATAGATCTGATCGAAAAAAATGAGTATGGCCCGTTAAAAGACAAGCTTTTTATCCGTCCGCTGAATTTTAATGACCACCGGTATGAATTGAAAAACCATATTTACAGGCGCATCGGTGATATGGTGCTGGTTCTCTATATTCTTGCAAGTGATGAAAATGACGGTAAAAGACATGACGTATTGTCTGTTAAGGTACCGAAACCATCAATGCAGGCGTGGGGGATATCTGAAGAAGAAGTGTGGGAGAATGCGTTAATTAATACATATATCATGGCGCCGCCGCGTATGTACTTAAAGCCGATGGACTTATTGAATCCGCCTTATCACAAGGGTGCGTTTATGGCGCTGAACAGCGATATAACTTCTCTTCCGCCGCTTGCTGTGCCGACTGTGACAACGACATCGCAGATAAACGGCGCAATTGCTATGTTTTATCCCGGAGTAATGAAACGTATAGCAGAGCTTTTCGGAGATGATTATTATATAGCGTTTACGGGTACCTGCGAAGCCAGACTTCATAAAAAAGGCACGATACAGCCTCGAAATATACTTATGCGGATTAAACAGATGAACAAAGCTTTCGATCCGTCGGAAACTCTGTCGAACAAGGTCTATTTGTATGAAACAGCGAATCAGGAAATGAAACAGCTGGAGCTTTGAAAATTTAAAGAGCTCTGGATGGATATAAAAAAGCCGGGATTGTGGATAGGAAAGGCGGAATCAGCATTCATGCTTATGGAATCTGGAAAGAAAAGGTATCTGTGCAGAAAATCATGGAGGAACTGATGCATTGTCCGGTTATTATTGAGAATAATGTAAAGGCGTTTGCAGAAGGGAGAATATTTAATTGTAGATGAATCAGGGAATTATTTTAACAGAAATTCTCCGTAAATAAGCCATGCAGTTTAGGCATGAATCATTATTTATTATAGGTATTGGATTTTTGTAAAGTTAGAATTTATAATAAGATGGTCAGAAAAATAAGATTAAGTAAGGAAATTAAGAAAAGACATTAACAGAAGAAAGGAAGGATAACATTATGAGAAAAACAGCAAAACGGCTGCTGGTGCTGTTTCTGGCGCTGATGGTTTTGGCGGCACTGCCTTTTGAAACTGTGTTTACGGCAAAGTCAGCAGCAAAGACAGATTTTTCTGCTCATCTTCAGATAGGAAAGAAAGAAGTAACAAAGAAAACACATCAGATGAAGGCGGATACATCTGTGAAATTAAAGGTTAAGGCGCTGTCAGGTAAAAAATCGGTTAAAGTAAACTCTATTCAATACAAAAGCAGTAATACAAAAGCTGTTTCTGTCAGCAAAAATGGAGTAATCCGTGCTAAAGCTGCCGGTACTGCGAAGATTACGGCAGCTGTAAAAACAAAACGCGGAAACCGGACAGTATGGCTGAAAGTGAAGGTAAATGCAGCACAGCCAGGGGAGGAAACAGGCGGAACGTCGCAGCAGCCAGGCCAGGAATCAAACGGAGTTCAGCAGCCTGAGCCAGTACCGGAACCGTCTCTGCCGGATGAATCAGGTGAGAAGATACTGATTGCGTATTTTACACGCAGCGGAAATGCTGAAAAGATTGCTGATATGATAGCGGACAGGACTGGAGGCATGAAGTTTCGGATAGAGACAGAGAACGCTTATCCTAAGGATTACGATGCGGTTCTTGAACAGGCTTCAAAGGAGCTGGAGCAGAATGCCAGGCCGGCTTTAAAGACGCGTGTAGAAAATATGTCTGAGTATGATACCGTATTTTTAGGATATCCAGTCTGGTTTAGTGATATTCCTATGGCAGTCCATTCTTTTTTGGATAGCTATGATTTTTCAGGAAAGAAAATTATTCCGTTTTGTACATCAGGCAGCAGTTCACCGCAGACAAGCTATGCAAGTGTGAGGGCATCTGCATCTGGTGCTGAAGTGCTGGAAGGCTTCTGGACACCGGGAGCATCTGTAGGGAATGCGCGGGATGAAGTCAATGAGTGGATTGACGGGCTTGGAATTACTGGCAGGAATCAGACGCAGAGCACGGCAGCAGAGGAGGAAGGAAAAGTGAAAATTACAGCAGGAAATACTGATTTTTATGCAGAACTGGAAGATAATTCTTCTGCGCAGGCTTTGAGGGAAATGCTTTTGGAAGGGCCGCTTACGATTCGCATGCATGATTACGGGGATATGGAAAAAGTCGGGCCGCTGGGAAAAAGTCTGCCGGTGAATGATGAAAATATTACGACCGGCCCTGGAGATTTGATTCTTTATCAGGGTAATTCACTGGTCATTTATTATGATACGAATACATGGAATCTTACAAGGCTTGGGAAAATTAAGGATGTTACAAAACAGGAGCTTCTTGCAGCTTTTGGGAACGGTGATGTAACGGTCAGATTGTCACTTTCGTAAGGAAATGAGCATACGCGGCGGATGGCAGAATATATCGCAGAAACGGTTTTTATAAATTTTAATATGGAGGTAATTAATATGCAGGCAATAGCGCCGAAAACAAAACCATTTGGAAAAGAAGCGTTTCAATCACAGAAAGGAACGGACATCCGCTGGCTCGGAAATGCGGGAGCGCTGATTAACAGCAGGGGGACAACGGTGATGATAGACCCTGTGTTAAGCGGGTTTGACATGCCGCTGCTGATTGACATGCCGATAACGGAAGAAGATGTCCCGTATGTGGACGCAGTTCTTCTGACTCATTGTGACAATGACCATTACAGCAGGGCGACCTGTAAAAAACTGGCAGAAAAGGTGAAGGAATTTCATGCGCCGCATTATGTCGCCGGGCTTTTAAAGGAAGAACTGGGCATTGACGGTATCGGTCATGACATCAAAGAAACATTTCAGGCAGGAAACATGGTTATAACTCTGACGCCGGCAGACCATGCCTGGCAGAATGAGTCTCCAAAACATCATACACGGGATTTTAAAATGGAGGATTTCTGCGGATTCTGGCTGGATACGCCGGATGGGAGCATCTGGGCACCGGGAGACAGCCGGCTGATGGAAGAGCAGCTTCATATGCCTGCCGCGGATGCCATGCTGTTTGATATTTCTGACAGCAGATGGCATATCGGGCTGGAAGGAGTCTGGAAAATGGCGGCTGCTTATCCGGATACGCCGCTGATTTTATGGCACTGGGGCAGTGTGGACGCTCCTGAATGGAAAGAATTTAACGGCAGCCCGGAAGTGATAAAGAGTCTTGCTGTCAATCCGGAACGTATCGCTGTGCTGGCGCCTGGAGAGAGTTTTCAGCTGAAAAAGCTGGATGACAGGATAAACAGGTAATCCGGGGGATAAGCGTATGGAACTTCGGATTTTGAGATATTTTCTTGCAGCAGCCAGGGAAGGAAACATTACCCGTGCGGCATCGATTCTTCATGTAACCCAGCCGACGCTTTCGCGCCAGCTGATGCAGATGGAGGAAGAACTGGGCGTGAAGCTGTTCCGCCGGGGCAGACACTGCATCCTGCTTACGGAAGAAGGCATGCTTTTATACCGGCGGGCACAGGAAATTATCAGCCTGGCGGATAAAACAGAAAAGGAACTGACGCACGGGGCGGAAACTGTTTCCGGGGAAATTGCGATTGGCTGCGGAGAGACAAAGAATATGAATCCTCTTTGCAGGATGATTGCGGATTTCCGGCAGCAGTATGAGGATGTCACGTTTGATATTTATACTGCAATCGCTGATGATGTAAAGGAACGGCTGGAAAACGGGGTTCTGGATATGGGGCTTTTGCTGGAACCGGTGGAAATCAGCAGGTACAATTTTATACGGATGCCGCTGAAAGAGAAGTGGTACATTCTGCTGAGGAAGGATTCTCCTCTGGCGGAGAAAGAAGAAATTACACCGGATGACCTTGCCGGTGTTCCTTTGATTGCAGCGAAACGGCCTTCTGTACGCAATGAGCTGGAAAACTGGTTCGGAAGCATGGCGGAGCAGATGAATGTTGCTGCTACCTGTAACCTTTCGCATAATAACCAGTCTGTCATGGTAGAAAATGGTATTGGAGCAGCAGTGGTTATGGAGTTTTCATACAGCAGTGATGTGTTATGTTTAAGGCCGTTAAAGCCGGAGGTCATAAGCGGATGTGTGCTTGTCTGGAAAAAAAACCAGCCGCTTTCTCCGGCAGCGGCGAGGTTTGCCGCATATGTCAGGCAGTGTCTGGAAAGCGGGGCTTCGATTTAGACATTCAATTCAGGCATTTTTAAAATTACAGTATAGGTATTAGACATTTCTTGTGATTTTTTGTATGATTTGCTTATAGAAAAACGATTCAGAAATCTATAAGAGGAGGAAGCAAAAATGAGCAGGAAATATGAAGAGCTGGCAAAAACAATTGTTTCAAATGTCGGCGGGCCTGAAAATGTCAGCGCAGTAAGACACTGCCAGACGAGGCTGCGGTTTACCCTGAAGGATACGGGGAAAGCGGATAAGGAAGGGATTCAGAAGCTGGATGGCGTAGCACAGGTGGTAGAAAGCGGCGGGATGTTTCAGGTTGTGATTGGCATGCATGTGGCAGAGGTTTTTGAGGAAGTGGAGAAATTCATTCCGAATAAAGACGCAGGCCAGGAACAGGGAAGCACTGAGAAGATGTCCCCGGTAAATTTTGCGATTGATTTTGTATCCAGCGTGTTTCAGCCGATTATCCCGGCATTGTCCGGTGCCGGGATGCTCAAAGCTCTGATAGCGCTGCTGAATGTATTTCATCTGGCGGACACAGCATCACAGACTTATTACATACTGAACTTTTTTGCAGATGCAGCGTTTGCGTTTCTGCCGGTACTGCTGGCATTTACGACTGCGCGCAGGATGAAATGCAATCCGGTTATGGCAATGACCGTTGCGGGCATTATGCTGCATCAAAACTGGGCCGCACTTGTAGCAGCAGGCGAGCCGGTAGCTTTTTTCGGCATTCTGCCGTTTTATCTGGTATCTTATACATCTACGGTGATTCCGATTATTCTGGTTATTGTGGTACAGTCTTTTGTGGAAAAGGGACTGAATAAAATAATTCCTAAGGCTGTAAATCTCGTATTTGTGCCGATGTTTACATTTTTAATTATGGGGCCTCTGGCACTTGCTGTATTAGGCCCGGCCGGGGAATATGCCGGCGAGGGACTTGCAGTTGTATTTGACTGGCTGAGCACGAACGCGAGCTGGGCTCCGGCATTTTTGATTGGCGGGCTGTTTCCGGTTATGGTTATGTTTGGGATTCACCATGCGATTGCCCCGCTTGGCAGTATGCAGATGGCGAGTCTTGGATTTGACAGTATTTTCGGGCCTGGATGTGTCTGCTCGAATATTGCGCAGGGTGTGGCTGCACTTGTGGTCTGGATACGTACGAAAGATGCAGAGACAAAACAGCTCAGTCTGTCGTCCGGTACTACGGCGCTGATGGGAATTACGGAGCCTGTTTTGTATGGTTTAAATCTTCCGAAAAAATATCCGCTGGCTGCTTCTATGATTGGCGGCGGACTCGGCGGGCTTTATGCGGGGATTACACATACGCACCGTTTTGCAACAGGGTCATCCGGCATTCCGGCAGTTCTTCTGTATATCGGCGGAGATACGATGTCATATTTTTGGAATATTTTAATTGCGCTGCTGATTACGGCAGTATCGACAGCTGCTGTTACTTTTGTGCTTTCACTGAAATATGAGAAAACGGAAACACAGGTTAAATCTGCTGCTGAGCAGATTTTGATTGAAACGGCGGAACCTGATGTGGTTTATGCACCAGTGAATGGAAATGTGATACCAATGGAAAAAATACCGGATGCTACATTTTCAGAAGGAGTGCTTGGTAAGACAATCGGGATAGAGCCGTCTGACGGGATTATCCGTGCTCCGTTTAACGGAAAAGTCGTGCAGGCATCGGATACCGGCCATGCAGTCGGCCTTGAAAGCGAGGACGGCATGGAAGTCCTGATTCATGTAGGCGTTGATACTGTTGAAATGGGCGGGAACGGGTTTGATGTAAAGGTTAAAGAAGGGGACAGCGTGAAAGCCGGGCAGGAGCTTTTAGCGTTTGACCGTAAGGCAGTGGCGGATGCGGGACATCCGGATGTGGTAATTATCATTGTCCTGAATGCGGATGATTATGCTTCTTTTGAAACTGCACCGGAAGGCATAGCAAAAGCGGGAACACAGGTAATAAAGGGTGTCAGATGAAAGACAGTTTAAATATTAGGAAAGAAAGGAAGATATTTATGGGCAGAATTCAGTTTCCAGAAAATTTTTTATGGGGCGGCGCGACCGCTGCCAATCAGTTTGAAGGCGGTGTATTTGAAGGCGGAAAAGGGCTGTCTGTCCCGGATGTCATGACGGGCGGGACAAAGACAGAACCAAGGCATATTACAGACGGAATACTTCCGGGATATTATTACCCTAGCCATGAAGCAGTGGATTTTTATCATCATTATAAGGAAGACATTGCTTTGTACGGGGAAATGGGGTTTCGGGTTTTTCGGATGTCCGTTAACTGGACCAGGCTGTTTCCGACGGGTACAGAGGAAAAGCCGCTGCAGGAGGGGATTTCGTTTTACCGTAATGTATTTCTTGAATGCAGAAAATACGGAATTCAGCCGCTGGTGACAATCAGCCATTATGAGCTGCCGTATTATCTGGCAAAAGAATACGGCGGATGGGCAGACCGCAGGCTGATTGATGCTTTCCTGAAATACTGCAGCGTGCTGTTTACGGAATTTAAGGGGCTGGTACATTACTGGCTGACGTTTAATGAAATCAACATCCTGCAGATGGGTGCTTACGGGAATATTATGGGCGGCGGGATTCTTCCTCCCGGGAAAGATACGGCAGTGGGCGTGCTGGCGGGGCTGGATGAAAGCTGGGACGATGAACAGAGGCGCTATACGGCGCTGCATCATCAGCTGGTAGCAAGTGCAAAGGCTGTAAAGCTGGCACATGAAACCGACCCGGACAATAAAGCAGGATGCATGCTGCTGAGCCGGATTGCCTATCCATATACCTGCAGGCCGGATGATGTACTCAAAGGCCAGAAGACCATGCAGACGGCAAATTATTACTGCGGGGATGTCCATGTACGCGGGGAATATCCGGCATTTGCAAAACGCCTGTGGAAAGAAAAGGGGATTGAAATCCCGTTTGCTGACGGGGATAAGGAGGCATTAAAGGAAGGAACGGTGGATTTTTTCGCATTCAGCTACTATTCCAGCAGCACGGCAACGGATGATGAAACGGTGCCTGCTGCAAACGGCAATATGATGCGCGGCCCGGCAAATCCGTATCTGGAGCAGAGCCAGTGGGGATGGACGATTGACCCGAAAGGATTAAGGTATCTGCTGAATGAATTTTACGGGCGCTGGCAGATTCCGCTTATGGTTGTGGAAAACGGCCTGGGTGCGGAAGATACCGTGGAGGCTGACGGAAGCATTCATGATGAATACCGGATTGCATATATGAAGGAGCATATTATCCAGATGGCGGAAGCGATAGAAGACGGCGTGGAACTGATGGGGTATACGGTGTGGGGCTGCACCGACCTGGTCAGTGCCGGGACTGGCGAGATGGCAAAGCGGTACGGGCTTGTGTATGTGGATAAGGATAACGACGGAAAAGGAACACTGGAACGCAGGCGGAAAGACAGCTTTTACTGGTACCAGAAGGTAATGAAAAGCAATGGACTGGAACTTTAAATATGGGAATTTAGGATAAAATAAAATGTTTAGCAATCAAGACTTAAAGGCGCTGATTATCCCGCTGTTTTTAGAGCAGCTGCTGACAATTCTAGTCGGGCTTGCAGATACTTTTGTCATTAGTTTTGTCAGCGAAGCTGCGGTATCCGGTGTATCGCTTGTAAATTCATTCAATACGATTTTTATCTTTCTGTTTACCGCGCTTGCGTCCGGAGGAGCGGTGATTGTCAGTCAGTATATTGGAAGCAGGAAGAATGAGGATGCGGGTGAAGCGGCCAGCCAGCTGCTGATGGTTTCTGCAGTATTTTCCGCGGCGATTGTCCTCTTTCTGCTGCTTGCCGGCAGGCCGCTGATGAGGGTCATCTTTGGCAGAGTAGAAGAAGATGTTATGGAAGCCTGTGTGACATACCTTCGGATTTCGGCATATTCCTATCCGACTCTGGCTGTTTATAATGCAGGGGCGGCGCTTTACCGGAGTATTGGAAAGACGAATGTTACCATGTATATTGCAGTTGTTTCGAACCTGATTAACGTAACGGGGAATATTATCGGTGTATTTGTGCTTCGTGCAGGAGTAGCCGGAGTGGCATGGCCGTCCCTGATAGCGAGGACATTTTCGGCAATTGTAGTAACCGTACTGGGTTTTAGAACAAAAAATGGTGTTTATTATACAAAACAGCGGATTTTCAGCTGGAATGGCGGACTTTTAAAACGTATTTTACAGGTTGCAGTTCCAAACGGCGTGGAGCAGGGGATTTTCCAGTTTGTCAAGGTAGCGTTAAGCAGTGTCGCGGCTTTGTTTGGAACTTATCAGATTGCCGCAAACGGGATTGCACAGAGTATCTGGTCGCTTGCGGCGCTGGTATGTGTTACGATGGGCCCGGTGTTTATTACGGTAATCGGGCAGTGTATGGGTGCCGGGGACACCGGACAGGCAGAGTATTATTTCCATAAGCTGCTGAAAATCACACTCGCTGTTTCTGTTGTATGGAATGCAGCGGTATTTGCACTGACGCCTGCTGTCATGCATTTTTTTGATGTGGAACCGGAAACGAAGAGACTTGTCGTATGGCTGGTTCTGATTCACAATCTGTTTAACTGCCTGGCTTTTCCTTTTGCGGACCCTCTGGGGAAAGGAATGCGTGCGGCAGGCGATGTAAAATTTACGATGGTATGGTCGATTGTGACTACCATTGGCGTGCGGCTTGTGTTTTCCATTCTGTTTGCAATTGTACTTCGAATGGGAGTTACCGGGATTGCACTGGCGATGTGCCTGGACTGGTGTACGCGGGCGGCTGTATTTTATATCCGCTTTAGAAGCGGTAAATGGAAGCGGTATCAGCTTATTTGATGAAAGCGGTTTATAAAACGATAGGAATATAAAAATACAGGAGGCATATAGAATGATGAATTATTATGAAACAGACCCGGAATTTATGGAACGGATAATGCATTTTACGTTTGAAGAAGCAGTAAATGAACCTGGCCAGGAGCTGGCGGATGAGACACGTTATCTGGCGGTTCTGGCCGCGCTGATTGGATGCCAGGGCACAGAGGTTTACAGGGATATGCTTGTGAAAGCGCTGGATGGCGGGCTGACGCCTGTTATGGTAAAGGAGATTGTTTACCAGGCTGTGGATTATCTTGGAATCGGCAGGGCGCTGCCTTTTTTGTCTGTCACAAATGAAATTTTAACAGCCCGCGGCGTCCGGCTGCCGCTGCCGCCACAGGCTGGGACAACGATGGAAGACAGGCTGGAAAAAGGGGCTTTGGCACAGGCGGAGATTTTTGGAGAGCATATGAAGGAAGCATGGAAGGCGGGGCATATAAACAGGTGGCTTGCTGCAAACTGTTTTGGAGATTATTATACAAGAGGCGGGCTGGATTTGAAACAGCGGGAGCTGATTACGTTTTGTTTTCTGGCCGCGCAGGGAGGATGCGAGCCTCAGCTTACGGCGCATGCAAAAGGGAATATGAACCTTGGAAATGATAAGGATTTTTTAATCCGGGTGATATCCCAGTGCCTGCCGTATATTGGATATCCGCGCAGCCTGAATGCGGTGAATTGTGTGAATCAGGCTGCGGAATAAAAAGCGGCGGCACCGGGAAGCTGTTTTGTTATTTATTATTCAGAATAATAAACAGATAAAAGGATATTCTGATTATGATTTCCAAAATCTCTGCCAAAAATAGTAAGCCCTCCTGAGTTTACAGCATCTGGTTTTATGCCGATGCGAAGCTTGATAAACGGAGAGTCTGCCAGATGCAGGTCTTCTAAACGTATATCAGAGATTTTGTGGCTGTCGATGGCAGTGTCATACTGATTGATGCGTATATTTTTTAACAGGCCGTACTGGCTGAAATCGCTGTTCCACCAGGAGGGCGTATATTTGCCCCGGACATCAGAGTAGTTTCCGGGGCAGGTCCATGTGCCTGCATCGATATCGTTAATAAAAAAGGAAATGTCACTCGGCCAGTTATTGTTGGAGACAGGGAATTCTGAAGATATTTCCAAAGAAAGCTCCAGCAGTTCCAGTTTCTGGCTGTCATCCAGTAAATTTGGAATCTTATATTCGACATAGCCCTCTGAAAACCACAGAAGCGAAGCATCGATTCGTTCATTTAATACAAAAGAGCGCGGGTCGTCTATATCTCCTATCACATGTTCCGGACTGGCAAGCCCGCAGGTAGGTTTTACAGAGAAGTCAGAGAAAAATCCCAGCCGTATTTCACTGGTTTTTTTCTGAAAAGGCAGATAAATACGGGTAGGAAAATGAATCTGAATCTGGTCTACCTTTAATGTATATACTTTCTTCCGATTGTCGGAGGAAGAATAATTATGGCTGAGATGAATCAGCTTCGCATCTTCTAAAATCTTTAAATGCTTCGAAAGAATCGCTTTGCTCAAACCGAGTATCTGTGCAAGCTCGCTGGTTGTGGCCGGAGAGTTGGCAAGTAATTTTAAAATTTCAAGTCTGGTTTCGGACGCAAGCGCTTTATAAGTCTGCAGTCCGGTTTGGTCTAAATATAATTCCATAAATACACCTCACTGTTAGAATATAACCCACCATTATAATGCACAAAAAAGTATATTATTTTTTGTATATTATTGAAATTAATTTACTAAAAAGTATACTTTATAGATTACAATAAGTCAAGAAAAAAGAAAAGTTAATCAAATAGTAAACAATATTGAAAAATAATAAAAATAGTAAAGAAATATGTTGACAATAATGGGGTAAAATGGTATATTTGAAACAGTTCAGAGAACAAATAGAAGATATTTTCTATGAACGTAAATGAATAAGTTAACAAACGCGCGTAAAAAATAAAAAGGAGAAAAAATATGAAATTAAAAAGAGCAGCAGTATATTCACTGGCAGCAGCAATGAGCCTTACTTTATTTGCGGGATGCGGTTCGAAAAGTGAGGGCACGGAAGGTTCAGGGAGTTCGGAAGGAACGAAAAGCGATGAAATTCTGCTTTGGTCATCTGCAACAGGGCCGGATGGCGAACGTATTCAGAAAACTGTGGATGCTTACAATGAAACAGGGCCTGATTTTAAAGTGAAATTTGTTTCTATGCAGGCTGATACATTTAACACCAAATTATCTACAGCAGGGAGAAACGGAAAAGGAGTCCCGGATCTGGCGCTGGTTGCTTCTGAGGCACTGCCTACATATAAAAGCCAGGAAATGCTGATATCATGGGACGACATGATTTCAGGTACAGAAGTGAAAAAAGAAAACTATGTCGAGAGCGCATGGGAAGTTGGCTGTCTTGACGGAGTACAGTATGGCGTGCCTGCAACAATGGGGTCATGGATTATGTATTATAACGAAGATCTTATGAACAAGTATGCTCCGGATGCCATGGATGACGGTTATGTAACATTCGAAGAAATCGAAGCGGCGGGAGAAGCGGCAAAAGCAGACGGGATTTACAGCTATGCAAATACATGGAGCATGCAGAATTACAGCAATATTTATCTGCAGATGGGCGGAGAATGGTTAGATGCCGAAGGAAATATTTCAATAAATAATGATGTCTCCGCAGCAGTTATTGAGGAGTTAAAGAAATTAAATGATTTAGGCTATATGGTGCCGAATGGAGAAGACGCAAATAAAATGTTTATGAATCAGCAGCTGATTTTCCTCCCGGAAGGAACATGGATGCTCAGTAATATGGAAGGGATTAAAGACTTCACATGGAAAGAAACCTTTGTACCGCAGTGGGATTTGAATCACATTGTACAGTGCAGCGGCGTCGACCAGTTTGCGATTTTTAATTCTAAGGAAGAACGGTCAGAAGAAAAGCTGCAGGGGATGGTTTCTTTTATGGAATGGCTGCAGGGGAATCAGTTAGAGTGGGTGAAATCAGGAGCAAATCCAAGCGCGCTTGCAATGCTTGAGAATGAGGAATATCTCGCAATGCCTCAGTCATTCCTGCTGACAACGGAAGAAGGAAGAAATGCGATTAATATCAATGCGGCAGAAGGTCTTACCTATGTGTTTGGCGAGTATGATAACAGAGCATGGGATATGATTACCGGGGCTGCAGACAGCGCGCAGACGTTTGATGAGATTCAAAAAATAGCAGACGAAAAAATGAAAAAATAAAGTAATTTTGATGGACTGTGATACTGCCCTCGCGGTAGCAGAATCACAGTTCTTTTATTAAGGAGAAGAAGCATGAAAAGAAAAATGAATTTCTGGCCGGTTATATTTATCGGGCCGTTTATGGTTTTATTTGTCGTGTTTGTTTTAGCACCGGCGGTATTTGGCGTATTTGTTTCTCTTACAGACTGGGATTTGTACAGCAGTCCTGAATTTGTCGGTCTGGATAATTTTAAAACAATTCTTTTTGATGCAGAATCCATTTATCATACGCAGTTTTTTAACGGTGCTAAAAATACACTGTTATTTGTAGTAATGGCAGTGCCTGCCTGTATCATTATCCCGCTGGGCCTGGCACTGATGCTTTCTGTAAAAGCAAAGGGCCATAAGCTGTTCCAGTCCATGCTTTACCTGCCGAACCTGTTTGCGATTTCAGCAGTGATGATTATCTGGGCATTTCAGCTCAGTTTATCTTACGGGCCTTTTAAAGAGTGGTTTGGATTAGACATTAATATTACTTCAACGCAGCCGTGGGCATGGATTGCACTTGTGGGCGTTACGTTATGGTGGTGTGCGGGCGGAAACCTGATTATTTATGTGGCAGCATTAAATGCTATTCCGAAAGACCAAATCGAAGCGGCGCAGATTGACGGCGCAGGAAGCATCGTCAGGTTTTTCAGCATTGTACTTCCGAATATCAGGTCCCAGCTTTTATTTACAACTGTTATGACTACAATATCCCAGTTCAATGTATACGGACAGGCGCTGATGTTAACAAAGGGCGGGCCGAATAATACGACCAGGGTTTTGATGATGTATATTCAGGAAAATGCTTTTGGAACAGGCGTTTCAACAGCAGGAATGGCAGCGGCAATGGCGGTTCTGCTTGGGCTGGTTATTATGGCTGTTTCAGGCCTGCAGTTTATCGCAAACCGTAAGGCAGAAAGATAGGAGAGAAAAAATGGGAAAAGGCGATTATGTAAAGAAGATTGTTTGTTTTATTGTGTTAGCAGCAGTCAGCATTGTCTGGATGTTTCCTGTTCTTTGGGCAGTTCTGACTTCGTTTAAATCGGAATATGAAATTCAGGGTTCTGGATTTCATCTGATTCCGCAGGAATGGACACTGGAAAACTATCTGCAGTTAGTGGTAGATAATGAGTCTGCACCTGTTTTTCAATGGTTTTTGAATTCCCTGATTATTGCGGCCGGACATATGCTGCTTGTTCTCGTAATTGTATCGCTTGCGGCATATGGATTTACACGTCTGCAGTTTAAATTCCGCAGTCAGTTATTTAACATCCTGTTAGCAACGATGATGCTTCCAAGCGTAATTAATCTGATACCGAATTTTAAGATTGTAGATACACTTGGATGGACGAATACCGTTCTGGCGGTGATTGTTCCGGGTGCGGCATCCGTTTATAATCTGTTTCTTGTAAAGCAGTTTATGGATGCGATTCCAAAAGAACTGGATGAATCAGCTTTTGTAGACGGTGCGAACAGATTTCAGATTTTCTGGCATATTATACTGCCGCTGTCACGTCCGGTTCTTACGGTAGTTGCATTATTCAGTTTTACAGGGTCCTGGAATGATTTTCTGTGGCCTTCTATTGTAATGACAGATATAGATAAACTGCCGATTACGCCAGGACTGCAGCTGCTTCAGGGCCAGTACATGACTTATCCGGGCATTGGAACTGCAGGCGCGATTCTGGCACTGATACCGACGTTTCTTCTGTACCTTGTGGCACAGAAAAGCTTTATGCAGTCCATGTCTTTGAACAGCGGAATTAAATAATTTAAGCTTTGGAGGTAAACTTTATATATGAGACAGGCATATCCAAGACCGCAGATGGTGCGGAAAAACTGGCAGAATTTAAACGGAACATGGCAGTTTTGTTTTGATGATGCGGACAAAGGATTAGAAAAGAAATGGTATCTTGGAACAGAGGATTTTGAATATGAAATTCAGGTGCCGTTTGTATACCAGTGCAGCTTAAGCGGAATCCACGATTCGAAAAATCATGAGATTGTATGGTATAAAAGGCATTTTGAGATAGATAAAACAAGTGAAGAACGCATAATTCTGCATTTCGGGGCGGTGGATTATCAGGCGATGGTTTTTCTGAACGGAGCTATGGTATGTGAGCATGAGGGCGGACACACATCTTTTTCAGCTGATATCACGGATTTTCTAAAAGACGGGGAACAGGTTCTGGCAGTAAGGGTATATGACCCGCTGGAGAATGAACTGATTCCAAGAGGAAAACAAATCTGGGAGGAGTTTCCAAAGGGCATCTGGTATACCGGGTCTACTGGAATCTGGCAGACTGTATGGCTGGAAACAGTGAATAAAAAGCACATTTCCGGCATGAAATTCACATCCTTATTTGATGAAGGCATGGTAAATATCTGCTGTGACACACAGGGAACAGAAAAAGACGACTGCCTGTATTATACGATTCGTTTTCAGGAAAATCTGGTCTGTGAGGGCATGGTAACATGTCATAGCCAGAGAATCCATCTGGATGCAGATTTAATCCAGAATCATATATTCAGAACCAATTTTCATGATTTTGGATGGTCATGGACTCCGGAAAAGCCCAATTTATTTGACGTGGTATTTATTTTGAAAGATGCGGGCGGAAATATTCTGGATTATGTAGAAAGCTATTTTGGATTTCGAAAGGTACATACAGAAAACGGCAGGGTGTATTTAAATAACAAACCATATTACCAGAGGCTGGTTTTAGACCAGGGATACTGGCCGCAGGGGCTTATGACAGCACCTGACGACAGGGACTTTAAACGCGATATTGAACTGGCAAAACAGATGGGCTTTAACGGATGCCGCAAGCATCAGAAAACAGAAGACCCGCTCTTTTTGTACTGGGCGGATAAATTAGGATATCTCGTCTGGGGGGAATGTGCGTCTGCGATTATGTATGATTCCAGCGCAGCAACCCGGCTGATGGCAGAATGGGCGGAAATTGTGGAAAGAGACTATAATCACCCAAGCATTATTACCTGGGTGCCGCTTAACGAGAGCTGGGGAATACCGAATATACATCAGAATCCGAGACAGCAGCATTTTTCCCAGACTATGTACCATTTTCTGCATGCGCTGGATGACACAAGGCTTGTCATCTCCAATGACGGATGGGAAATGACAGAAACGGATATCTGCGCCATTCATAATTATGCACACGGCCAGAAAGAAGAAACAAAAAAATTTGAATATTATAAAGAAATGCTTTCTTCCAAAGAATCACTGATAAAGTTCTCTTCTGCATCGTGGGATATTTATGCCAGAGGGTTTCAATATCAAAACACGCCGATTATGTTAACAGAGTTCGGAGGAATCGGATTTGAGCTTTCAGGGGAAAATGCATGGGGCTATACGGCGGTTGAAAATGAAGATGAATTTTTAGAAGATTATGAGCGTGTCATGGATGCCGTTTTTGCATCGGATGGATTGTGCGGATACTGTTATACCCAGCTGACCGATGTGGAGCAGGAAATGAACGGTCTTCTGACCTATGACAGAAAGCCGAAATGTGATTTGGAGAAAATACAGGCGGTTAACAGAAAATTTCACAGAGGGGTGATTGGGACATGCGAAATGTTTCCAAAAGATTAAGGCTGATTATCAGTATCACTTTAATGTCCGCTTCTGTGCTGGCGGGAGCCGGGTGCGCAGAGAAAGAAACTATGGAACAGACTATGGAAGAAACAGACGTAATATCCCCGGTTATTGATCAGGAAGGCGCGGATCCTTATGTAATCAGGCATGGAGACTGGTATTATTATATGAAAACGACAGGCTCCAATATTACATTACAGCGTTCAGAAAGCCTCACTGGAATTTCAGCGGGAGAGAGCCGGGTCTTATATGAACCGTCATCGGAGCTGTCAGACCTCTGGGCGCCGGAGCTCTTTTATCTGGATGATGCATGGTATGTATATTTTGCCGCGCGTATTCCTGGTGAGAAAATGCACTTTATGTATGTTCTGATGAATGAAAGCGGGAATCCTTTTGAGGGAGAATGGATATGCCAGCCAGTGAAGGGGATGGATGATAAATTTGCGATAGACGGTACGGTGTTAGAGCTCCCGGCGGGAAGATATTTTATATGGTCCGGCTGGGAGGGTTATGAAAATGTTAGACAGGATATTTATCTGGCAGAAATGGTGTCGCCTGTAGAAGTGAAAGAAGAAAAAATTCTATTGTCAAAACCTGAATATGACTGGGAAATGTCTGGGGAACCGCTGGTAAATGAAGGTCCTGAGGTTCTCATTCACAAGGATACGATTAATCTGGTGTATTCGGCAAGCGGCAGCTGGACTGATGATTATTGTCTGGGAATACTGACTGCGTCCGCAGATGCAGATGTAAAATCCCCCGATGCGTGGACCAAAAAGCAGACGCCTGTTATGTCTAAGAATAGCGATGTCTGGGGGCCTGGTCATAACTGCTTTACCGTTTCTTTGGATGGGAGCGAAACCATTGTTGTTTATCATGCGGCAAGATGGCAGTCGGGCGGCTGGAGCCGTTCGGTCAGATACGGATATGCTGAATTTGATGAATCCGGCCGGATAAAAGATATGGAGCCTGTATCGCCTGATGCACGGGTGAAGCTGCCGTCGGGGGAGAGGAACCGTTATGTATATAATAAAGAAGAAATCCGTCTGGGAGAGGATATTAAGATTCCTAAAAAGGGCAGCGCGGTGATTCATGTATATGTGAAAGCAGATCAGTTTCTGGATGACCAGTTTGTGACATCGATGGAGCTTACGGTGAACGGACAGACATACAATGCGCCTGTATATCCGTCAGAGTATTGTCAGCCTGTTTCGTTTTATGCAGAACTGCCGGAAGAAGTAAATATGCTCACAGTCAGTTCCGGAAGCGGTGCTGAGGATTTTGTAATTGACAGGATAGAGATTCAGTGTGCAGATTAATGAAAATAAAAATTTGAAAAATATAATAACTGGCAGCATTCCCGAAATGGATGCTGCCGTTGTTATTTATTCCTGCGACAGAAATGTTATCTCATGCAAAGGGTTTTCTGGATTTGAACCAGAAATATAATATGCCGTTTGACTGGAATTATACTAGGAAAAGAAATTGTAAAATATCAGTAATATTTAGTAAAAAGTCTTCCATTTTAAGGATAAATATGGCATAATAGTCTTAAATTTATGCTCTTGGGTATTTTCGGTAATCATTATTTCTATTCTATCTTTATAGGATAAAGCCTGTGATATATTGGGGGATATGAATACTGCTGAAAATTACGGGTTATGATGTATCGAGCGCAGTCTGTATTCTGGAGAAAATGCAGCTGCTTTCCTGAGAGGATATAGTTCAGAAAGACTCCGTCTGGGAGTTATTGTAAACGAATAATTTAAGGAGGTATTTCGTATGTATCCTAAAAAACGGAAACGTACAAAAAAGGTAATTTCACTTATGACAGTTTTTGCTATGCTGTCATCTTCTATGGGGACAACAGCGGCAGCTGCATCGGTCCGTCTGGACAGTCAGGCTGTTTTGCTGGAAGAATCTGAATTAAATGTACCAGACAGTCAGTCTGCTTTGCCGGAAGCATTGGAACAGACTGAGCCGGTCAGTGTGCCGGTTATGAAGGCATCGAAAACGGTTACTCCGCCGGCTGTAGACGGAGATGGGATTGAGCCGGATAATAAACCTGACGATGGGAAGACAGATGCAGAAAATCTTGCTGCGGCAGAGAAAGCCGGGGAGTTAAGTTATTCGGAAGTATATAATAAGATGATTGCTTTGAAGAACACATATCCTGAAGGAATGACCTGGACGAATTTTGAACCGTATGGTACAAGAGGCAAAGACCCGGATTACTTATGGAAAGGCGGAAAAATACTCAATAATGTAGAAAGAGGAGTAGGGTGTGCTGCATTTGCTTTTATATTAAGTGATGAGGCTTTTGGGGAACTGAAGGCAAGGGAGCTTTATGATAAAGATAAGTTTAGCATAGTGAGGCCGGGTGATATATTGCGGCTGGAGGGAAACAGTCACAGTGTAATTGTATTACAGAAAACTGCTGCAGGTGTGATAATTGCAGAAGGTAATTATAACAAGTCTGTTCACTGGGGACGTGCATTAAGCAAAGATGATGTTAATCGAGCAGAATTTATTGTTACACGATATCCGGAAAATTATGAGACATCAGGTGCAGATGCAGTTGAAACGGTAGCTGAGCAAGGGAACGATGGCAGCCTTAGCTGGACTCTGACAGACAAAGGAACACTTACGATTTCTGGCAGCGGGGATATGAGGAATTTCACCCAGACTGATCGTCCAAAGTGGGAAGAGAAAAAGCTGCAGATTAATGCAGTTGTTGTCGAAAATGGCGTTACCAGTATAGGAAATTATGCTTTTAACAAAAACTCATCTGAGCAGAATATTGTTTCTGTAAGCATACCTGGTTCGGTTCAGAATATTGGAGATTATGCTTTTTATAACTGTACCAATCTGCTTTCTGTAACGATTCCTGAAGGTGTAAAAAGTATTGGAACGTATGCTTTTATGACTTGCAGTGGGCTGAAATACATTGATTTTCCGTCTACTATTACCACTGTGGGTGATGGGGCATTCCAACTATGCAGCGAAATATATAGCATAAGGTTTAAGCCTGGTAATGAAACAGTTAGTGAAGTCAGAATGGGTGAGCAGGTATTTGCTCAATGCTATAAGCTGGTAAATGTAGTCCTGCCAGATAAAACAAGCCGTATTGGTTCTGGTGCGTTTACATCTTGTAATGCACTTACAGAGTTGTATCTTCCAGCGGGAATAACAGAATTGGGAAAAACACCAGGGCCATTTCCTACAAATTTAAAAATATTAAATTTTGCTGGTGATGAAGCGAAATGGCAGCAGTTACAGGGAGGTACTGCGCTGAACAACTCTGGTTTGCCAAATTTAAAACCAAATTTTAATATTGCATTTCCTAACCCGTTCAAAGCGGAAGCTAATGACCCAGGCGACGGCATGGGCGGCGCTCATGTACACAGCTGGTCATCTTCAGAATGGAATCATGACGACAGCTATCACTGGCACGAATGCAGTGCGGCAGGATGTACGATTACAGCTAACAGTGAAAAAGACAGCTATGCAGAACACAGTTACGGCAGCTGGGTAACTGACGTAAATGCAGCATCTTCCCAAAGCGGAAGCAGACACCGGGATTGTACAGTATGTTCTTATCGCCAGACCGAGAGCATTCCGGCAACAGGCGGCAGTACAGGCGGTTCTGGAAGTTCCGGCGGCTCCGGCAGCACAGGCGGTTCCTGGGGCTCTGGAAGTTCCGGCGGTTCCTGGGGTTCTGGAAGCGGAACAGGCAGTACAGGCGGTACCGGCACTACAGTAAAACCGGAAACACCGGATACTCCTGATAACACAGATAATACTTCCGGCAGCACAGATAACGAATCCGACAGCAGTGTCAATAACGGTACTTCCGGCGGTCAGGACAGTTCTGACAGCTCAGAAAATATTACTGACAATGACAATACGGTTATCTCTGCCAGCGAAATGAAACAGCTGAAAACGAATTTCAAAAAAGAGTTAAAGACAGATCTGAAAAAGCAGATTAAGACACAGCTGAACACAGTTCTGAAAAAACAGCTGAAAACAGAATTAAAGCTTCAGTCAAAAGTAAAACTGAAAAAGCAGCTGAAAGCGGAATTAAAGCCGCAGCTGAAGGCAAAATTAAAGAAACAGCTGAAAAAGCAGTATGGAGAAACGTTCGGAAAAGAATTTGCAGATATCTTTAATCTGGAATTCAATACACAGTTTAGAAAGTTATATAACAGTCAGTTTAACACACAGTATAAAAAGTTATCAGCGAAACAGACCAAAAAATAATAAAGATTTATAAGCTTATAAGTATAAGATAAGGCAGCTTTTCAGGCAGCTGCCTTATCTTTTTTAGTCTGAACAGCGATTTTTTTCATTTATGTACCGGTCGCTCATCTCTTTCATTTTCTGTATAAATTTTTCGGATGCTTTTGAAAATACCTGATATTTTTTCCAGACGATGCTCATGCTGGTTTCTCTTCTGGGTGCCAGAGGGCGGAAACAGAGACTGCTGCTGCCGGAAGTGTTGATAATCTTGTCGAGGCCGACCGCATATCCGAGTCCTTCCTCTACCATTAGAGAAGCGTTAAAGAGCAGATTATAGGTTGCGGCAATTTCCAGTTCGGAAATCTCTTTCTGTATCCAGGATGTCAGAGTGCCGCAGATACCGTCCTGCTGTGAGATAATCAGCGGTTTTTCCCATAAATCCTCTGGATGGACAGACTCTTTTTCGGCAAGGGGTGAATCTCTGCGCATAAGTACGCCCCAGGTATCTTTAAACGGCAGTTCAATGTAATGATATTTTCCGTAGTCTTTGAATCCGAGTACGATTCCAAAGTCTATCAGGCCCTTTTCCAGCTGTTCGATGACAAACTGTGCATTTCCGCTGGAAATATGATAGTGAATGCCGGGATAGGTCTGGTACAGCTCCCGTGCTGTTTTGGCGATAAAGCGGACAGCATCGGTTTCGCCTGTTCCGATATATACATCCCCTGCTATGAACTGGTCTGAGCTGGTAATCTCCTGTTCGGTTTTTTGTACCAGATTTAAAATTTCTTCCGCACGCTTCCGGAGAATCATGCCTTCTTCCGTGAGGGTTATTTTTCTTGAGCCTTTTGTCCCGCGGATGAGCAGCTGCTTTCCAAGCGATTCTTCCATTGCTTTTATCTGTGTAGAAAGCGTGGGCTGTGACAGGTGCAGGGATTCTGCTGCCCTTACGATGCTCTGTTCTCTTGCGACGGCCAGGAAATACTGAAGTACACGCAGTTCCATATGTTCTGTTTTGTCCTTTCTTTATATTTAATATAGTCAGAGTATCATAGATTTTCATAAGTTTCAATTATATAAATGTAGTTATCATAAGTATTTGCTATTTAATTTCCAGTAAAATAAAAGAATGATATCATTTGATGAATAAGTTCATTGATGATATACTATAGCTGCAATAGGGAAAGCAGGAGAGGTTTTGTTTGTAGTGAGAAGGAGCTTTATTATGATTAAGACATTCATTATTGAAAGAGGACAGAAACCTACAGAAGAACAGTTAAAAGAAGTGGAAGAAGCAAAAAAAAATCCGATTGTTTTTGAGGAGGATTGTGAAGAATTATCTCCAGCCATGATGAAGGCGTTTAAAAGTGCGGTCGTGCAGCGTAACCGTAAGAAGAAGGCATAGGAGAAGAGAAACGAAAAATACTTAGAAGAAGCGGAAGATAACTGCAGGATTACCAGCAGCTATCCTCTGCTTTTTTTCTTATACAGACTTTCTGACTGCATTATCATAAAACCGAAAATAGTCCGGCCGGTGCCGGGACTGGGTATATTCAAACATAACGCCGTCACTGTTATAGGTCTGGCTGCTGACGACTGCCATGCAGTTATAATCGTCAGCGTTCATTTTCAGATATTTTTCATCGATTTGCGTCATTTTTTCTACAGTCATAATCCGTTTACTGTTTACTATCGTCATATGCAGTGTCTGTTCGAGATACTGGTAAATAGATTTTTCCGCAATTTCTTTCGTAAGCCCCGGGACGGATTCTTTTAAGAAATAATTATGGTTCAGAATCAGCGGCAGGTCATCTAAGTAATGAAGGCGCTGGATATAATAGATGCTGGTTCCGGCCGGAAAACCTGTGTACAGAGCCTGTTTTTCGTTTATTTCAAATTCCGTAAACAGAACAACCTTTGTAAGGGGCCGATGCCCGTTTCGGATGGCTGATTCGTGAAAACTTTCAATCTCGCCGATAGTAAAGGAGGTCTGCGCTACAGGCTGATAGATGCTGCGGACGCCTTTTCCCTGTATGGTCTGTACATAACCGTCGTTTACCAGGAGTCCGACGGCACGGCGCAGGGTATTGCGGGAGCATTGATAAATCTGAATCAGTGTATGTTCAGATGGTAATAGTTCCTGATATGCATAAACATCGGCTTCAATTTTTTGTTTTAAGTCTTTATAAATGTGTTCATATCTTGCTTTTGGCATCTTGTTACACCTCTGAATAGTAGTTTTTCCATCTCTTGATGTTTTCAGCTATTTCATATTATAAAAATAAAGAAATAAAAAGTCAATATCTTGTTTAAACAATTTTTTAAAAAAGGGGTTGACATGTTTAAACAAGTATGATATAACTTAATTATCGAACATGTTCAGACAAGTTCAAATAAAAAAGAGGAGGTTCTGATTATGGGGAAATATTCAGAAGACGCAAGAGAGCTTCTTCGCCTGGTGGGCGGAAAAGAGAACATTGCAGCAGTTTCGCACTGTATGACAAGAATGAGGTTTGTTCTGGCAGACCCGGGGAAAGCGGATGTGAAAGCAATTGAAGCGATGAAGGTGGTAAAAGGGAGTTTTACACAGTCGGGGCAGTTTCAGGTGATTATCGGCAATACGGTAGCTGATTTCTACAATGATTTTGTAAAAGAAGCGGGTATTGAAGGGGTATCAAAGGATGCGGTAAAGCAGGCGGCCAAGCAGAATCAGAATCCGCTGCAGAGAGTGATTACCGCGCTGGCAGAAATTTTTGCACCGCTGATTCCGGCAATTATTACGGGCGGTCTGATTCTTGGTTTCAGAAACTGTATTGACAGTCTGTATTTATTTGAAGACGGAACGAAGACGTTATGTGATATCAGCCAGTTTGCGGCAGGGCTTGACAGTTTTCTGTGGCTGATTGGGGAAGCGGTATTCCATATGCTTCCGGTCGGTATCTGCTGGTCGGTGACGAAGAAGATGGGAACAACGCAGATGCTCGGTATTGTACTCGGACTGACGCTGGTATCCGGTCAGCTGCTGAATGCATATGCGGTTGCATCGACAGCCGCGGCTGATATTCCGAAGTGGAATTTCGGCGGTTTTCAGGTCAATATGATTGGGTATCAGGGACAGGTAATCCCAGCCATTTTAGCGGCATTTACACTGGTATATCTGGAAAAGTTTTTCCGAAAGATTACGCCTCAGGTGATTTCTATGATTGTTGTACCGTTCTGCAGTCTGTTATTATCCGTTATGGCGGCGCATTTTATACTCGGGCCGATTGGCTGGAAGATTGGAGCGGCGGTATCATCGGTGGTATTTGCCGGGATTACAGGTACATTTAAGGTAGTATTCGGGGCGGTATTCGGTGTTGTTTATGCTCCGCTTGTGATTACGGGACTGCATCATATGTCAAATGCGATTGACCTGCAGCTGATTGCAGATTATGGCGGAACGATGCTGTGGCCGATGATTGCATTATCCAATATTGCTCAGGGTTCTGCGGTTTTAGGAATGATATGGCTGCAGAGAAATGACCCGGAAGCACAGGAAGTAAATATTCCGGCATGTATTTCCTGCTATCTGGGGGTTACAGAACCAGCCATCTTTGGTGTAAACTTAAAGAGAGTATTTCCGTTTGTATGCGGAATGATTGGTTCCGGGATTGCGGCGGTTATCTGTGTAGCGACGGGAACAACTGCAAATGCGATAGGCGTAGGCGGTCTTCCTGGAATCCTGTCGATTCAGCCTCAGTATATGCTTTCCTTTGCTGTCTGTATGGCAACAGCACTGGCTGTGCCGTTTCTGCTGACAGCAGCTGTTGGTAAAAGGTACCTGCAGGCGGATAAGATAAATAATACAGAGGATATGGCAGCTGCAGCTGCCGGAATGGGGCAGAGTGCTGCCGCTGGCATCGTACATTCGGTTATGCAGGAAAAAGCAGCAGAGAAAACAGTGCCGGAAAAGCTGACAGCGTTTTTATCCGGGAAAGCAATTCCGTTAGCAGAGGTTGGCGACGGCGTTTTTTCAGAAGGAATTATGGGCGACGGCATGGCGGTTATTCCGGAAAATGAAACACTGTATGCGCCAGCGGATGCAGAAGTTGCGGTTCTGATGCCGGATTCTATGCATGCCTGCGGATTAAAGCTGGCAAACGGAATGGAGATTTTGTTACATATCGGAATTGATACGGTGGATATGAACGGAGATGGTTTTGAATATCTGGTGCAGCAGGGACAGAAGGTCCGTGCGGGAACGCCGCTGATTCGGTTTGACAGAGCGAAGATTAAAGCCGCGGGGCATCCGGATGTGACAGTATGTGTGATTACTGAACAGGGGAATGCACAGGAGATTCAGTTTCATACAGGAAAGAAGGTAAAAGAAAATGAGACAGTAGTGGCAGATTTTAAGTAGAGGAGGCACAGGATGGCAGATTTTAGCGATAAAGTAATTTATCAGATATACCCAAAGTCTTTCCGCGATACAAATGGGGACGGATTTGGCGATATTCCGGGAGTGATTGAGAAGTTAGATTATCTGCAGGATTTAGGAGTGGATTATTTATGGCTGACACCGTTTTTTATCTCGCCGCAGAGAGATAACGGGTATGATGTGGCGGATTACCGGAAAATCAATCCTTTGTTCGGTACGATGGAGGATTTGGAAGAATTAATCAGCCAGGGTAAAAAACGGGGAATAGGCATTATGCTGGATATGGTTTTTAATCATACTTCTACACAGCATGAATGGTTCCAAAAAGCGCTGGCGGGTGAAGAGAAATATCAGAAGTATTATATTTTCAAAGAGGGTGTGCCTGAGCACCCTCCGACAAACTGGCAGTCAAAATTCGGCGGTCCCGCATGGGAATATGTACCGGCGCTGAAGAAATGGTATCTGAGGCTGTTTGATGTGACACAGGCGGATTTAAACTGGGATAATCCTGAAGTACGGGAAGAATTGAAGGATATTCTGAGATTTTGGAAGGAGAAAGGCATTCGCAGCTTTCGGTTTGATGTAATTAATCTGGTTTCAAAACCGCAGCGGATGGAAGACGATTTTGAGGGAGACGGACGGAGGTTTTACAGCGACGGCCCGCATATACATGAGTATCTCAAAGAATTGGTCAGGGATGCAGGCATTGCGGATTTTATAACCGTTGGGGAAATGTCTTCTACATCGCTTGAACACTGTATCCGCTATTCAGCGCCGCAGGAAAAAGAATTATCGATGTGCTTTAATTTTCATCATTTGAAGACGGATTATAAGGACGGAGATAAATGGGCGCTTATGGATACCGATTATGAGAAGCTGAAGGAGCTTTTTATCGAATGGCAGACCGGGATGCAGAAAGGGAACGGATGGAACGCGCTGTTTTGGTGCAATCATGACCAGCCGCGTATTGTGAGCAGAATGGGAGATGAAGGCATTTACTGGAAAAAATCAGCGAAAATGCTGGCAGGCATGATTCATTTGATGCGCGGGACACCTTATATTTATCAGGGAGAAGAAATAGGGATGCTGAATGCGCATTATACTTCCATAGAGCAGTACCAGGATGTGGAGAGCCTGAATTATTATCAGATTCTTCTGGATAAGGGCAGTACAAAGGAAGAAGCGCTTGAAGTTTTAGCAGCCAGGTCCAGGGATAACAGCAGAACTCCGATGCAGTGGAATGATGAAAAGTATGCCGGTTTTTCAGAAGCGGAACCATGGATTCCGGTATCCGGTGCTTTTCAAAAAGAAATTACGGTACAGGCTCAGCTGGAGGATGAAGATTCGATTCTTGCTTTTTATAAGAAGCTGATAGCAATGAGAAAACAGTATCCGGTTATCGCAAAGGGAGAGATTTCTTTTAAAGAGACAGGGTCGGATATGGCGCTGGCATATGAAAGGACGCTTGGCGAAGATAATATAACGGTACTGTGTAACCTCAGCGGAAAGAAGCTGGATATCAGGGCAGACAGCGGGTGGAGCAGACAGCGGGTGCTGCTGCAGAATGATGAAGGCCGGGAGATTTCTTTTGAGAATGAAAGGTATGCAATGGAACCGTATGAATTTACAGTTTTTGGAAATGTGAAATAATGAAAAGCAGCGGTTCAAAAGCATTGACTTAAACGAGAAACATATTATAATGAAATTATGTTCTATTTATCTTCTATTCAGGAAGAATTTGTTTCAAAACAAGGAGGAATGTACAGACTATGGGAATCTACTTAAATCCGAGAAATGAACAGTTCGCAGCTTCTGTAAATTCCGAATTGTATGTGGATAAGACGGAGCTGATAAAATATACAAATAGCCGTATCGGGAAAGACAGACCTCTGATTTGTTCGAGCAGGCCAAGAAGGTTTGGAAAAACAATGGCTGTGACAATGCTTGCGGCATATTACAGTAAAGGCTGTAATTCCGAAAAACTGTTTGCGGATTTTAAGATAAGCCAAAATGAACATTTTAAAGAGCACTTAAATCAGTATAATGTCATTTTTCTGGATATTCAGTGGATGTATGGCAATGCACTTGCGGAAATGAAAAGGAATGCTTCTATTAAAATAGTAAGTTATATTCAGGAACAGGTAATTGCTGAGCTGAAGAAGGAATATGCAGAATATGTTCAGGAAGCGGATAGTTCTCTGCCTTCTGTACTTGCAAAAATTAACAGCCTGACGAAAGAACAGTTTATTATTATTATTGATGAATGGGACTGCTTATTCCGGGAAGATAAAAATAATGAATCACTCCAAAAAGAATATATTAACCTGCTCAGAGGTTTATTTAAAGGAACACCGTCCGGGGCGTTTTTAAAGCTGGCTTATATCACCGGGATTCTGCCTATTAAGAAATACGGCACGCAGTCGGCGCTGAATAATTTCAGAGAGCATACAATGGTCAGTCCGAGGCAGATGGCAGAGTATGCAGGCTTTACTGAATCAGAAGTAAAGACTTTGTGCAGCGAGCATAATATGTCATTTGAAGAAATGCAGCGGTGGTATGACGGTTATTTTTTTGAAGGAACCGGGCATGTTTACAGCCCGAATTCTGTAATTGAGGCGATAGACAGCAGAGAGTTTGGAAATTACTGGTCACGTACAGAGACTTATGAATCTCTGATGATGTATATCTCGATGAATTTTGACGGACTAAGACAGCTGATTGTAAATATGCTGGGAGGCCAGAGATGCTGTATCGATGTGGAATCTTTTCAAAATGATATCACTTCGTTTCACTCTGCTGATGATGTAATCACGCTGCTGATTCATATGGGATATCTGGCTTATGATAATAAGACAAAAGAAGTTTTTATTCCAAATGAGGAGGTACGGAGTGTTTTTATCCGTGCAGTGAAAAATGACGGATGGGATGAAGTAATGAAGGCGGTGAATGATTCTGAAAAACTGCTGAAAGCGACTCTGGCTATGGATGAAAGCACGGTGGCGCAGATGATACAGGAAGTTCATATGCAGAATGCTTCCAGTCTGGTATATAACAATGAAATTTCACTGAGCAGTGTGATTGCTCTGGCCTATTACAGTGCCTGCAAAGACTATACTCTTATAAGAGAAATGCCTTCTGGCAATGGATTTTCCGATATGGTTTTTCTGCCGAAACGTACATCTTCAAAACCGGCTTTGATACTGGAATTAAAATGGAATAAAACTGCGGAAGGGGCAGTGAGTCAGATTAAGGATAAAAAGTATGTGTCTGCGCTGAAAGATTATAAAGGAAATATTCTGCTGGTTGGAATCAGTTATGAGAAGAAGAACAGGGAGCATCGGTGCAGGATAGAAAAAGCGGAAATATAAACGTGTAAAACAGGAATCAGTTTAAACAGAGCGGGTGTCAGAATATGTGTAAGTTTTTCATAAAATTCCGTTTATCAGGTATTTTATGAAGGATTACGGAGAAATTCTGACACTCCGTTTTCTTTATTATCATACAGCCAGTCAGGAACTTTGCTTTTTATGCATAGAAAGCAGCCTGTCCAGATAGACGGATTTAAACTGCCTGCTTGCCAGTGCCTGTTTCAGCGGAGGAAGATTTAAAATCGTCTGAAAAACCGCAGCCATTGCCCTGTGATTTGCAAATGCCTGGTTGTCAAAAATCAGATTTTGCAGTGTGCCCTTTTCAATAGCCTGCAGCACAAAACGGTGAGTGCTGTTTACAGGCGTAATAACCTGTACAGGACGTTTTTCGAGATGAATTGCCCCTGTCGGACAGTTTCTTGCACAGACACCGCATCCAAGGCAGATTTCTTTATCAATAACAGGATATTTTCTGCCGTTTTCAGCCGGCTTTTTCATTTCGATAGCGAGTATCGGACAGACTTTTGCACATTTTCCGCACGCGATACACTTCTCCATAGATACTTCCGGGATATAATTCGTTGTTGCCACAGGCTGCATCGGACTGAAGCGTCTTGCCGCCTGGAGAGCTTCGCAGCAGCATCCGCAGCAGTTGCAGATAAAGGCCGGATGCTCTCTGACATTTTCTCCAATCTGCACCAGATTACTCGCATAGGAGCGTTCCAGCGCATCTATCGCCTCTTCTTTCGAAATCAGCCTTGCATATTCTCCGTGTTCGGCCAGAGAACGGGCGACATTGTCAAACGTCAGGCAGACATCCCATGGTGCATCAATTTCACAGGGATGGCCTGCATGGTACATCTTATGTCTGCAGTAGCAGGTACCCAGCCCGATGTATTCCGCCTCTTCTACAATATGCGTGGCGCGCTCATAGTCCAGAATATGATTTGTTTTGCTGTTTGTCAGTACCGGTTCCTGTACAAACACGCGTCCCAGCCTTGTTTCTGTGACAAAAAACAGGTCTTTGATAAAGTCTTCCTCTACATTCATATACTGGTAGTACAGGCTGCTCAGATATTTCTGGTCAATATCTCCCCTTGTACGCATCAGGGCAAATTCAATAAATCCTGCCATTGGAGGGGGCATGACGAACTGGCGCTGTCCGTGATATTCGGAATCTACCAGAAGCGCTTTTTCACAGAGGCGGTCTAAGAGCTTTTCGGCCTTTGCTTCTGTCGTTCCCCATATTTTTGCGGCTTTTTTCAGTGTAAAAGGACGCACAGGCAGCAGTGCAGCCCATTTTGCTTCTTTTTCTGTATACAGCACCTGAAGGATTTTGTAAAGCGTTTCCGTCGGCGGCGCTCCCTGTGTAAACCAGTTAATGCGTTCTTCCAGATTTTTATAGGCGTCTCTTGT
The DNA here is from genome assembly GCA_947384955.1 of uncultured Eubacterium sp. Classification (GTDB taxonomy): domain Bacteria; phylum Bacillota; class Clostridia; order Lachnospirales; family Lachnospiraceae; genus Eubacterium_J. Next base: position 1,168 of record CANDJC010000031.1, on the reverse strand, counting down.
GGTCAGATGTCCCATGACTGTGTTCCTCCGTTTTCTAGTCTTATATATATTTGCTGTTATTTTTGTGGAATGTTTTTCTTTAGTTTTTCTGTAATACTGCTGTTTTCCAGGGATTTTAACTGATAATATGCAATATTTCGTAATTTTTTCAGCCGGTCACTGGCAGGTATTTGCTGTCGAATTAAATCAGCATTCATACTTTCCAGGTTAACCAGTACAATCAGCTGTTCAACACTTGCGTAATCCCTCATATTTAGTTTTGTGTTTCCCGTTTCACTGCGCCATTGCTTAGCAGTTTTTCCGAATATAGCTATATTTAATATATCTGCCTCAGAAGAATAAGTGTACCCTTGTTCCTTTTTTGTTAATTCTGGTGTTATCAGAAAATCCTTTATAGCGTCTGTATGAATACGGTAATTAATTTTTGAAAGTTCGCGTTTCGTGTTCCAGCCTGTTTCTAAACGTTTTGCTTCATCCTGTTTCAGGCGCTGATAATCTTTTATTACATAAAGCTTAAATTCTGGAGATATCCATGAGGCGAATTCAAACGCAATGTCTGTATGTGCATATGTGCCGCCTCCTCTTCCAGATTTTGAAACCATTCCAGCTGCATTTGTTTTCTCTATCCATCTTTGGGGAGTAAGAGTAAAAGAATTGGAACCAGCTTCATTTTTAAAGGTGTCGAATTCGACCCCTTTAAATTCGGGATTATATAAGTGTTCCCACAGGCCGAGAAATTCAATCGTTGAACGAAGCCGCATCCAGTTTTTTACTACGTCTTTTGGTTCGTATGGATTTTTACGGCGGGCCAGGTCAGTGAGTGAGATATAATCCTGCTCAAAAGACTGGTCAAATATCACTGATATTTCTGTTCCGTTTGCGTTGATTTTCATATATATCCTCCAATTTCTGCCAGGCAGCCGTCTGTCTGATAGTATTTTAATTATCACTTGTTTTTCTGAGGTACTGGTTTTTATTGTAGCATATTGAGGGGAGGATGTCTTGAATAAAATGAGAATTTTTTTGTGTGTGGGGATTGGCTGCTCGGACGCCGGGAGAGGGGATTTGCCAGGTCTTCCTGCGGCGGTTCCAGAATGTTAAGAATCCCTAGGCATTCTGCATCCAGGCTGTGGCCCCGGACGGTCGCGGCACCTAGTTCGCCCTGGCC
>CANDJC010000030.1 GCA_947384955.1 uncultured Eubacterium sp. | reverse complement strand
CCTGGCTTTCTGCCAGCAGCTACCGGTGCCGCTTCGGCTTCGCCGCCTGGTTATCGGGCAGAATGCCAAGGGATTCTAAACATTCTTCCGATGCCGCAGGAAGACCTGGTAAATCCCCTCTCCCGGCTGTTTTGTGGCAGACGTTATATGAGACATTTTGGGTGCGGAATAGATATAATCCGGCGGCAGTTTATAGAATGTCTGATGTATATAAATATTCAGCAGAGCGTCTGGCGATTTCAAGTAAAACCAGTGAAAATCAGCCGGGTGACAGGCGGTTTATGTAAAACCGGCGAAAACCAGCCAGGTAACAGGCGAAATCAAGTAAAACCAGTGAACCAGCCGGGTAACAAATGAAATCAAGTAAAACCAGTGAAAATCAGCCGAGTGACGGGCGAAATCAAGTAAAACCAGCGAAAACCAGCCGGGTAACAGACGAAATCAAGTAAAACCAGCCGGGTAACAGGCGAATTCAATTAAAATCAGCCGAGTGACGGGCGAATTCAAGTAAAACCAGCCGGGTAACAGGCGAATTCAAGTAAAACCAGCCGAGTGACAGGCGATTCCAAGTAAAACCAGCGAACCAGCCGGGTACAGACGAATTCAAGTAAAGCCAGTGAAAACCAGCTGAGTGACAGGCGAATTCAAGTAAAGCCAGTGAAAACCAGCCAGGTAACAGGTGATTTCAAGTAAAACCAGTCAGGTGACAGGCAATTTCAAGTAAAACCAGCGAAAACCAGCCGGGTAACAGGCGAATTCAAGTAAAACCAGCCGAGTGACGGGCAACTTCAAGTAAAACCAGCCGAGTGACAGGCGATTCCAAGTAAAACCAGCGAACCAGCCGGGTACAGACGAATTCAAGTAAAGCCAGTGAAAACCAGCTGAGTGACAGGCGAATTCAAGTAAAGCCAGTGAAAATCAGCCAGGTAACAGGCGAAATCAAGTAAAGCCAGCCGGGTAACAGGCAATTTCAAGTAAAGCCAGCGAAAACCAGCCGGATAACAGATGATTTCAAGTAAAACCAGCCGAGTGACGGACAACTTCAAGTAAAGCCAGTGAAAATCAGTCAGGTGACAGGCAATTTCAAGTAAAGCCAGCGAAAACCAGCCGGGTGACGGGAAGATGCACTGGCTTCCTGTGACATCGGAGGAATGTTTAGAATCCCTTAGCATTCTGCCCAATAACCAGGCGGCGAAGCCGAAGCGGCACCGGTAGCTGCTGGCAGAAAGCCAGGGCGAATAGGTGCCGCGGTCCGTCCGGTACCACAGCGCAGAAGCAGAATGCTTAGGGATTCTTAACATTCCGGAGCCGTCACAGGAAGCCAGTGCATCTTCCCGTCACCCGGCGTCCGAGGGGCCATAAACACACCATAAACACACACCCTCACCCAAACAGCCACAAAAAATGAAAAAATTTTCAAAAACCCCCTTGACGAATTCTGCTATATAGTGTAATATACCTATTGTGCCAAGCAGAAGTGGCGGAATTGGCAGACGCGCAGGCTTCAGGTGCCTGTGGCAGCAATGTCGTGTGGGTTCAAGTCCCATCTTCTGCACTTGCAGAGCAGAAAAATAGGAATCCGGTTTTCGGGTTCTTATTTTTTTCTGCATCCTTTTTATTTTACAGCTGCCAGCGCTTCCAGAAACTGCCGGTTCCATCTGCAGTGCCGGAATTTTAGCCGGCAGCTTATACAAACACCGTTTCCGGCGAAAAACCGGTACTGGCAGGAAACCTATTCCAGGACATCCAGGTTTACCAGCTCTTTCCCGGTTTTCGCAGATACCTCTTCGGCCAGTGCATCTCCTTTTACAACAGCGGCATAATATCTGCTCTGTGTCAGCATGTAATAATCATCTCCTTCAAAATTACCGAGGTCACCGCTGCTGCAGCAGATAAAATATCCTTCTTCCTGTGCGGGAAGATCTTCCAATGTAATAGAATAGACGTGAGTGTCAATGAGGTTTACCTGCAGTTCGTATGCAATCCGGTAGTTTTTGGTATCATCCAGTGTACAGTATACATCCCGGTCACTGACCACATCCTTCAGCTGACCATACAGGTCCAGATTTCCAGAAGACACTTTACCAAGCTGGGAATTAATGGTGCCGATTTTTGCTGAATACAGGCCGGATGGGATAAAGACCACGGTCAGCATAAGACAGGCGGCAGCTAAATACCGTTTCTGAAACCGCATCCGATACAGGCAGCATAGAAGAAACAGCGCCAGAGATACAGTCACACCTATGATAATACACCAGCGAAGTGAAAATTCCTCGGAAAACAGCCGGTAAAACCCGATTCCTGCTGCGCAGAAGGAGCGGTAATGCCAGGTATCTTCGATTCTTTGCAGGTTAAAATATAATACAATGCTTACGGCAGTATAAAATAAGACTTCGCCGGCCGTGTACAGCACTGACTGCAGCTTCCGCCTTTGGAAAGCAGATTCAAAAAAGCCCAAAAGCAGCAGGATACCGATGATGCACTCGTCGTAGCGCGTATAAATAAAGTAAGTCAGGTCTGTATCGGATTTCAGGTTTGTAATAGAAGCCGGGTCTATCAGGCTGATAGCTGAAATTAAAAAGGTTCCGGTACAGGAAAGCAGCGTGAACAGGTAAAAGGAAGTATGCTTTCCAGGCTTTTTTGTACGGAATGCATGCAGAATGCGTCCGGCGCAGTGCAGCATTCCCCAGTAAAACAGCCCGAAGGAAGAGGTCATAAGCCCCCAGAGCTGTCCGCTGAGTGCACGGAGCAGATTCTGCCAGCCGTTTACAGTTAAAAGGGAGAGCAGGTGGTCTTTCTGCGCGCCCATGCCGTTTTTCGGTTTCAGGCCGAAGCCCTCCATCATACAGAGATATGTTTTTATGTTTACATTGACAAATAAAACTGCGGTTAGCGGCAGCAGCAGCGCGGCAAAAAGCTTCCAGTCAATGGCATCTGTCAGGCGCAGGAACAAAACGGTCATAATATATGCGGTCACAATGCCAATGGTCCGGTTATGGGTAATGTAACAGCCGCCCATGCAGAGACTTAAGCAGAGCGCGCGGTTTAAGTCAGGCTCCTGTTCAAAACAGAGAAACAGATACAAAAGCAGCCATACAAGCAGATACAGAAACGTTTCGCTCCAGGCAATCGGCCCCTGCGTGATATAGGAAGAATACATGCAGACCATAAAGGAAGCGGTGAGCAGCAGCCAGCGTTCGATTTTGGGAAATAAAAGGACTGCGCACCGGATGCACAGATAAAAGGTCAGGACGGCAAATATTCCGTTAAATACAATAGCTGTTTTGTACATCAGGTGAAGATTGTGGCTGAACCAGAACAAAGGCACCAGAATCAGGCTGTAGCCGTACGAATACCAGTTCATGTGCCCGGAGAGGACATCGGACCAGTCGTGTCCGGTCAGCAGCGCGGCATGGGACCAGTAGCCGTATTCGTCGTTGCGGATAGCCAGTACATTGCAGTCCCTGATATACCAGATACGGAAAAGGAAAATGATGCCGGAAAATAACAGAAATAATATGGTATTGTGTTGTTTTTTTAGAAATTCATGCATGCGGGAAGCTCCTTGTGTTATCGTTTTCAAACGCGCTCTCATATGATTATACAAAAAAATTGAAAAAAATAAAGGATTTTCGAAAAAAATACAGAATTTTATAGGTAAGGAGGATGAATTTAAATCAAGGAAGGGGATTTTCCTCATGACGATACGTGAAGAAATGGAACAAAGGGAACATGCGCTTCTTAGTCCGTATGCAGCATTCAGCGATGAGTCTGCCGGAAGGGACCGCGAAGAGGAACCGTGCGATATCCGTCCGGTTTATCAGCGTGACAGGGACAGAATACTGCACAGCAGGGCATTTCGCAGATTAAAAAATAAGACGCAGGTATTTCTGACGCCGAAAGGCGACCATTACCGCACACGTATGTCCCATACATTAGAAGTGTCCCAGAATGCCCGTACGATTGCAAAAGCGCTGCGCTTAAATGAAGATTTAGCGGAAGCCATCGCTCTCGGGCATGACCTGGGGCATACGCCTTTTGGACATGCCGGGGAATATATGCTGAACAGTCTGTGCGAAGGGGGTTTTAAGCATAATGAGCAGAGTGTACGCATTGTGGAAAAGTTAGAAAAACACGGGGAAGGATTAAATCTGACGAAAGAAGTGCGGGACGGGATTTTAAATCACCAGATGAGCAGCATGCCGGCTACGTTAGAAGGGAGGATTGTGCGGCTCTCAGATAAAATCGCATACATTAATCATGATGTCGATGACGCCGTCCGGGCCAGGATTCTGTGCGAGGAGGATATACCGCGGGAATACAGGGAGATTTTGGGGACAGGCGTGCGTATGCGTTTGAATACTTTAATACATAATATTGTTACGAACAGCATGGGTAAAGATGATATTTTCATGTCGCCGGAGGTGGAAAACGCCATGAAAGGGCTGCGCCGGTACATGTTTCAAAATCTGTATCATAATCCGGTGGCAAAACGGGAGGAAAAAAAAGCCGAAGAACTGTTAGAGCGCCTGTTTTATTATTATATGAAGCGGCCCGGACAGATGCCGCAGCAGTTTACGGATATGATAAAAGAGGGAGAAAGGCCGGACCGGGCAGTCTGCGATTATATTGCGGGCATGACCGACCAGTATGCAATTGCAAAATTTAATGAATATTACGTGCCGCTGCAGTGGCAGATTTAAAAAGCTGGCAGAGGCCGGGACAGACAGCGGATGACAGAAAGGAAATCAGGCAGATGCCGTTTTATTCAGATGAGATAAAAGAAGAGGTGCGTTCCGCGAATGACATTGTAGACGTCATATCCGGGTATGTGCGGCTGCAGAAAAAAGGCAGCAGTTATGTCGGGCTCTGTCCGTTTCATAACGAAAAAACCGGTTCTTTTAACGTATCGCAGAATAAGCAGATGTATCACTGCTTTGGATGCGGAGCCGGGGGAGATGTGTTTGGGTTTTTGATGCAGTATGAAAATTATACGTTTCAGGAAGCCATGGAGTCACTGGCTGAACGGGCCGGCATCCGGCTTCCGGTAAAAGAGCGCTCGGAACAGGAAAAACGGGAATCGGACTACCGTTCGAGGCTCTTAGAAGTAAACAGGGAAGCCGGGAAATATTATTATATGCTGCTTCGCAGTGAACGCGGCGCGCATGCCATGGAATATTTTAAAATGCGTGAGCTCACAGATGAGACGATGAAAAAGTTCGGCCTGGGCTATTCGGATAAATACAGCGACGATTTATACCGTTATTTAAAGTCCAAAGGTTATGACGACAGGCTGCTGAAGGATTCCGGGCTGATTACGCTGGACGAAAAACGGGGCGCGCATGATAAATTCTGGAACAGGGCGATGTTTCCGATTATGAATGTGCATAATAAGATTATCGGCTTTGGCGGAAGAGTGATGGGAGAAGGAGAGCCGAAATATTTAAATTCTCCGGAAACGCAGATTTTTGATAAAAGCAGAAATCTGTACGGCCTGAACCTGGCCAGGCAGTCAAGGCGTCCGCAGATGCTGCTGTGCGAGGGATATATGGATGTCATCGCACTGCACCAGGCTGGATTTGATAATGCCGTGGCATCCCTCGGTACCGCGTTTACGAGCGGGCATGCCAGCCTGTTAAAGCGTTATGCAAAAGAAGTCTATCTGACGTTTGACAGCGATGGCGCGGGTATTAAGGCAGCGCTGCGGGCGATTCCGATACTGAAAGAAGCAGGCATTACATCGAAGGTTATCCGCATGCAGCCGTACAAGGACCCGGATGAATTTATCAAAGCACTGGGCGCGCAGGAGTATCAGAAAAGAATTGATGAAGCAGAAAACAGCTTTATGTTTGAAATCCGTATTTTGGAGCAGAATTATGATATGACAGATCCGCAGGGCAAAACTGCGTTCTATCAGGAAACTGCCAGAAAATTACTGGAATTTACAGAGGACATAGAGCGGAATAATTATATAGAAGCGGTTGCGCAGAAATATCAGACCGGTTTTGAAAATCTGCGCAGGCTGGTGGCACAGGTCAGCATGCAGGCCGGGATGGTAAGAAAGCCCGAGCCGTTAAAATCCGGCATTCATAAAAAAGAAAGCCATAAGGAAGACGGAATCAAAAAAGCGCAGAAGCTGCTGTTAACCTGGCTGAGCGAGCAGCCGGCGCTGTATCCTGTAATACGCGAATACATTACCCCGGAGGATTTCCCGGATGAGAAGTGCCGCACGGCTGCCACGGAGCTGTTTGCGCAGTTAGAATCCGGGACGTTACATCTGGCACAGATACCGGGGCATTTTGAAGATATCGAAGACCAGCGCGAGATTGTGTCGGCGTTTCATGAAACCATTGCCGAAATAAAGACCGAAGCCGAGCGCGGGAAGGCTTTAAAAGATACGATTTTAAAATTAAAAGAAAACAGGCTGCTGCGGCTCCGTGAAAACCAGGACGCACAAGGGGTGAAAGAGCGGTTTGAACAGATGCTTCAGGAGAAAAAAATGCTTGAAGAATTGCGGAGGAAAGAGTTTTTACTGAATTTACCAGTGTAAAGATAAGCATGTGAAACCAAGAGAGGATGAAATAAATGGCGAAAATGGAAGAAAACAAAAAGACAATGAAAAAGAAAGACCAGGCCAAAGATGGAAACGCAGAGCGTCCCGCATTCGACCAGCATAAATTTCTGGAAATCTTAAGCATGCTGGTAGAGCGGGCGAAGAAGAAGAAAAATATGCTCGAATACCAGGAAATCAGTGATGCATTCCAAAGCATGTGTCTGTCAGCCGAACAGCTGGAAAATGTGTTAGAATATCTGGAAATCCACAATGTAGACGTTCTGCGCATTTCAGATGACGACGACGATGCCGACCTTTTAATCGAAGAAGATGACGTCGAGGTTGAAAATATAGACCTTACCGTGCCGGACGGGGTAAGCATTGAAGACCCGGTGCGCATGTACTTAAAGGAAATCGGCAAGGTGCCGCTGCTGAGTGCGGAAGAAGAAATTGACCTGGCACAGAAGATGGAAAACGGCATGGTTGCACATGAAAAAATTCTGATACTGCGCGGCCGCAAAGAAAAAGCAGAAACAGAGGAAGAAAAGGCGGAATTAGACCGGGAAATCTATGACCTCTTGTTAGAGCAGGACCACGGAGAGGATGCCAAAAAAAGGCTGGCAGAGGCCAATCTGCGTCTTGTCGTCAGCATCGCAAAGCGCTATGTAGGGCGCGGCATGCTGTTTTTAGACCTGATTCAGGAAGGAAACCTCGGACTGATTAAGGCCGTAGAAAAGTTTGATTACCGCAAAGGATATAAATTTTCCACCTATGCGACATGGTGGATTCGCCAGGCCATTACCAGAGCTATCGCAGACCAGGCAAGGACCATCCGCATTCCGGTGCATATGGTCGAAACGATTAATAAATTAATCCGCGTTTCCAGACAGCTTCTGCAGGAACTCGGACGCGAGCCTGCCCCGGAGGAAATTGCCGTGCAGATGAATATGCCGGTAGAACGCGTGCGTGAGATTTTAAAAATTTCCCAGGAACCGGTTTCCTTAGAAACGCCAATCGGGGAAGAGGAGGATTCGCATCTCGGCGACTTTATCCAGGACGACAATGTGCCGGTGCCGGCGGATGCCGCTGCGTTTACGCTTCTAAAAGAACAGCTCGGAGAAGTGCTCGGGACTCTGACAGAACGTGAACAGAAAGTGCTGACCTTACGTTTCGGCTTAGAAGACGGCAGGGCAAGGACGTTAGAAGAAGTCGGCAAGGAATTTAACGTTACCAGAGAACGTATCCGCCAGATTGAGGCAAAGGCGCTGCGGAAACTCCGTCATCCGAGCAGAAGCCGCAAGCTGAAAGACTATCTGGAGTAATTTATGCAGAAATTATCAAAACGCCTGCAGGCGGCGGCGGATTTTGTGACGCCGGGAAACCGGGTGGCAGATATCGGGACGGATCATGGATTTCTGCCGGTTTATCTGGTTCAAAGCGGCAGATGTCCCGCTGCGGCTGCTATGGACTTAAGAAAAGGGCCGCTGAAACGGGCGCAGGAACATATTGAAGAGGCAGGGCTTGCGGGACGGATTCAGATACGTCTGTCAGACGGAATGCAGATGCTCTCCGAAGGCGAAGCAGACAGTGTGGTCATTGCCGGAATGGGCGGACTGACCGTGATTCAGATACTGAATGAAGGGCTGAATCTGCTGCCCGGCCTGAAAGAACTGGTATTAGGGCCGCAGTCTGATATCGCGAAGGTACGCAGGTGGCTGCGTGAACATAACATATATATAGATAAAGAAGACCTGGTTTTGGAAACTGGAAAATTTTACCCGGTGCTGCATGCAGTGATGCAGAAGCCTCAGATGGATGAAGCTTATCAGAAAAACAGAGAGAGGATGCTGGGAGTTCTGAAAAAAAAGCTGGCGGATGAGCTGAGAATCCGCCAGCTTTTAGACCAGTACGGGGAATGTCCGGTGTTTGGAAAGCATCCGGGGCTTGTAAAACTGTTAGAGCGGGACAGGGAGAGGGAAACCGAAATTCTGCGGCATCTTGCAGCGGGGAAAGAGGCTGTTTTAGATAAAAATTCGGAAGAAGATTCTGGAAATATTTTTGAAAAAAATTTTGGAGAGAAGGAAGACAGACGCATACAAAGGGAGAGAGAGGCAAAAATGCGTCTGGAAGAGACAGAAGTGCTGCTGGAGATACTGAAGGCTTAGCCGGAATCCGACGGGGTTTTCAGGGATAAAGGGTGCTGGTATTTTGAAAAAAGGAGATGTAAAAAGTGAAGTGTTCCGATATCATTGAAGTATTAAACAGGCGTTTTGCCGAATCGTATGCATGCAGCTGGGATAATCCCGGGCTGCTTGCCGGGAGGCGGGAGAAAGAGGTAAAAAGCGTATATATCGCGCTGGATGCTTCGGATGAAGCAGTGGAGGAGGCAGCTGAAAAAGGAGCGGATTTGCTGCTGACACATCATCCGCTGATTTTTAAAGGGATAAAACGGGTGACAGACGATGATTTTGTCGGGCGCAGGCTGATGACGATGATTCGGGCTGATATGTCTTATTATGCGATGCATACGAATTTTGATGTGACAGGCATGGCACAGCTGGCTGCGGATAAACTGCATTTAAAAAACACGGAGCCTCTTGAGGCTACGTGTGTGGAAAACGGAATTTTTCAGGGAATCGGAAAGACAGGGGACTTCGGGCAGGAAATGACGGTATCTGAATGCGTTGAAATGGTGAAGTCTGAGTTTGGCATTTCACATGTAAAGGTGTTTGGAAATCTGAATCAGACGGTGCGGCGGGCCGCTGTCTGTCCGGGAGCCGGAAAGAGCAATACAGACAACGCGCTGCGTGCGGGAGCACAGGTGTATATTACCGGAGATATCGACCACCATACCGGAATCGATGCGGCGGCAGCCGGCATGGCGGTGATTGACGCGGGGCATTACGGACTGGAATATCTGTTTATTCCGTACATGGCGGAGTACCTGAAAGAAAAGATTCCAGAACTGGAGATTATGCAGCAGACAAGAACGGAGCCGTTTCAGATTCTATAGGGAGAGAAGGAATTTATGCAGGAAAGAGAAGGAAAGATGTGCCGGATTGTAATTGGAAATGAAACAAAGGAATATCCGCAGGGCACGCGGTATATGAAGATTGCGCTGGAATATCAGAAGGATTATGCGGATGATATTGTACTGGCCGTTCATAATAATAAGCTAAGGGAATTAAACCGTTCTCTGACATCGGACGGAGCAGTATCGTTTTTAACGACTGCGGATACAAAAGGAAGAAAAGCGTACCGCAGGAGCATGGTGATGATGCTGGAAAAGGCGATCTACAATTTATACGGCAAGGGTGTGAAGCTGCGGATTATGCATATGCTCGGGCAGGGGCAGTATTGTGAACTCGAAGGAGACAGGAAAGTATCCGAAGAACTGCTTGGCGAAATCCGCGCTGAAATGGAAAGGCTTTGCGAAGCAGATATTCAGATACGGAAAAATTCGCTTCATACAGACCTTGCGGTTTCGAAATTTCATGAATACGGAATGGAAGATAAGGCAAAATTATTCCGGTTCCGCAGAAGCTCGCATGTCAATCTGTATGATATTGACGGATTTCAGGATTATTTTTACGGGTATATGGTGCCGTCGACCGGATATTTAAAATATTTTGAGCTGTTTGCGTATGAAGCGGGATTTATTCTGCTGTATCCGAATGAGGACACGAAAAAAACAGCGCAGTTCCAGACATCAAAGAAGCTGTACGATACGCTGATGGAAGCGGCGGCATGGGCAAAGCAGATGCATATCAGTACAATAGGAGAGCTGAATGAACAGATTGTAAAGGGAAAGATTCAGGACGTCATTCTGCTGCAGGAGGCAGAGATGGAGCAGCGCATCGGAAAGATTGCAGAGCAGATTGCCGGAAAGAGAGAGAAAAAGTTTATCCTGATTGCCGGTCCTTCTTCTTCGGGCAAGACGACATTTTCTCACAGGCTTTCCATTCAGCTGCGCGCGCACGGACTGACGCCGCATCCAATCGGAATGGATAACTTTTACGTAGACCGCGAAAAAACACCGTTAGATGAAAACGGACAGTATGATTTTGAATGTCTGGAAGCAATTGACATGGAGCTGTTTGATACTTCCATGGCAAAACTGCTTGCGGGTAAAAAAGTGGAAATGCCGCATTTTAATTTTAAGACCGGAAAGCGGGAATTTAAAGGAGAAATGCTTCAGCTCGGGCCGGACGATGTACTTGTAATCGAAGGGATTCACGGGCTGAATGAGAAGCTGCTTTCCACCCTGCCGAAGGAAACAAAATTTAAAATTTATATCAGCGCCCTTACGCAGATAAATATCGACGAACACAATGCCATCCCGACGACAGACGGACGGCTGATTCGCAGAATTGTGCGGGACGCGTTTGCAAGAGGCACATCGGCGGAGCATACGATTGAAATGTGGCAGTCTGTACGCAGAGGAGAGGAGAAAAATATTTTCCCGTTCCAGGAGCACGCGGATGTAATGTTTAATTCCGCGCTTATTTATGAACTGGCAGTTTTGAAAATGTATGCGGAACCGCTGCTTTTTGCAATTCCACAGGACAGCCCGCAGCATATGCAGGCAAAGCGTCTGCTGAAATTCCTGGATTATTTTCTTCAGGTGCCGAGCGAGGATATCGGGAGAAATTCGATTCTGAGAGAATTTATCGGAGGAAGCTGTTTTCATGTATAAGCCATAAAATAAAGCGAAACGGGACTGTCATACGGCAGTCCCGTTTCTGGCGCAAGCAGGACTGTAAGCCGGGTTTTGTCTGGAATGATCATCTGTCTAGGGCGGCTGTTGCCAGCCGTCTCAAGCGACCTACCTGAAGCTGGCGGGCCGCGTCAATGCTTCTGCTCGGTCTTGCTTCGGATGGGGTTTACATGTGCCCTCCCTGTTACCAGAAAGGCGGTAGTCTCTTACACTGCCATTCCACCCTTACCAGCCTGGAACTGTGCCGGCTGGCGGTATATTTCTGCTGCACTTTCCTGGGAGTCGCCTCCACCGGACGTTATCCGGCATCCTGCCCTGTGAAGCCCGGACTTTCCTCACCTGCGGTCTTTCGACACTTGCAGCCGCGATCATTTATCCTGCTTGCGTTCACAGAATATTCAATCATATATTGTGGGAATTGTAAAGTGTTTTTTTGAAAAATTGTGGTGCGGGGGAGGGAGGGGGGACTGGCGGCGCGGACGCCGGGTGACGGGGAGACGGCCTGGCTTCCGGCTCCGGTTCCGGAATGTTAAGAATCCCTAGGCATTCTGCATCTATGCTGTGGCTCCGGACGGTCGCGGCACCTGGTTCGCCCTGGCCTGCAGCCAGCAGCTAAAGGTGCCGCTTCGGCTTCGCCGCCTGGTTATCGGGCAGAATGCCAAGGGATTCTAAACATTCCTCCAATGTCGCCGGAAGCCAGGCCATCTCCCCGTCACCCGGCTGTTTTTTGGGGAAGTTTTACGTGAAGAATTGTAGATGGCGGGATGGATTTTGTATGGAAGGCGGCAGGAAGATGCTGGGAAATATGGTATGGGAACGGTGTGGTGTCAGGGGAATTTTAAGAAATATTATACAAAAATCAGCCGTGAAAAGAAGAAGTGTCAGGTATAATTCAAGAAATATCATATGAAAATCAACCGTGAAAGGAAGCTGTATTTGAGGGATTTCAAGAAATATCATGGAAATCAATCAAGAAAGGAAGCAGCGTCAGAGATGATTTAAGTAAAACTATCCGAAAACCAGCCGTGAAAAGAAGCAGTGTCTGAAAAATTTTAAATAAAACTATCCAAAAACCAGCCGTGAAAAGAAACGATGTCAAAAATAATTCAAGTAAAACTATCCGAAAACCAGCCGTGAAAAGAAGCGATGTCAGAAATAATTCAAGTAAAACTATCCAAAAACCAGCCGTGAAGAGAAGCAGTGCCTGGGATAATTCAAGTAAATCTATTCAAAAACCAGCCGGGAGAGGGGATTTGGCGGGATTTCTGCGGCATTGGAAGAATGTTTAGAATCCCTTGGTATTCTGCCCAATAACCAGGCGGCGAAGCCGAAGCGGCACCTTTAGCTGCTGGCTGCAGGCCAGGGCGAACCAGGTGCCGCGACCGTCCGGGGCCACAGCATAGATGCAGAATGCCTAGGGATTCTTAACATTCTGGAGCAGCCGCAGAAATCCCGCCAAATCCCCTCTCCCGGCGTCCGCACAGCCAAATCCCCCTCTTCTTATTCCCCCTCACAAAATTAGGGCTGGCAAAACCCAGAATATGTGCTATAATATCAATGCACAACAAACCTTAATCCAGCCTCACCAAGCCGTGCTTCGCGCAGCCAATATGCCTGGAATAAGGATTTTGTTAGTATTAAGAAAGTATAAAGATTCTCAATTTTTTCTGAAAACATTTCCGATTCCATTGACAGAAAAAAGTTTCGAATATACCATATATAACAGGCTGATTCGTAATAGCAGGTCTGCAGCAGAAAGATACAAAACGGAAGTTTTTGCCGCAGAATGCTTTTGCATGGATAGGAGTGTGTGAATATGAATAGTTTACGGGAACGAATGACAAGATTTATGTATGGCAGGTATGGGGCAGACCAGCTGTCGAAGCTGTATCTTGGACTGGCAATTGTTTTTCTGGTTTTAAATCTGCTGACAGGGCTTGGTATCTTTTATCTGGCGGGAATGGCGGTTCTCATTTATGGGATGTACCGTTCATTTTCTAAGAATACTGCCAAAATGTCAGCGCAGAATCAGAAATATTTAAACTGGCGGTATCAGAGGGCTGTGAAATACAGCAATGCAAAGAAGCACTGGGCGCAGCGGAAAGAGTACCGGTTTTTCAGCTGTCCGGGATGCAGACAGAAAGTAAGGGTGCCGCGGGGAAAGGGAAAAATTGCGATTACATGTCCAAAATGCCACACAGAATTCATTAAAAAGAGTTAGGAGCGTATGTTTGGATATATTAATGTGAACCGGGAAAAACTAAATCTTCCAGACCGCTGTACCTATCAGTCATATTACTGCGGATTATGCAGGCAGCTGAAAGAGCAGTTCGGCCGCAAGGGCCAGGTACTGTTAAACTATGATATGACATTTCTGGTTGTGCTGCTTACGGGGCTGTACGAACTGGAGGATGAAAAGGCAGAATTTATCTGCGCAGTGCATCCGTCCAAAAAACAGACGGCGCGTTACAATGAAGCGACCAGATATGCAGCAGCCATGAATGTCCTGTTAGCGATGAAGAATTTTGAAGACGACTGGAATGACAGTCATTCCTATGCCAAAAGAGCGCTGTCACAGGTGTTTCGGAAAGATTATGAGCGTATCCAAAAAGAGTATCCAAGACAGGAACGGGCAATTACAAGATATATAAAAAGGCTGGAAGAGGCAGAAAAATACAAAGAAAAAAATGTAGATGCCGTAGCCGGGCTGACAGGAGAGATGCTTGGAGAGATTTTTGCCTGGAAAGAGAACGATATCTGGGCGGAGGAGCTGCGCTGCATGGGATTTTATATGGGCAAGTTCATTTATCTGATGGATGCCTATGAAGATATCGCGAAGGATGCAAAAAATAAATGCTATAATGTGCTGAATCTGATGCGTCAGGAGACAGAGCAGGATTTTGAAACATTTTCCAGGCTGATGTTAACGAGTATGATGGCAGAGTGCGCAAAGTCTTTTGAAAGGCTTCCGATTCTGCTGCATGCGGAGATTTGCCGTAATGTTTTATATTCGGGTGTCTGGACGAAATATGAATATCTTCGTTTAAAAAAATTGTCAAAACAAAAAAACAGTCAGAACAAAAAGAAGCAGTCAGCACAGATGAAAGAAGAAAAGAAACACGGGCTGATTCGGAAGACGCAGTAAAATGAATAGAAAGAAGACAGACCAGTCATGGGAAATCCTTATGATGTGCTGGGCATAAAACCCGGTGCAACAGATGAAGAAATAAAAAAAGCATACCGGGCATTAAGCCGTAAATATCATCCGGATGCCAATGTGAATAATCCGAACAGGGAGCAGGCAGAGGAGCGGTTTAAAGAAATCCAGCAGGCGTATAACCAGATTATGCAGGAAAAGCAGCAGGGAAGCAGTTTTACCGGTTACGGCTCTGCAAGGTACGGCGGTTTTGGCAGACAGACGCAGGAAACGCCGAAAATGCAGGCGGTGGCAAATTATCTGGCAAACCGCTATTATCAGGAAGCTTTAAATGTATTAAACAGCATGAGCGAGCGGGGAGCCAGGTGGTATTATTACAGCGCAGTTGCGAATGCGGGACTCGGCAATAATATGACGGCACGGGAGTGCGCGGAACAGGCTGTGCAGTTAGAGCCGAGCAATATTGAATACAGACAGCTGATGCAGCAGCTGAATTTTGGAGGCAGCTGGTACAGCAGCATGGGGACGAGTTATGGCAGGCCGTATGAGAGCTTTAACCGGTTCTGTATGTCTATGGTAATGATGAATATGTGCTGTACGTGCTGCTGCGGATTTTAACGGTTTTAGCTGTTTGGAAGAATGGAACAGGAACTGGAATCGGAATCGAATGCGGATTTTCGCCGGGAGCAGATTTTTTACGAATCGGTGCGGATGTGAATCCGGAGCGGTATGACGGCAGCAGGAATCGGAAATCTGACGGGGCAGAAGAGAAGGGGCTGCTGCACTAAGAAAATTTTTTCTTAGTGCGGCGGCTCCTTTTTTAATGCTGTCTTAGTATTGGTATTTTTTCCGGTTTATGCGCAAAAACAGTACGGATGTAATAACGGAAAGCAGCTCTGCCGCGGCAATGGACATCCAGATACCGTCCACATCCCAGAACAGGGGAAATATCAGCACAGCAGCTGCCTGAAATACAAACGTCCTGAGAAACGATATGGATGCAGACACAAGTCCGTTATTCAATGCCGTAAAAAAGGAAGAAGCAAATATCGCAAATCCTGAAAAAAGGAACGAGTACGAAAAAATCGAAAAGCCGCGCACGGTCAGATTTAACAGTCCTTCATCGTAGCCGGTAAATATGACAGAAAGCGGTCTTGCCAGGGCAGAGGAAGCAGTAAACATTATCACTGCAAATATGCTGATAAGTACAAGGCTTTTTTTCAGGATTCCTTTTAACTCCGCATGATTCTGTGCGCCGTAATGGTATCCGGTGACCGGGGCTGCGCCGACGGAATATCCGATAAAGATACCCTGAAATATGAGGCTGACATACATCAGCACGCCGTATGCCGCAATGCCGTCTTCTCCGGCATAGACAAGCAGCTGGGCATTGTAAAGCATGCTTACAATGGACATGGAAATGTTGCTCATCAGCTCGGAAGAACCGTTGGCGCATGTTTTCAGCAGTGCGCCGCCGTCAAAATGTGTCCTGCCAAGACGCAGCAGACTGCTGTTTGGCCCTGCAAAATACAAAAGAGGAAGAATTCCTCCGGCAAACTGGCTGCCTGCAGTGGCTGCGGCTGCACCCGCTAATCCCCATCGGAATACAAGAATAAACAGTGCATCAAGCGCGATATTTAAAATTCCTGCCGCGGCTGTCACAGAAAGACCGAGCTCTGGTTTTCCGGCGGCTGCAAACAGACACTGAAATTCATACTGCAGAACATAGGCAGGAATGGCAGTAATAATAATGCGTCCGTAAACGATACTGTATGCAAGCATTTCTCCCTGTGCGCCGAGCGCGGCTGCCAGAGGCCGGATAAAAATAAATCCCAGTACAGCAAGTATCAGCCCGAAAAAGGCAGATGTATAAATAATCAGGGAAAACAGACTGTCTGCTTCTTTTTTCTTTCCTTCTCCGATTGTTTTGGAAATCAGTGCGCTGCCGCCTGTACCGAACATAAATCCGACAGAGCCTAAAATCAGTAAAAAAGGCATAATAAAATTCACCGCAGTAAACTGCGTTTTCCCGACAAAGTTCGAAACAAAAAATCCGTCAGCGACTCCGTAAATGGAAGTGAATACAAGCATAATCATAGACGGAAATGTATAACGGAGCAGTTTTCGATAGGTAAAATGGTCTGATAATTGAATGCTGCCGTTTTTGCTGGCAGTATTTTTTATACGCATTGCTGTGTTATCTCCTTTTGGTTATTTAGCTGCAGATTTTGGCAGCCTGGGTTATTCAGCCTGGAAAACTCTGCTCTTTTCCTGCAGGTCGGTCAGATACCGTTCCGTTAATTCCAGGTATTTTGAAACATCTTCTGCCGGCCAGGCTGCAAAGATTTCGTTTTCGGCCTGGATAATACGTATGACAGTCTGGCTGATAAGAGTTTTGCCCTGACCGGTAAGGCAGACTTTCTTATTTTTTGCTCCGGCCGGTTTTAAAAACAGGATTCCGTCTGCTTCCAGTCTGCGTATGGCAGAATTGACCGTCTGCTTGCTCAGGCCGCCGCGGCGGCAGATTTCCTGTAACAGGCAGCAGTCTCCAATGTCACAGATTGTATACAAAATGCGCATAGCGCTGTCGGATAAGCCGAGTTTTTTAGACAGCTCATGGTATACGGCGTCAATTTCGCCCAGCAGATAGTTGCAGCGGTTCATTTCTTTAGATACATAAGTCTTCATTAAAAACCTCCATTAAAAATCTTCATTAGAAACCTTTATTAGAAACCTATATAGTATGAAATCGTACCATTGGATTATAGTATGATTTCATACTATTGTCAAGAAGATTCGGATGATATATTGCTAATTTTATGTTTGCATTGTATAATCAGGGTATGAAGAAAAACAAAGAAAAAGACAAAACAAAGACTGTCCAGAGCAGTATCAAAACAACGGAGCAGTCTTCGGCGGCGGAGTCTGGAGAAAGCGAAAACGTGCATGATGAAGAAACGTTCAGCACGACACTGTTTGACGATGTATTCCGCACAATTGTGGAGGAGTTTCCAGAGCTTTTGATTTCGCTGATTAACGAGGTATTCGGGACACATTATCCGCAGGATGTGGAAATCATTCAGCTGCGTAACGAGCACATGGAGCCGGGCGGCAAAATTATTACAGACTGTGTACTTATGATTGAAGGACGGTGTTTCCATGCCGAATGCCAGAGTACCAAAGATGCGAACATGATTATCCGCATGGCAGCTTATGACATGGCAATTGCACTGGAACATCCGCGATGGCTGAAGGAAAAGGAAAAGTCCGGCGCAGGGCGGCAGGAGAACATGTGTTACCGCATCCGGTTTCCGCAGTCATGCGTTATGTATATCCGTGATGACGGCAGCATCCCGGAAGAACTGGAGATGGAAATAGAATTTGCGGACGGTTTTGTATACCGGTATCATGTTCCGGCAGTAAATGTGCAGAAATATACAAAAGAAGAGATTTTTGAAAAACAGCTGTTTGTTTTTCTGCCGTACTATGTGCTTCGGTATGAGGCTCAGATAAAGGAAATGGAAAAGCAGGAAGACCCGGATACGGAGGCTGCCAGGACAGTGCTGGAAGACTTAAAGGATGTATGCGCGCGCCTGAAAGAGGAGACAGATAAAAAAGATAAAGCCGTGCTGTATGCGGGGCTGACAGAAATGGTGCAGACTGTAGCAAGATATGCATTCCGAAAAACAGGAAAGAAAATAAGGAAGGGAGTGGAAGAAGCGATGGGCGGAAAAGTGCTGGAACTGCAGACTTTGAGAAGTTTTCGGGAAGGAAGGGCAGAAGGAAAGGCAGAAGGAGAAGAGAGCAAAGGAAAAGCAGTATACAGGAACTGCCGCAGGCGCGGCATGTCGGCGGAAGAAGCCGCGGCGGTAGCGGACATCAGCGATTCCCTTGCAAAGGAAACGGAACGGGAATGGCAGCAGGAGGAGGCTTTTTGGGGCTGACGGCTGTTCCGGGCAGCAGCGTCCGCTGCTGAACTATCTGCATTGCAGGCACAGGAGGAAGGATAGCGGCGGAATAAGGATTAAGATTATGAAAGGGAGAATCAGTTTATGAGCGAACAAAAAAAACCGCTGGAATTTGGCTCGTTTGATTATGTGACGATTAAAACAGCCGGGGAAACATATCAGATACGCCGCGAAGGCAGCAGCATCCGTGTGCCGGATATCTGCGTGGAATGGGAGGAGGATGCAGAAGCGTCTGCCATCTATCTGACTGCGGATACAGCTCCGGTTGAATGGATACGATTCCGGTGGAACCAGCCGCTGCCAAAGCAGGTGCGGATTTTAGGAGATGCATGGGAGCGCGGCTATGGGGATTTAGAATGGCGCGGTATCAGCGGAAACCGGTTTATGCCATGGTATTTTCTGGCCTCTGCCGCTGACAGGCAGTATGGATTCGGGGTCAGGACAAGGCCGTCCGCAATGTGTTACTGGCAGGCTGATACAAGGGGCATTACGCTTGTATTAGATGTACGGTGCGGCGGAGACGGCGTTGTGTTAAACGGCAGACGGTTAAAAGCGGCGGAATTTGTATGTATGGAAGAAGACGGCACGGATTCGTTTCGTTTTGCGAAAGATTTCTGCCGCCTGATGTGTCCGGATCCGATTTTCCCGGATGTTCCGGTCTATGGCAGCAACAACTGGTATTATGCTTATGGACAAAGCTGCGAGGAGGAGATTTTAAGCGATACGGATTATGTCCTGGAACTGACGAAAGGCGCTGCAAATCCTCCGTTTATGGTGATTGACGACTGCTGGCAGGAGCACCACCGGCTGGATGAATACAACGGCGGGCCGTGGAGGTGCGGCAACAGCAGATTTCCGGATATGAAAGGGCTTGCGAAAAAACTTGCCGAAAAAGGCGTACATCCCGGCATCTGGGTACGTTTTCTGCTGAATAAAGATGAAGCGGTACCGGATGAATGGAGGATTTCTTATAACGGATGTCTGGACCCTTCCCATCCAGAGGCGCTTGAATATATCAGACAGGATGTCAGAAGAATCTGCGAATGGGGCTATGAACTGATTAAGCATGATTTTTCTACGTTTGATTTGTTTGGCCGCTGGGGATTTGAGATGAATCCGTTTGTAACACATGACGGCTGGCATTTTTATGACCGCGGCAAAACGAGTGCGGAAGTGGTAAAGATGCTGTATCAGGCCGTTTATGATGTAACGAAAGAATACAATGCGATAATTATCGGATGCAATACCATCGGGCATCTGGGCGCCGGGCTGATGCACGCGAACCGGACAGGGGACGATACGAGCGGAAAGAACTGGGAGCGCACGAGGCGTATGGGAATCAATACACTTGCGTTCCGTCTGCCGCAGCACAGGACGTTTTACGATGTGGACGCTGACTGCGTGGGAATTGCAGGAAATATTCCATGGAATTTAAACCGCCAGTGGGCTGATGTAATTGCAGAAAGCGGCACGCCGCTGTTTGTATCTGCAAAACCGGGACTTTTAAACGACACAGAAAAAGAAGAGCTTCGAAAGATACTGGTAAAGGCTTCTTCCCAGTCCTGCCATAAAATACCTGCGGACTGGAAAGAAACTGACTGCCCGGAAATCTGGAAAGACGAAAACGGACAGACGGAATATAACTGGTATGAGCAGTCCGGTTCAGGTCTGGAAAGCAATGACAGCCTGTTTCATATTACGATTCCGCTTCAGTAAGAAAAAGCGTCTCAGGCCGTGGCATATTACGATTCCGTTTCAGACATCTTTGGAACGGTTTAAAAGGAAAACGGCGCAGGATGCGGTTACAATCTGGCTGGCAAGCATGCCGTACAGATAGGCCCGGATACCGTGTACCGGTACAAACATCCAGATAAACGCAATCCGTATCAGGCATCCGCCCAGATTCAGCAGCAGCGTGGCGGTCGGATGTCCGAGTCCGTGCAGGATACTGTTTAAGGTGGTAGTAAGAAACATAAACGGGCAGATAAAGCTGAGTGTACGGATATAAATGCCCGCAAGGGTATTTGCAAATAAATACTGTCCGATAAAGGAATAAGTCAGAAGGAAAAACAGGGTGCTTGCAAACCCAAGGACCAGGCAGGATTCGATTGTGCGCCGTATGGTGCGGCGGATCAGTGCCTGGTTTTTCTGCGCCTTTGCCTGGGAAATCGACGGCAGCAGCATGACAGACACGGAATTTGTTAATACGGAAGGAAACAGAATCATCGGCATTGCCATTCCGGTCAGAATTCCAAAAATACTCAGGGCATCTTCGTTCGAATAGCCGTAAGATTTCAGGCAGACAGGAATCAGAATCGCTTCCACACTGTTAATAAAATTAATCAGTACCCGGTTTGCAGTCAGCGGTACAGAAAAAGTAAAAATCCGGCGCATGGAGGCCAGAAAATGCCTGCTGCATCTGGTGAAACGGACGACGGTGAGAGAAAAAAGCGCTCCGGCCAGTTCGCCGAATACCATGCCCCAGACCGCCATGGCAGCGGTTACAGGCTGTGCCTGGTTTTGGCAGATACGGTAGATGATGTATACGCATAAAACACGGCATACCTGCTCTAACAGCTGGGATACAGAGGGCACAAAGGTTTTCTGCAGGCCGTAATAATAGCCGTTGATACAGGAGTGGACAGCAGCTAACGGCAGCGACAGTGCGATAATGCGCAGCAGCATCCCGCAGCGCGGTTCATCCAGTATCGTGACAGCTATGATATCAGAACAGCTGTAAATGAGAAAAGCACATAAAACCGAGAGGCTGACAGAAAGAAGCAGCCCGGCATACAAAAAGACCTGAGGGCAGTGTCCAGAGCCTTCCGCCTCAGCCGTATATTTTGAGATGGCAGTCTGAATTCCGGCAGCACAGAATGCGATACCAAGTGTAAAAACCGGAAAGATAAGCTGGTAAATTCCCATTCCCTGTGCACCAATTGTATGAGAAAGGAATATTCTATAAAAGAAGCCGATTACCCGGCTGGCAAGTCCGGTAGCCGTAAGCAGCGCTGTGCCAAGCAGTACAGGATGACTGGCATATTTTTTGAATGGTGATAAGTCTGGCATAAATTACTCTCCTGCTGATAGCGTCTTATAAAATATATGAGCCGGTAAAAAATTTATGTGCATAAAAGAAGCAAATGGGAATCCGGACAGAGATATCGTGTGTACATAATAAGATAATAAGGAGGAACTTTTATGATATATCTGGACCATGCAGCTACAACACCGCTGGCAGAGCAGGCAGCAGAGATTATGCAGCCGTATTTTTCAAAAGATTACGCCAATGCATCTACGATATACGAATTTGGCGAAAAAAGCAGGGAAGCTGTGGAACATGCGCGGGGAATTATTGCGAGGTCCCTGCATGCCAGTCCGAGGGAGATTTATTTTACGGCAGGAGGCAGCGAATCGGATAACTGGGCGCTCAAAGGAACTGCCGAGGCATATAAGGATTACGGCAGGCATATTATTACGACTCAGATAGAACACCATGCGGTCTTAAACACATGCCGGTATCTGGAAGAACAGGGATATGAGGTAACGTATCTGCCAGTGGATGCGCAGGGATTTATCCGTCTGGCGGAGCTGGAAAAAGCCATACGGCCGGATACGATTCTGATTTCGGTCATGTTTGCCAACAATGAAATCGGCACAATGGAGCCGGCAGCGCAGATTGGCCGGATTGCCAGACGCCACGGCATTGTTTTCCATACAGATGCGGTACAGGCATATGCGCAGGTTCCGGTGGATGTGAATTTTTATCATATCGACCTGTTAAGCGCAAGCGGACATAAGTTTTACGGGCCTAAAGGAACCGGGTTTTTATATATCCGGGACGGCATCAAAACAGCTTCCTTCCTTCATGGCGGAGGACAGGAGATGGGAAGGCGTGCCGGGACAGAGAATGTGCCGGGCATTGTAGGAATGGGAGCGGCAGCGGAACTGGCAGTGCGCACGATGTCGGAACGCATTTACCGTGAGACAAGGCTGCGGGATTTTCTGATTCATGAGATTGCGGGAAGGATTCCGGGAGCGTGGCTGAATGGGGACCGCTATGCAAGGCTTCCGAATAATGTGAATTTCAGCTTTGAAGGGATTGAGGGGGAGACGCTGCTGCTTTTGCTCGATGCAAAGGATATCTGTGCTTCGGCGGCATCGGCGTGCTCGACTGGCTCTGCGGAACCGTCGCATGTGCTGACGGCGATTGGAAGGGGGAGGGAGCTTGCGTCGGGGACGCTTCGCATGACGCTGGGGGAGGCTACGACGGCGGAGGAAATCCGGGTGGCGGCAGATGCGGTGGTGGAGAATGTGAGGCTGCTGAGGGAAGTGGCGGAGGATGAGAGGGAGTGATTCCAGACATGGGGAGGGGGAGGGGAGTGGCGGCGCGGACGCCGGGTGACGGGAAGATGCCCTGGCTTCCGGTTCCGGCTCTGGAATGTTAAGAATCCCTAGGCATTCTGCGTCTGCGTTGTGGTACCGGACGGAACGCGGCACCTAGTTCGCCCTGGCCTTCTGCCAGCAGCTAAAGGTGCCGCTTCGGCTTCGCCGCCTGGTTATTGGGCAGAATGCCAAGGGATTCTAAACATTCCTCCAATGTCACTGGAAGCCAGGGCATCTTCCCGTCACCCGGCTGGTTTTGGCGGAATTTACGTGGATTGATGGCAGTTTTGGATGGAATCGAGGTTTTTATGGGGATATTTCCGGTGCCGGGCTGAAATTGTATGATTACACACTGAGCGCCCTAAAATCAGCATGGAACTGGCGAAGGCCTTGCCATTGACACAAAAATTCATCTGCTGTACACTTGTGAGAAGCAGAAAAGTATTCATATATGTGTTTGGTTTTCTGCCCTGTAAGATTTGTGGTGGCAAGTCATATATTTTTTCGGCAGCCATTTTTTCATTTTGCATACCGCTGCAGGCACCGTCCGTCACGATTGTTACAGTTTCAGCCTGCCTTTCCATGTCATCGGGGATTTCTTTCAAAAACTGGCTGTCACTGTGTATGTTCTGCTCTGCTGGTAATCTTCAATGATGCTCCCGTTTTTGGCCCTGTTTTTGCCATGCTTTTATTTTTATCATCCCGGAAAGTGAAATCCATTTGCCAGTGCAGGTTATTTTCCACTCCCCAGTGCCCGCGTGCTGCCCTTTCAAATTCATCTGCATCCGCTGTTATACTGCAGATATAAATACCTGTCCTCCGTCATGCAGCTTCCATCCGGCTTTTTCAGCGTTTTATGCACCATTCAAAAACTGCACAGGTTTTTCCATTCTTTTTTCCCTATACCAGCCTGTATCTTCTGTGATGTAATATTCCCTTGCAGCACTGCCGCCGTGTTCAGGCTCAATGGTTTTCTTATAACCGTATTCTTTCCACTTTATCCCTTCCAGGCATTCCTCATCAAAAAATCCAATCGCTTTTACAGTGCCTTTCTGGCAGTTCATGGCATCCGCTGTTACAATTGTGATTTCCAGGTCCATCAGGCGCAGTATTTCCTGCGCTGCAGGTATTTCATTCGTCTTTCCCCGATAAACTTCTGATCCAGGCAGATGCCGTAATCCACTGAAAAAACATTCAGTGTCTGCAATGCCTTAACGTCCCCGTCCTGAGTTTTTTTCCGTGCAGAACCGCAGCTCACTTTGCCGTCCACGGACACTATGCCTTTCTCATGGATGCCATCCTCATTTCCTGAAACTGAAAGGATATGATTGACTGTATCAGCTAAAAGCTTCACAGTGACATGGAAAATGCCCTATATAAATATTCCCGGCCACAATCCTGTATGTATCATCTGTCGGAATGCCGTAAGGAAGTTCCAGATACCTGCGCAGCCACGCTTCTTTTTTCGTTGCAAAACTTTCGATTTCAGCCCATTCATTTGCACTGGAAAGCGTTGCAAAAAACACAGCCATAATGATATCGCTTAGTCTGTGCCTTACATAAGACGGGTGTCGGTAATCCTGTGCGTTTTCCGGTAAGGCCTTTGTCTGCATCCTTTGGATCATGTGCATACATAAAGTTCTTTAAGGAGGAATTAGCGGATACCGCCTTTATGCAGCTTTAAAGGATGAAAGATAACCGGAAATGCGGAATAAAAGAATGTCTGGTAAATAGAATCAGGGAACAGGGTGCAGTGAGGAAAGCATTGTTTTGTATTTGAAACAGCATAACTAAAAATGGGATTATTTTCCTGCACTTTTTTTCGGACCAGGGGGGAATTTCAGAAAACAGGATAATTTTTGATATATTTTTTTGAAAGAAATGCAGATGCAGAAATCTTACTTCCAAATTAAAATTAAAACATCAAAAAATTCATGCAGAAAACGGGAAGGAGAATAAGTATGAAGTTAGGTTTTCTTACAGCAATTTGTGATGGAATGGATTTTGAAGATGTTGTGGATTTTGCAGCTGAAAATCATCTGGAGTGCATGGAAGCAGCCTGCTGGCCGCAGGGAGGGGTGCAAAGGAGATATGCGGGTGTCAGCCACATTGATGTCGTAAATCTGACGGAGGAGAAAGCAGGAAAGATTAAGGCTTTATGTGCATCCAAAGGGGTTGAAATATCTTCTCTGGCGTATTATCCAAATCCATTAGATCCGGATTTAGGCAAGAGGCGGGAATGTATCGAACATCTGTATAAACTGATTGATGCATCGGCAATGCTTGGTGTAAATATGGTTACAACCTTTATAGGGCGTGATCCGGTTAAAAATGTTGATGATAATATGGAGCTTGTCAAAGAAATCTGGCCGCCGATTATCAGATATGCGGAAGAAAAGGGCGTAAGGATTGGCATCGAAAACTGCCCGATGCTTTTTACAAATGATGAGTGGCCAGGCGGGCAGAATATTATGACAACGCCTGCGAACTGGAGACGGGTATTTGAAATTATTGACAGTCCAAATTTAGGTATTAACTATGATCCGTCACATTTTGTATGGCAGATGATTGATTATATCAAACCAATTTATGAATTCAGGGATAAAATTTTTCATGTGCATTACAAAGATATTAAAATTTATAAGGATAAGCTTGCGGATGCTGGGATAATGGCAACGCCCCTGCAGTATATGTCGCCTAAGCTTCCGGGACTTGGCGATATTGACTGGGGAAGATTTGTATCTGCGCTGACAGATATTGGATATACAGGATATACATGTATTGAAGTAGAAGACAAAGCGTTTGAAGGCAGTATTGAAGATGCAAAGAAAGCCGTGATTCTTAGTGCAAAGTATTTAAAGAACTTTGTAATTTAGAGAGGGCATGAAAATCCCAAGGAATCAAGGAGAAGAAAATGAAAACAGAAAAAGAAAACCGGCTCAGCATATCCGAAAAATTATGTTACAGCGCGGGCGACTGTGGAAGCCAGATTTATGTTACGCTATGTACATATTTTCTTACGGGTTTCTACACAGATACCGTAGGGATAGCCGCTGCTGCAATAGGAACCATGATGCTGTTTGCCCGCCTGTTTGATGGAACAAGCGATTTGATCATGGGAGCAATTCTGGACAAAACAAAATCGAAATATGGAAAAGCGCGTCCGTGGATACTGTGGACAGCGCCGCTGATGGGGATTGCGCTCATTGCAATGTTTACGGTGCCATCGTCTCTTGGCGACAGTGGAAAGCTGGTATATGCATATTTTACATACATTCTGCTGAACTGTATTATCTATACGGCAAACGGGATAGCATATAATTCCCTTCTGGCCCGCATGACATTGAATATTCAGGACCGTGTTTCCTGTACATCATGGCGGTTTGTGCTTGGAAATCTTGTAGTGCTGCTGATTAATGCGGTTACTGCGAACCTTGTTACAACCCTTGGCTGGGGCAGGCTGATTGTAATATACGGAATCATAGAAGCTGTTTTGCTTCTGGTTTGTTTTGCAGGCTGCCGGGAGCGCATTGACGCAGATCAGGAAGGAGCTGTTGAAGCGGAAAAAGTCCCTTTGAAAACGGCGCTTCCAGCTTTATTAAAAAACAAATATTTTTATCTGCAGGCTTTGATGATGGTATTTTTGTATATCAATATCATGACAGTAGGAAATATGATGTACTATTTTTGCAATACTGTTCTTGGCAGCCTGGCAGCCATGACTGTGGTCAGTATGTGCTACAATATTCCTACGATTATCGGCAGCCTTATGAACCCGGCTCTGGTCAAAAAATTTGGAAAACGCAAAGTCATGATTGGGGCATTTATTGTTTCAATGATGGGGCGTGCCATTGTCGGAGCCGGCGGTACGAATATGATGCTGGTGCTGACAGGCTGTGCGCTTCACGGACTGGCTCTTGGGCCGGTTTACGCAGATGTATTTGCAATGACGCCAGATATTATTGACTATGGTGAATGGAAGACAGGAATCCGTTCAGAAGGGTTAACAACATGCTGTGTCTCTTTCGGCATGAAAGTCGGCCTTGGACTGGGCGCTTTTGTAGCCAGCTGGATTCTGGAATTTGGCGGATATGACGGTATGGCAGCGAGTCAGGCAGATTCTGCAGTTTCATCCATCCAGTTTGGATTTGGGTATGCTTCAGTCATCTTATCGGCAATTTGCCTGGCTATTATACTGGCAATGAACATTGACAAGGACATAGACCAGATACAGGAAGATCTTATGGCAAAACACAGTGCATAAATAAACGGGATTTTGTTTTAAAACACAGGAGTGCAATATTTACATACGAAATCCTGCACTCCTGGCAGGGTGTGCAGCATTCAAAATTTAAGATCATAATTTTTCGCATAAAAATATGATGAAAATTGAGAAGAAGAAATGATGAAACGGCTGTAAACTAATAACCAGCAAAGAAACATGGAAAATAACAAGGAGGAAAAGCAATGTTTGATAATTTTTTAATCAGAAAAGACAGTCTGGAAAATGAAGTGGATGCTGACGGGAATGTAACGGGCTTTAAATTTGCAGCCAGAAATGCAAATTACCGTGGTGTATACCTGTCGCTTCATAATGGATACTACATCAAAGCAGACGGGATTCAGTATAAGAGGGATGTGCAGACTTTCGAGATTAATGGAAAGGCGCCGAGAACTTTTGAAGAAATCAAGAAAGCAGTCTGGGAACATTGGGACTATGATGATGAGGGAATCATTCATATAAAGAAAACCGGCGGACTTGCGCCTGGAAAACATGTCATTGAGTTTCAGCAGTCAGTCTTAGCCGCTTATGGATATCTTCCGACTGATGAAGAGTGGGTAAAGTGTCCTCCGGAACCGGGAACCGGGGCAGGATCTGATAAGACGAAAAATATTGTAACTTATGAACTTGAATTACAAAATCAGGACAAATAACGGGAGGAAAAAAAGATGGGTATTAAAAGAGGCGTTGATTTTTACAGCTATCAGCAGGCACAGTTTTTTAAAGAAATGGATCTGGAGGCAATGCTGAAGGAAGCCGCAGGCATTGAAGGGG
This sequence comes from uncultured Eubacterium sp., assembly GCA_947384955.1. GTDB lineage: Bacteria > Bacillota > Clostridia > Lachnospirales > Lachnospiraceae > Eubacterium_J. The sequence goes on along the minus strand of CANDJC010000030.1, from coordinate 14,126 downwards.
TTACAGGAGTGGAAGTGCTGGACGAACAGTCCTTTCACTATCCGGATCCATCGGATGAGTTTGTGGCACAGTGGCACCGCTGGCTGGAACAGTATCAGCTTGAGGCAGTGACGATGGATGTATTTTGCGATGTACTGCAGTTTCGGGATCATGTGATGAGCCTGGAAGAGTGTGCAGAACGGTTAAGGCATGACATCCGGCTTGCCAAAAAGTTAGGATTTCGCAATGTCCGGACACTGGCGACAACTCCGATTGAAGTCATGGAGCTTGCACTGGATACTGCAGAGGAATGTGATGTCAGGATTGGAAAAGAGATTCATGCACCGATTCCGCTGAATGGACAGTTTGTAAAGGAAATCCAGGAGGTTGTGGAACGAACAGGAACAAAACATCTGGGAATTGTTCCTGACTGGGGGATTTTTGCATACCGTCCATCCGAAGTGACCCTTGACTGGTATGTCCGTCAGGGTGCGAAAAGAAGGACATGTGAACTGGCAGACCAGTTATGCATGGACAACTATACAGGAAAGAGTGACGAACTGAGCAAAATTGACCTGTCGCTGTATTCTGCGGGAAATGTAGAGTCTTTCTTTCACCGTTATCTGAAAACTGGGGACGCGCCGAAAGACCTCACCGGCGCATTTCAGAAAATGGAGGCGCTTGTGAAAGAAAATGTTTCGGATTATACGGAAATTGATTTTGAGGTTATGGGGCAGGCGCTGCTGCTTTCCAGGGCAAAGGCAGAGGATTTGATTCCGTTATTGCCAATCATCGTTAATTTCCATGGAAAATTCTATCATATGTCAGAAGTGGAAGGACATCCGGGGATTTATGAGGATAAAGCTGTTGATTACGAGAATCCGATCCGTGTATTAAAAGAGCATGGATACGACGGTTACATCAACACGGAATACGAAGGGCAGAGAAGATTTCAGGATCGTACAGAAAAGGAATTGATCAGCGAAGTGGAGCAGGTAAGGCTGCATCAGGGAATGTTAAAGCGTCTGATTGAAGCGTAAAAAGGTTCTTATTTGTCTGCAAAAGCAGACTGGTTTATAAATAAAAAGGAGAAGTAAGAAAATGAAAAAATTAAGATTAGGAATTGTAGGAACAGGCGGGATTTGCAATAATAAGCATTTGCCATCACTTGCAAAAGCTGCAGACCAGGTTGAAGTTGTCGCCCTGTGCGACCTGATTGAAGAAAAGGCAAAGGCGACCGCCAAGCGGCATGGGCTTACAGAGGCTAAGATCTATACAGATTATAAAGAGATGCTGGCAGACAAAAGTATTGATATCATCCATGTATGTACGCCTAATGCTGCACACTGCCAGATTACAGTAGACGCATTTGAAGCAGGAAAGCATGTATTGTGCGAAAAGCCGATGGCTGCAACATCATCAGATGCGAAAAAAATGATTGATGCATGGAAAAAGTCAGGAAAGAAATTTACGGTGGGATATCAGAACCGTTACCGCCCGGATGTACAGGTATTGAAGAAGTCGTGTGAAGCAGGTGAACTGGGTGAGGTTTATTACGCTGAAGCAAATGCGATCCGTCGTAAAGCAGTTCCTACATGGGGAGTATTTCCAGATAAATCACAACAGGGTGGAGGCCCGTTGATTGATATTGGGACCCATGCGCTTGATATTACTTTATGGTGTATGAATAATTATGATGTTGACAGTGTGAGCGGCCAGGTATTTTATAAGCTGGGGCATCTGCCGGAAGCTGCACAGGGGAATACATATGGACCGTGGGATACAGATAACTTTGAAGTGGAAGATTCTGCAATGGGATTTATTAAAATGAAGGACGGTTCTTTAATTAATCTGCGTGCGTCATGGGCTTTAAATTACATGGACGCAAGAGAGGCATCCACAACTTTGTGCGGAACCCTTGCTGGCGCTGAAATCAAACACGGAGGAAGTTATGCACAGTCCGAGCTGTATTTTAACCATACACGGCATGGCAAGATGATGAGCGAAAAACTTGATGGCGAGGCGCTTGTTGATTATTTTGAGGGTGTAAATGAAGCTCCTGGAGTGGTAGAAGCCAGACAGTGGATCAATGCCATTCTGACAGATACGGAGCCTTGTGTAAAGCCGGAAGAAGCATTCCGTGTGACGCAGATTCTGGAGGCGATCTACAAAGCATCTGAAACAAACAGCACAGTGAAGCTTTGATTTAGAATGGAGGCAGATTTATGTTTCGATATGCAGTGATAGGTTATGGATTTATTGGACGCAGGCATGTCTCAACACTTAAAAATCATCCAGATTCTGACTGTGCTGCAGTTTGTGACAGGAATCAGAATCGTTTGGATGAGGTACGGGAACTTTATCCGGACATGCCTGTTTATCTGGACGCAGATAAGATGTTTGAAAATGAGGATTTGGACGGTGTTATTATATCAGCAAATAATAACCAGCATAAGGATCTGGTTATCAAATCCGCCCGCGCGGGACTCCATATTATCGTAGAAAAGCCGGCGGCCATGACGGTTGCTGAATTTGACGAGATGACTGCAGAAACCGAAAAAGCAGGCGTATCGTTTACTGTTCATCAGCAGCGGCGTTTTGACAAAGATTTTAATGTGGTAAAAGAGTGTTACGATAAAGGACTGATAGGTGATATCTATACAATTCAGAGTTCACTTTATGGATATAATGGCAATATGCATGACTGGCATGTCTATAAGAGTGAAGGCGGGGGCATGCTTTATGACTGGGGCGTTCATTTGATTGATCAGATTCTGTATATGGTAGACAGCCGTCTGGTGACTGTTTTTGCCGATGTCCGTAATGTCATCAATAAAGAAGTAGATGATTATTTTAAAATTATTCTCCGGTTTGAGAACCAGGTAACAGCAGAGATTGAGCTGGGTACCTATTTCCTGTCTGACCGGAAGGACTGGTTTGAACGGCACTGGTATGCTGGGGGCAGTAAAGGCAGCATGTATGCAGATAAGTTCAGCCCGGAAGGCAGGATTGTACGGACAACCCGCCTGCTGGAAAATGTGAAGGAAGACCAGGACAAATCAGCAAAGTCATACGGGCCTACCCGTTCCTTTGGCGTACCGGAACCTGGACTGATCGTAACAGAAGATATTCCGAAGGCTGATACGGAACAAAGCGATTATTTTGTAAATTATTTTAAAGCACTTAAAGGTGAGGAGGAATTTCTTGTCAAAATTCCTGAGGTCCGCCGTGTGCTGCGTGTTATGGAAGCGTGCAGGGAATCAGCCCGGACTATGCGGAGTGTGGATTTTGAATAAATGTATTTAGAAAGAATAATGATTGACAAAAATGTAAATCATTCAGTAAGATGATAGAAAGATGAAAGCGGGGGTGTAGAATGGTAATAGATGCGCATGTACATATTGCTACGGATGAACAGGAAAATCCACGTGCCAGGGTAGAGAATGTAATAAGAAGCATGGATGCAAATGGGATTGATCTAGTGGTATGCTTTCCATTTTCAGCCGGCATAGAGAAGCAGAAAAAGCTATCGGAACTGATTGCGCCTTATCCGGGACGGTTTATGCAGCTGGCATTTATAAATCCCAATGACCCGGATGCAAAAGAACAGCTTTTATACTGCCTGGATGAACTGGGATGTAAAGGCATGAAGCTTCATCCATGGTTTGGTAATTTCAGCCTGGCGAATATCGAGCTGCTGCGGCCGCTGATGGAAATTTTAGAGGAACGCCGTCTTTACACGGTAGTTCACTGTACTTCTGAGGATTACCGCGTACACCCGGTTATGTTTGAACGCCTGGGACTGGAATTTCCGCATGTGATTATCCAGATGGCCCATATGGGTGAAGTCATGGCTGGTGAATATGCGATTGATATAGCAAAACGTATTCCTAATGTATATCTGGACACAGCAATCACTTCTTTTATGGCAGTAGTCCATGTTTTAGAGCAGTGTCCGGATAAGGTATTTATGGGCTGTGATTACCCGTTTTATAAATTTGAGATGGAGCTCCAGAAGCAGAAACTGGCGGCAGATGACTTAAATGACCAGGAAGGCATGAGAAAGCTTCTGGGTGGAAATTTCGCACGGGTTTTTGAACTGGAATCATAAGGATAAGATATAGCGCTGGCTCCCAAAATTCTTGGACAGGAAAGATGTATATGGAACGAAATTATATGAAGCCGGATGCATTGGCAGAACTGGATTTTATTACAGAACAAAGCATCAATATTCACTGGCATGAAAATTTTGAATTACTGTTTGTAATCAGCGGAAAGATAGATCTTGTAATAGAAGAAGATCATTACCAGCTTGCCAGCGGTGATCTTGCACTGGTGAATCCGAATCATCAGCATGGCTACCACAGCGCTGGCGACCTTGTACTAGTAAGGTTTCTGATTTCTTATCAAAAAGTACGGGATCTGCTGGGCATGGATCATGTTACATTCTGGTGCAATTCCAAAGCAGATTATGAAGCAGATGGAAATGAAGCGTATGAAAAATTGAAAAAAGTAATTGCAAAAATCCTGAACCAGAGCCTGCGCAGTGATAAAAGGAGCCGGCTGTATTTAAACAGCATGTATTATCAGATGCTGCATATTTTAGCAGAGAATTTTATCCTTGCTGTAAATGTGCAGCGTCAGGATGAGAAATCTGAAAAACCGGATGACCGCATGCAGGAAATATTTGCCTATATCCGGAGTAATTACCGGCAGAATATTGTTCTGGATGACATCGCGCAGAATCTCTATCTTTCTGCAGCCTACGTTTCTAAGTATATAAAACAAAAGTGCGGAATCAATTTTATGGAATTATTAAATTCTGTACGGCTCAGCCATGCTATAGAAGATATGATGTATACGGAAGATTCTATTATGAAAATTGCTCTGGATAACGGATTTGCAAGCGTTACTGCTTTTAATAAAGTATTTAAAGAAGCTTATCATCATACCCCTTCTGAATTTCGCAAACAGCATAAAAGCAGTAAGAAACAAGAAAAAGATGAACACAGAAATGCCCGTATCGTTTACGAAAAAGTAGAGCTGTATCTGGAGCGTAACCCGGACCAGTGCGGAATTGATAAAGAGGAAGACATACTGGATGTTTTGGTTGATATGCAGATGAAACCAGAGGGTACATGGAATCATTCAGCCTGCCTTATCATAAATGCAGGAACGGCTGCGGATCTGCTGAATGCAGGCGTCCAGAAACAAATTCTGGATCATCAGGAGCAGATGGGATTCCGTTATGTCAGATTTTGGGATATCTATGATTTAGAGTTATATCTTGTACTGCATTCAGAAAATGGGAAACAGAATTTCAGCCGGATTGACGCAGTGACAGACTTTCTGGTAGAACATCAGCTGAAACCGTATATAGAACTGGGTTTTAAAGGAAAACGCATTATCCGCAGCATGAAGCAGACGGTACGTGCGGACCAGAGACTGGACTTTTTTGAAAATGAACAGGAAATGAAAGAATTTTATCAGGTGTTATTTGGACACTTTATTAACCGGTATGGATCATGGGAAGTCCGGCAGTGGTACTTTGAATATTGGGAAAAACCGATGTGGCTTCATGGACAGAATATTGCGATGCGTTATTCAGAATTGGATGAGGCTTCGCATAAGGAGTATTTTCGTCAGTTTCATGTGATTGCAAAAACCTTAAGGGAACAGCTTCCTGAAGCGAAAATAGGAGGTGCAGGCTTTCCTGTGAGGATTTATGGGAAAGATATTTTTACAAAAATACTTTCCATGTGGCAGATGGAAGATCAGAAGCCGGACTTTATCTCTTTAAGCTGCTATCCTTATCAGCAGGAAAAGAAAAACGGCATCTATTATGAAAAACGTGTGTCAGATCTTAACTTTGTACGATATGGAATTGAAACAGCTGCAGCTGCAATGAAAAAGTCTGGTTTTAAAAATGTTCCGGTCCATGTAACAGAGTATAGTCTCAGCCTTTCCAGCAGGAACGTATTAAACGACAGCTGCCTGAAAGCTGCTTATCTTTTAAATAATGCAATTGACTGTATCGGGAAGGCGGAGCTTTTAGGGCAGTTTTTTTATTCCGATGCATTTGCTGATGCAAGTGATACAGGAATGGTCCTGTTTGGAGGAAATGGATTTCTTACGAAAGATGGAATTCCAAAGCCCAGCTATTATGCAGCAGAGTTTTTAAACCAGTTATATACGCAGGTACAGCGAAAGCACAGCAATTATCTGATTACAAGAAACAGCAGGGGATCGCTGCGCCTGGTATGCCATAATTTAAAAAGACCAAATTATAAGTATTATCTGGCAGACGAAGATGCGCTGGACATAAAAGATATTTCCAATATCATGAATGACCGGGAATACTTAAAACTCCGGCTGAAAATACAGGGGGTAAAAGACGGTATCTATATTGTTAAAACTAATCTGCTGAACAGTCATCACGGGAGCATTCAGGATAACTGGATAGAAATGAATATGGAATCTGACCTGACACGGAAAGAACTGAATTATCTGAGGGCGAGCAGCATCAGCAGTATTTCCATTAAGGAAGTCAAAAGCATGGATGGAAGCCTGGAATTAAGCATGGATCTTGAGCCTAATGAAATCCGCTATGTCCATATCTATCATAAATAAAATGGGGAAAAGGAGGAAGCAGGTAATGCTCAAAAGAGTTTTGATTTACGCAGCAGGTATCCTGCTTGTTTCTCTGGGAATTGTATTATGCAAAAAATGCGGTCTGGGAATATCTCCAATCAGCAGTATACCGTTCGTTTTGGCAGACATTATGCCTTTTACGTTTGGAAGCCTGACTGCTCTTTTTCATTTCGTAAATATTGTTCTTCAAATGATACTGGCCCGGAGAATATGGGATTTGAAGTTATGGCTGCAGGTACCGCTGGCTTTTGTATTTGGCTGGGTAATTGACCTGTTAAACCGGCTGATACTGATTGACAGCCGGATTGTATTCTGTCAGGCTGCAGCTCTTGTATTCAGCATTATCTTTACAGCGCTTGGCATGATATGCATGCTGGACATGAATTTGATTCAGAACCCGCCGGATGGGACTGTAAAACAAATCAGTATATTATCCGGGCTGGAACTGGGTAAGGTAAAAATTGCATATGATGTAATCTGCGTACTTCTGTCGGTTGTGCTGAGTCTTATTTTTCTGCATAAAATCAAAGGGTTTGGAATTGCAACGATTGTTTCTGCAGTTTTCGTAGGAAAGACCATTCAGTGGATTCGCTGTATCGTCAGAAACAGAGGACGTGCTGAATCCTGCTAAAGGTTTGAATATACAGAAAGAAAAGCGTTTTACCAGATAAAACTGAAAAAAGACTAGTCAGCTTGCTCTGACAATATTATAATAAAATCCGGAATGTGAATGTACAAATAAAGGCATAGGAGATGCAAAACGGATGACAAGACAAGAATTTCGATATCTCGCAGAATGCGGTATTATCATACTGGACGGTGCCACAGGCACAAATCTTCAAAAAGCCGGAATGCCGGCCGGGGTTTGTCCGGAGCAGTGGATTTTAGAGCATGAGGATGTGATGGTACAGCTTCAGCGCAGTTATGTGAAAGCAGGCACAAATATTTTGTATGCGCCGACATTTACCGGAAACCGCATCAAGCTGGCAGAATATGGTCTTGAAAATCAGCTTGCGGATATCAATACGCGGCTGGTCCGGCTGTCTAAAGAGGCGGCTGAGGGGAAAGCGCTGGTAGCCGGGGATTTGACGATGACGGGACAGCAGCTGTATCCGCTTGGAAGCCTGCAGTTTGAAGAATTGGTGGATATTTATAAGGAACAGGTGAAGGTTTTATGTGAAGCCGGGGTGGATTTATTTGTAGCAGAAACAATGATGAGCCTTCAGGAAACAAGGGCGGCAGTTCTTGCGGTAAAGGAAACATGTGAGCTTCCTGTAATGGCGAGCCTGACCTTTGAGGCGGATGCAAGGACACTGTTTGGGACAGACCCGCAGACGGCTGTTGTCGTGCTCCAGAGCCTGGGGGCCGATGCAGTCGGGCTGAACTGCTCCACGGGGCCCGAAGAAATGATAGAAATTGTAGAAAAAATGTATGCATATGCGAATGTCCCGATTCTCGCAAAGCCAAATGCCGGGCTTCCTGAGCTGGAAGACGGAAAGACGGTGTATCGGACAAGCCCTGAGGATTTTGCCCGTGCAGGAAGAAAACTGGCAGAATGCGGGGCAGCTATCCTGGGCGGCTGCTGCGGTACGGCGCCGATGCATATTGAAGCGCTGGCCCGGGCTGTCCGTGATGTACAAAGGCTGCCGGTGCGTAAGGAGAAAAGGCGCGTGCTGGCATCGGAACGCAGAACTGTGGAAATCGGGATGGAAGGCAGTTTTCTGGCTGTGGGTGAACGGATTAACCCTACGGGGAAGAAGAAGCTGCAGGCAGAGCTGAAGGAAGGCAGTCTGGAGCTGGTGCGCTCTATGGCCAGGGAGCAGGAAGAAAACGGCGCTTCGGTTCTGGATATCAATATGGGAATGAACGGCATTGATGAAAAGCAGATGATGTTAGAAGCAGTCGGCGAGGTGACGTCGGTGTCAGACTGTCCGCTGTGCATCGATTCGAGTTATATTGAGGTGATTGAGGCGGCGCTTCGGATTTATCCGGGACGGGCGCTGATTAATTCGATTTCGCTGGAAAAAGAGAAATTTGAACGGCTGCTGCCGATTGCAAAAAAATACGGCGCAATGTTTATCCTGCTGCCGCTTTCGGATAAGGGGCTTCCGAAAACACCAGTGGAAAAACGGGAAATTGTGCATACGATTCTGGATGAAGCGCTTCGCCAGGGATTTGCAAAAGAGGACATCATTGTGGACGGATTAACCGCTACTGTCGGTGCAAATCCGGATGCGGCGCTGGAATGCTTTGATACGATAAAATACTGCCATTCGCAGCTGGGACTTGCGACTATATGCGGTCTTTCGAATATTTCCTTCGGTCTGCCGGAACGTTCATTTGTAAACGCTGCTTTTCTTACGATGGCAATTGCAAACGGGCTTACGATGGCAATTGTCAATCCGTCCCAGGACCTGCTTATGAATATGGCGGCGGCAGCGGATATGCTGCTGCATAAAGAAGGCGGCGATATGGGTTACATCAGCCGTATTCAGGTGTACAGGAAAAAGCAGGAAAAACAGGAACAGGAGCAGCAGCAAAAATACAGCGCACATGCAGCGGCAGCCGGATACCGGGCAGATAACAGCAGTGTGCCGGGAACAGCAGGCGGCGGTGTGCGAGCGGCAGCAGACAGCAGTGGGCACAAAGCAGACGGCAGCGTGTACAAGGCAGACGGCGGTGTGCGAGCGGCAGCAGACGGCGGTGTGCCAGCAGCAGGCGGCAGTATGTATAGAGCAGACAGCGGCGGGGTACGGGCTGCGGCGGGAAACGGGGAACAGATAATAGCAGGAAGCGGTGCCAGCAGCCTGGCAGCAGAACAAGATTTCAGTGCAGCTGTCAAATCGAATGCTGTTTACCTGGCAGTGCTTCACGGAGAGAAAAACAGTATTATTAAATATGTAAAAGAAGAACTTTCAAATGCTGCCCGCCCGGAACAGGTAATAGACCAGTATCTGATACCGGCTATCAATGAAGTGGGCGAACTGTTTAATCAGCAGAAATATTTTCTGCCGCAGCTGATTGCCAGTGCAAATGCCATGAAAACAGCGATTGAATATCTGGAACCGCAGATAGAGCGCAAAGCAGGAGATGCAGAAGCGGCTGTGCTGGTTCTTGCGACCGTAGAAGGCGATATTCATGATATTGGGAAAAATCTTGTCGTGCTGATGCTGCGCAATTATGGCTATCATGTCATTGACCTGGGCAAGGATGTTGCTGCGGAAACGATTGTATCGACAGCAATAGAAGAACATGCCGCAGTCATCGGTCTGTCTGCGCTGATGACAACGACGATGATGCGTATGAAAGAAGTTGTGGCGCTGGCAAAAGAGAAGGGGTACACTGGAAAGATTATCATCGGCGGTGCGGCGATTACGCAGGGGTTTGCGGAAGAAATCGGAGCGGACGGCTATTCGAAAGATGCAGCTGACTGTGTGAAGCTGGTGGAGCGGATGCTGGCAGAATAAGATGGAAAAATCAGGAGAGCAGACGATGGCAGAATAGCTGCAGAATCCAGGAAGACAGATGCTGGCAGAATAACTTTGGATTCAGGAGGACAGATATTGGCAGATAACTGGAAAATCCAGGAGACAGATGCTGGCTGGATAATGCGGGTAACGTTTGATATCCGAATACTGAACGGCATATGTTCGCAGGGCAGATGAAACAGAGGCAGAAATGTCAATATTGACTTAAAAAAAGTCAAATATCGGCCTGTTATCCGAAGCCTGGTTACTGTAAGATAGTCATTGTCAGCAAGGTATGACAAAGCTGACAGGTGAGCTACTTAAATTTGAAAAAAAGGAGATTTCAATTATGACAGCACTGACAATGACAAATAAAGCAGTAACAAATCATGGTATGCGTACAGGAAAATTAAGCCTGAAAGAAAGATTTATAAAATATATGGAAGAAAACGGCGCTCAGATTGTGTGCGGATTCCTGGCATTAAACGGCAATTTTCATGCATGCAGATTTTATCTGGAACAGACAGGTAACCGATAACAGGCAGCCGGCATGGAAGAACAGAATCATAACAGCAGATACCGGCAGTAACAGGGTACTTTCTATATAACTGGAAAGTACCCTGTTTTTGTCTGCTGCTGTAGAATAATATGACTGTTGGAATGTCAGCACGGTCAGCCTTGAATAGAATTTTTTTCTGCAAGCCTGAGTGCGGAAATCACAGGTACAATCAGGATACCGCAGAAGAAGTTGCTGACACCATGCAGAAAGTCCCATGGAAGTCCGGCGATAATCCATGCAGCCATGCCCTGAAAGCTCAGTCCGAACAGAACTGCCTGTGCCGGGGCGTACAGTGTGCCGAACAAAAATCCATGCGCGGCGCATACCGACATATAGATAAGCGGTGCGGCCCGCTTTGGCAGTTTTTTAGGAAGAAGCATTGTCATTCCCCATAAAACCGTCCATACATATAAATAAGGAATCCACCAGGCAGCAAATCCGCTGAACATGCCGTTTAGCAGTACAAAAATATAAATGGGATAAAGTGCCTTTTTTCTGTATACAACTGTGAAAGCAATGGTAAATACGCCAAGCAGATGAATATTTGGCGCGATTTCCATAATCATTTTGGAAGCATACATCAAAGAACCGAGCATTGCAAATATGGTGATTTCCCTTATGTTTAGTTTCATGCTTTTTCGGCCTTAAATGAATAGGTATCGCCTTCCGTTATTGTAACCAAGTCCACCCCCTGCGTGGCGTATTCGTCATTAATATAAAAAGCCCAGTACAGGCCGTCACTGTCATAGTCAGCAGTAATTCCGTTAACGGATGTCACATACAGGCCGTACTGCCCTTCCTCTCCTTCGATTAAACCGGCGTCTGACAGCGCTTCTCCTACGGTTTCTTTGTCTGTATGAACTTCGAACGCAGTCTCATTTCCGTCCGGGTCTGTTACAGTGAAGAGAAACTTCGTACTGCCTTCGCCAGCTGTTTTTACATCATCCTGTGCGCTGGTTTCGTCAGGTACGTCTGCATCTGTCTGCTGGCTGTCTTCTCCAGAGGCAGGGGCGTCTGTCTGTGTGCTGTCATTTTCCTGTGCGCTGCTTTCGGTTTTGGCAGCGTCCTTCGATGCAGCATCGTCTGATTTGCCATTACATCCTGCTGTAGTAAACGCCATAGCCACAATCAGCGCGGTACAAAGAACGAATGACGATAGTTTTTTTGTGATTTTCGTTATCATTTTTTGTTCTCCTTTTGTTATAATATTTCCTCATGCAACTGGCAGCCGCAGTAAAAGTGAGGATACGGGCTGAACGGGTGTTTCGGCTTGGCATTCGCTGTCCGGCCTTCTCAGACTATGGAACGTCAGCAGGATGTCTGATGGCGTATTTCGTCCAATGGCTTTTTCCGAACCGTGGCTTTCGGTAGGAACGGCGGCTGTTTCTATGCCTTACGGCGACGGGCTCGCACAGGTCTTGCACCTGTTTCCCCGAACAGTCCGGTAATTATCATAATATGAAATGGGATTTCTGTCAATTACAGATTCTTTTGATTGCAGATGTATCAAAAACAGGCTATAATCAGGAGTGAATCTGCATGATAGGGAAGGTGGCTGGAATGTCATCTGGAAAGGAGCAGGATATCATGGGTATTTATGTCAATCCGGGAAATGCGGCATTTGAGATGGCAAGATTTTCTGATATTTATGTGGATAAAAGTATGCTGATTTCCAGAGTGAACGCAGCATACAGGACGGAAAAACGTTTTCTATGCGTTAGCCGTCCGCGCCGGTTTGGAAAATCTATGGCGGCAAATATGCTCTCGGCCTATTACAGCTGCGGATGTGATTCTGAAAACTTATTTTCAGGGCTTAAAATCAGTAAAGATAAACAATACAAAAAACATCTTAATAAGCATTCTGTAATCCGCCTGGATATTCAAAAGTTTTTGTTCAGGAAATCACATACAGACATTTTTATAGATAAGATACAGGAATTGGTAATCTCGGAGCTCAGAAAAGAATTTGGGGACTGTTTTGAGGAAAACCAGTATGGCCTTCCAGGTGTTCTGGAACAGATATATGCGCAGACGGGCAGAGGATTTATTTTTATTGTAGACGAATGGGACTGTGTATTCAGGATTGCAAAAGAGCGCAGAGACATACAAAAAGAGTATCTCGATTTTCTGCGGGGTCTTTTTAAAGGACAGGATTATGTGGAGCTTGCTTATATGACCGGAATACTTCCGATTAAAAAGTACGGGGAGCATTCTGCGATTAATATCTTTAAGGAGTTTTCTGTGCTGAATCCGGGAAGACTTGCCAGTGACTTTGGTTTTACGGAGGAAGAGGTCAGAAAACTCTGTGAAACATATGGAACTGATTTTGAGGAAGCCAGAAAATGGTATGACGGATATCTTATGGAAGGAATTCATATTTACAATCCTATGGCAGTTACCGAACTGATAGAAAGCGGTGACTTTCAAAGCTACTGGACCGGCACAGAGACATATGAAGCGTTAAAGGTTTATATTGATTTAAACTTTGACGGCTTGAAGGAGGCGGTCCTTACGATGCTTGGAAATGCCAGATGCAAAGTGAATACGAGGAAATTTCAGAATGATATGACTACTTTTCAGAACAGGGATGATATACTGACATTGCTGGTACATCTTGGGTATCTGACTTGTGACAGAGAGGCTGGAGAGGTTTTTATTCCCAATCTGGAAATTGCACAGGAGTTTCTGAATGCGGCCGACAGCCCTGGGTGGAATGGACTGATACAGGCAGTCAGACGTTCTGAAAAGCTTCTTGAAAGCACCTGGAATCTGAATGCAGAAGCAGTGGCAGAAGGAATTGCAGCTGTCCATAATGAAACAGCAGCGATGTTAAGATACAATGATGAAAATTCGCTTTCCTGCACTGTGCTGATTGCTTATTATAGCGCTAAAGTTTATTATATGAATCCGATTATGGAATTTCCGTCTGGAAAAGGTTTTGCTGATATTGTTTATCTTCCCAAAAGAAATACAGACAGGCCCGCGCTTTTGGTGGAACTGAAATGGAACCGGTCAGCAGAAGCCGCAGTCAGCCAGATAAAAGACAGGGAATATGCTGTCTGGCTGGAAGGATATACGGGAGATATTTTGCTGATAGGAATCAGTTATGATGATAAGAAAGGTCATACGTGTATAATTGAGAAACATATAAAGAAGTAATGAGTTTTCCCGGTTTTGTATGGCAGCGTACAGTTTTGTTATGTAACCGTTCAGATATCTTTTTTACGGGCTGTGCAGTAAATGCAAAATAGGACAGAAACTGCACAGACCACTCTAAAATTCCATCACGAAACAGTTTCAAATGGATTTTTGCGTTAAAATTCTTAAAAAAATGTTGCATATTATCTAATGATGTGCTAATATATCATCCATAGGCAGTAAAGATAAGCCGCTGTGGCGGAATTGGCAGACGCATACGACTCAAAATCGTACGGGAAACCATATGGGTTCAAGTCCCATCAGCGGCATTT
>CANDJC010000029.1 GCA_947384955.1 uncultured Eubacterium sp. | reverse complement strand
TTTATGGTGGATAGCCTTGTGGCAGATATTTTTGAGTAAAGGAGATTTTTATGACGGAATTTGAGTACAAAACGATAGTAATTGACAGCAAAGAAACAGAACATTCCGAAAAATCGCTGTCTGATAAACTGAATCATTACGGTAAGGACGGCTGGGAACTGGTTACTTGTTTTTCTTATCCATGTGCAGGCAGCTCGGGGTATTCCCTTATCGGAATCACACAGAAAGCAGCTCTGATATTTAAAAGGCGGCTATGCCCCGAAAAGGGGAGAGCAAATGACAAATTATCAGATTTGAGCAATTAAAAGAAAGGGGCGATAACATGAGCTTTCCAATTCCTGATTTTGTACCTGTTCCGAGTGCGGAAATCATGCAGACTATTTCAATCGTATCATTGATTGCTGGTATCTGCTTTGTGGGTGCGGGGCTGCTTTTCCTGTTTCTGAACAAGAAGAAAGGGAAAGAGAAGAAAGCCACAGCCCTATGGATTATCATAGGCGCTGGCGTGCTGCTTATTGCAAATCATAGCATACAGTTATTATTTTAAGGAGGACGCAATGATTAAAGAAGTAAATAAGGCTTGCGAAAAGCTGAATAACACACTGGGAATTTCCGCAGAGCTTCCCAATCCGAAAAAGAAATCGTTAAAAACGGCTGCAGTATGTAACTTAGTTCTTGGCGCTGGTCTGGTGGCGGCAGGAATCCTTTTCCCGTCAAAATCCTGTGCGTTATTGGGCGGCATAGGCGTTATCAGCAGCGTTGTACTGCAAAAGGAAAGCAGGAATAAGAACCATGAATCATAACGGGAGCGAGCAGTTCAAATGGTTATTATGCCCTGTCTGCGGAAGCAAGACACGCATTAAAATGCAGTCAGATACAGAGCTTCGCAATTTCCCGCTGTTCTGTCCCAAATGTAAACAGGAAATCTTAATCAATGTAACACAATTTAATATTTCGGTTATCAAAGAGCCAGACGCACAGACGCAGAGCCGATAACACGCAGAGTTAAAAAATGCGGTTATCGGTTTTTTTTGCAGAAACCGATAATCGTTTCAGGAGCGAGCCGCCTAACTTTTAAAACAGTAATGGATTTTATTATTGTAAATTATCTATTCATTATTTGATGGAAAACGTTCTTTCAGAGAAGCAATCCATTTTTCAACTGCTTCCACTAAAACATACTGCTGCTGTAAAACTGCCATACCTGTTTCGGGAATTTCCGGAATATTTTCTTTTTCAACAATGTTATCCTCTAAATAAGTTTTCAGCGTTTTGATGTTTTTTTCAATGCTGTTTATACAAGATTGCTGGATTTCCGAAGGTAAACTGTCTAAATTGACAATCACAGCATTAAAATCTAAAAATATATGGATAGGTTTAGCGGAGATTTCCAGCATCAGCCTTTCAAATTCCTTATTTCCAGCATCAGTCAGGGAATAAACTGCTTTTTCTGGCATTTTCCCTTCCTTTACAATAGTTCCTTTGATATATCCCTTTTCTTCCAGCTGGAGTGCCTTTTTGTAGATAGACGGGGTACTTATTTTTACCCATTTGGATATATTGCGGTATTCCACCAGCTTTTGAATATCATAAGCGCCCATAGGCTCTTTTTTTAACATTCCCAATACAATTAAATCAATTGCAGCCATTGTGACCAGCCTTTCTCTCTGAATTTATGTGTATTCTACACTGTAATTTATAGTATTAGATTTGATAGCTGCTGTCAAGATATAGAAAAAACTATCACTACTCTCTTGACAACTACTATAAATTATAGTATATTTTTTTGCTTGAAATAGTATAAAATATACTACTGTAAATAATAGTTTTCAAGAGAAAGGAGTATTTAGAAATGAGTGAACGTAACAGCAAAATGGAACTATTAGGGAGTGCGCCAGTCCCCAAAGCTCTTGTAGCTCTTGACGTACCGATTATGACTGATATGTTAATCAATGCCCTTTATAATCTGGCAGATGCGTATTTTGTGGGAGGTTTGGGAGAAAGCCCTATGGGTGCGATTTCGATTGTGTTTCCATTAGGACAGACAGTAGCAGGACTGGGATTGATGTTTGGCAATGGTGCGGCATCTTATCTTTCAAGGCTGTTGGGACGCGGGGACAGAGGTACTGCGAATAAGGTGGCGAGTACGGCAGTATACAGCAGCGTTATGATCGGTGCGGTTATTATTATTTTGGCTGCTGTTTTTCTGAAACCGATTTTAACCATGCTTGGGGCAACAGATACCATTATGCCTTATGCCCTGACTTATGCAAGGATATATGTAATTTCCTGTATCTTTAATGTATTTAATGTGACAATGAATAATATTGTGGCAAGTGAAGCGGCAGCAAAAACAGCCATGTGTGCCTTGCTGTTGGGCGCCGTATTAAATACTGGCTTAGATCCGGTTTTTATTTATGCATTTGATATGGGGGTTGCGGGAGCTGCGATTGCCACTGCCATTTCTCAATTTGTTTCCACGCTTGTGTACTTAACTTATGCGCTTCGTAAAAAGAGTGCGTTTTCATTCAGCATAAAGGATTTTAAGCCTTCCAAGCAGATATATATGGAAGTTTTGAAAATTGGAGTCCCAACACTTACCTTTCAGCTTCTTACCAGTCTTTCCATAGCACTTATCAACCGGGCGGCAAATGGATATGGCGATGCTGTCATTGCCGGGATGGGAGCGGTCACAAGGCTTACATCTATGGGAACCTTAGTGGTATTTGGCTTCCTGAAAGGATTTCAGCCGATTGCAGGATTCAGCTATGGGGCAAAGAAGTTCCAGCGTTTGAAGGAGGCGATTCGAACATCTATTTTGTGGTCAACAGTTTTCTGTGTAATAGCTGGTTTGCTAATGGTTCTGTTTTCTGTGCAGATAATTTCTCAGTTTGCAAATGGAAATACGGAAATGATTGCGGTAGGGCAGAAATCCCTTTTGGCAAATGGATTTTCATTCTTCCTGTTTGGCTTTTATACGGTATATTCTTCTTTGTTTCTTGCACTTGGTAAAGGAACAAAAGGCTTTATCCTTGGGGCTTGCAGGCAGGGAATTTGTTTTGTCCCAGTGATTTTGCTTCTCCCGAACGTTTGGGGAATCAATGGAATACTTTATGCGCAGCCGATTGCAGATGTGATTTCATGCATGATTACAATTTTTATGGCATTACAGCTTCATCAAGAACTGACAGAAGCAGAAGTACAGCTTCATATTGAAAAACAAGAGTAAGATTTAAGTTAATATGAGTGTATCTTTAGAAGATGCAAAATCGTATTTGAAACAATTTGGAAAGCAGCTTGTATAAATGAAAAAAGGCTGAGTAAACAGACAATTTAGATTAACATGAAATATGGAATTATATAAAGTAAGCGGGACTGGTTTATTAAAGAGGGGTTTTCTGCCATCAGGCAGGAAGTCCCTCTTTTTCTGATTTGAAGCCCTAAAACTAACAGTTCCTTAGTTTCTGGCAGATTTCTTCCTGCTCTTCTTCTGTAAAATCCTCGTGCGTCCAGTTCAGTAAATCCTTGTTTTTCATCCCTTCATAACGCGGAATCAAATGCATATGAAAATGAAATACGGTCTGCCCAGCAACTTCACCATTATTCTGTAACAAATTCAATCCGTCGCACTCGAGCACTTTAGTCATATGTTCCGCAAGCCTTTTAGCCAGTCTGGCAGCTTTAGACAGCATTTCTTCACTGATTTCATAAATATTCGCAAAGTGTTCCTTCGGAAGAATTAAAGCATGGCCCTTAGACGCCGGATTTGCATCCAGTATTACTTTAAAATCCTCATCCTCATAAATAGTTTTAGACGGAATCTCTCCAGCGATTATTTTACAAAAAATACAGTTTTCATCTCTCATTTTTCTTCTCCTCTTATAAAATTTGATTAATTAATTAGTTTTTCTCAATTTATCATTGTATCTGAATACAAAAAATGCTAAAATTTATCAAAACTACATGGATAAAGGGGGCTATTTATGAATTCACAGGATTATCAGCAAATTTTTCATGAAATTAAAAACACAATTACTCTGATAAACAGTTCCGTACAGCTGCTTAACAGTAAATGCCCGCAGCTTCACGACGAACCTTATTGGAATAATATCCGGCATGAAATAACTTATCTGAAAAACATGGTTCTTGAAATATCTCAGGCAAGTGCAATCGACCATCTTCAGAAAGAACCGCTGGACTTAAACCTTTTAGTCAGAGACACTTGTCAGTATATGAAAGATACTTATCCTGACCTGCAATGGAACATCAGTCTATGCAGTCATCTTCCTGTTGTCAATGCCAGTCATATTAAACTAAAACAGGCTGTCTTAAATCTTCTGAAAAACTCCGCTGAAACTGACTCTCAATATATCACAATAGCGACACATACAGAAAACTCATTTGCATCAATCAGTGTATCTGACTGTGGCGGAGGCATTCCTGCAGAATTAGAAGATACCGTATTTCAAATGTTCACTACCACAAAAGCTCAGGGTACAGGACTCGGTCTTGCCATTACAAAACAGATTATTGAATGTCATGGAGGAACACTGACGCTTGAAAATCATCCAGGCAAAGGATGTACTTTTACAATTTCTCTGCCAGTCAGATTAGAATCATTTTGAAACATCAGGGCAGACCTTTATAAACTGTAACTGAAAGATATCACTCTGCTGCTGCCAAAAAGCAACAAACTTTCTGGCAGCCTGCCATGATTCAGCCCTGCTATGGCCTAAACAAAATTAAACAAATCATCCAGCATGCGCAGGGTTTTAAAATTACCTTTTGCCGTTAATTCGCCTGTCATGAATGCTCTTTGAAATGTCATCTTTCCGGCTATAATTCGTTCTAAAACATCGGTAGTCATTTTGGCATATACATCTATGCCATCCTGCTTTCCATAACTGCATTTCAGTTCATCCTGCACGACTTCTATCGTTAAAGGTTTTTTCCTTCCTTCGATAATAAACAGATACTTTGCTTTAAAATCTTTCTGAGGCTTGAAATGAGATTCAAAATCTGCAATATACATCGGAGATTCCTCTTCGTCCTCAGTTTTATCTTTATCCAGTAATCCTTTAAACTTATTCGCCAGTTCTTCAATATCTTCTTTTTGTTTCTTTACATAACTGTCATCTGAAACATATTTGGACAGCTGCTCGCTCTCCTGAGGAGTCAGTCCTAAATCCTGTGTCCTGAGCACAGTCTTAGTAACTGCCTGATTACTGTTCGGAAGACTTTTCATTTTTTGTGAAATTGTACGGTATAAATTCTCAGCTTTCTTTTCAATAATAACCGAATAATCCTGATTCATTTCAAAAGTCAGCAAATCTGCAACATAACCGCATAATCCGCTGCAGGGAAGACCTCCTAACATTTCCCATGCATTTGCAAGCGTAAGCTCTCCTTCGCGTTCGCCATAAGCAGTTGACATCACGACCGGCTGCATATAAGTCTGGCTGAATTTTTCCTTATCTCCATACAGCCAGCAGGAATCTAAAAACTGCTGCATATAACCGCCAATCCCAAGCCATTCCACTGTTGTCGCCAGAATAATCCCGTCAGCTTCTTTTATCGTCTGTGGAAGTGTTGCTATACTGTTTTTCTGTTCATAGATATTATAACGTTCTACCGTTACACGTAATTCTTCCAGTACCTGCTGCATTTTATTAATTACGTACAAGGTCGGATCATCCAGAACACCTCTGCCGCCATAATAAATATTTACTTTCATATTCTACCTCTCATTTGTATGCTTCTAAACTTATGAAGTTTTTCACCAATACCCTATCAAATAGTATATCGGCTTTTGCAGATAATTTCAAGCATTCTGTGGTTTTCTATATAAAAGTACACACAGGAAAAATCCGCCAGCAGCCCCGCCAGCATGTGCCCAGTTATCCACACCTGCTGTGGTAATCCCATAGTACATGCACAGAGCTATCATTAACAAAAGTCCCTTTAAAGAAAGTCCCTCAAAATTACCTCTGTTGCGAACAGCTGCCCAGACCAGGCCGCCAATGATTCCAAATACTGCACCGGAAGCTCCTGCACAGACTGCATAATCACCGGTCTGCAGCATACTGTATAACGAAACTGCATTTCCTAGCAGGCCAGACCCTAAATAAATTATCAGATAACGCACAGAGCCAGCTGCATGTTCCAGTCTCCCGCCGGCTGCAGCCAGCAGTATCATATTATTTGCCAAATGCTCTGCGCCAAAATGTAAAAACATAGCCGTAAACAGCCTGTACCATTCACCTGTATTTATAATCTCCGGATACATTGCGCCATGCTCTGCAATATACGCTCCATCCAGAGTATCCCCAAAAAGCTCCATGATACACCAGACTGCTGTATTAATAATTACCAGTGCTATCGTTACAGCTGCCCTTTTTGTCTGTCTTTCCTGACCAGGCATTTGATTATTTTCTACATATTCCAAAATACTGATACAGTCCTTTCATTGCCATTAAATTTTCTACAGATTTATTCATGACATCCCGGCATCCTAATATATCGCTCCGACAAAAACCCAAAATTCCTGCTGTATGATTTACATTTACCAGGAAAAACTCTGATTTCTGTCTGGTGGGACACCGGCTGTTACATGAACATACCACATACCAGATATACTGTCAATGAAAACTGTAGCTCTCTCCTGCCAGACTGATAATATCTCCCCTCTGCAGCATACGCCGTTCATGATACTGCAGCAGTTCTCCATTTACGTGAGTACCATTTGTTGAATTCATATCTTCTAAAAATGTACCCAGCTCATCCATTTCTATTCTGGCGTGTACTCTGCTGACCATAGGTATCGGAATATAAATATCGCTTTCTTCTTTATCACTTCCAACAATCATTTTCGTTCCTGTGCAGTAAAAATCTCTTGTGCGGTCAGCCCCCTGATAAACAAACCGATTTTGAAAGCTCTCCGCTTCAGGCATCAGACAGACTGTTGGATTTCGAATTTCAGGTTCCTCTTCCGTATCAGCTTCAAAAACTGTTTCCTCTTCCATATATCCTGCCCTGTCTGTATATATATTTTTTAAAAGCAGTTTTTTCAGCTTTTCAGCAGCTCTTTTTCGTAATTTCTCTTTTTTCTGTACCCGGGCTTCTGGAGACTGCTGCTGTTCTTTTTTATCCTGCCTGGATTTTTTCTGCGTTCCTTTACTGTATACGTCCTCATTTTCGTGCACTTTATCCTGGAGACTGCTTTCTGGATACTGCTCATCAAAATATCCGTTCGAACCAAACCGTTCTTCTCGGTCTTTTGTTTTAAAAGGCTGCCTGAATGGCTTTTCATCATCTTCCATATTCTGGTTCATGTTAAGCTTCATGGTAAGCTCAATATTCTGTTTTGCATGCATCTGTCTGACATCCCTGATATGGTCTCTCGTATAAATCTGTTTTATATCTTCACTGTCTGCTTCTATACGCGGATACTGCATTATGCTTCTGCTGTCTGCTTCCATATACGGATGCTGTTTATCATTTCTGCTGTCTGCTTCCATATGCGGACACTGCGTTATGCTCTCGCTGTCTGTTTCCGTATTCAAATGCTGTTTTATACCTCTGATGTCTGTTTCGTTATGTGAATGCTGCTTTATGCCTTTGTTGTCTGCTTCCATATGCGGGCACTGTTTTACGCTTCTGCTGTCTGCTTCCATATGCGGACGCTGTTTTATGCTTTTGCTGTCTGCTTCCATATGCGGTTGCTTTATGCGGATGCTGCTTTTCTCAGATACGCATGAATCTGTATTCATTGGCCCGTTAACATCTATCGCTGCATTTATTTGGTACTGCTGTTCCTGTTTTTGTATCATATTTATAGAATATTGTTCCGTCAGCTGCTGCGTATTGCTTAAGACATTATGTAATGATGCGCGCTCTTCTATAACCTTTTGATAAACTCCATAAGCAAGCTGAACAGCCCTCTCATCATTATGATCTATAAACTTCAGCAGATATTCCATAAATTCCTTGAACTGACTGCAGATATCATCCTTATTTCCCGGCAGATAGCAGTAAACAATCTGTTCTGTATCACTCTGCGTAAATACAAATTCTGGCTTTAACAGGATGTCATCTTCTGTTAACATATAATTCTCAGTCTGAATGCATGCCAGGTCAAATGAAGTGATAATTTTTTTGAATAACTGATAATCCAGTTTTTTATATTCTAATAACTGTTCCAAAGAACGCTTTCCTGTTATATCATAGCTAAACTGCTGCTCTGTATCCTTTTTCTGCTCCCGCATACACAAAAAATAAGGTATCTGATGGTAACGGAACATCTCTATGCTGTCTGTTTCTTCCCTGCAGTCGTTTTCAGGAATTAAAATAAAACTGCTTTTATTAATCTTGCGGCTGTATTCTGCTTTCAGCATCGTCACTCCCCTTTCTGGAATTCTCATTTTATTACTATTTATTCTTTCTATAATTTCGTAATTTATGATTGTTTATTTTTTCATGCTTTGTATTAGTGTATTTCGTCTTACAATTTTTACCGGGTCCAATTTATTCAGTTCTTCATGAATTTCAGCATCTGCTTTTGCCTGGCCGAACATATCATACCCGAGATTAAATCCGCCTAATATTGTGAATAATATAACAGGAACAATCACCGCTGCCTCAACCGTAAAAACAGCCTTAACCGTATTTACCCGGCTTTTTTTCTTTCCGTTATAATATTTCCTGCCATAATGCTTTTTGCCGAAAAACCTTTCTATATTATTATTTAATTTTATCCAGCCCATATTCTTTCTGTTTTTCTCCGTCTTTCCTCCATCCCAGATTCTGCTGTCTGCGAATTTTCCATTTGCTATTTTTAACTGTCCGGTTTTCTATCCCCGTTCCTGACTAATATTCTTCTAATAATATTTTTCTAATAGTATTTCTGCCGCATATGCAATGAGCAAAAACGGAATAAACGGCATTTCATCTTTTCTGTTCTTCTTTTTTATAATGAATAGAAACAATGCATATCCTGCCGAAAAACAGACGGCTGTCATAAGCATTCCCACAAGAAACGATACCTGCAAAAAAGTTCCCAAAATTATCAGTATCATTCCGTCTCCCTGTCCAATTGCGCCATGCGCAGCAAATGAAACTATTAAAATGAATATTCCGGGCAGCATAGCTGCTATGATATCATTTACAGGACGCTGCCATACAAATAATGCTCCTGCAAGCCCTTCTGCTGCAAAAACTGCAAGCCATGCTGTATGAATCTGCTTTGTTTTCAAATCTTCCAGACTGAAGATTCCAAGCATCGCCAATACCGATAACTGCTGTATCATCCTTCTACCCTCCGCATTTGCTGCACATCCTTTTATCTGATGCCTCTGACTTACGTATCATATAGATGGTTCTTTTAAGCCCGCTGCAGGAAAGGCTGCTGTGATAACGGTCTCCATAATCTGTAATGTACACCATTCCATGCCCGGATGCCCCTTTTTGGCATTTCTCACATTTATGGTATCTTCCACCACTTTTATTATGCGCTGAAGCTGCCTGTGTATAAGAAACGCCGCGAATCGATAAATCCAGATGCGTACAGCTTCTTCTTGTATGATATACCGTACCATGTTCTGTATAATACAGCCATTCGTCACTTTCCTTTGAATTCTCTCCTATCTGGTATCCTGTCCACTTTCTGCATTTTACTTCCTGAACAATCTGAAACTGTATCTTTCCAAGCAGACTGACTGGAAGCTTCATCCTGTACACCGCTTTAAGCTCTACATAATTTCCTGAAAAATCTGACTGCATCAGGCTGATTCCTGTAATACCGCGGTTAACATACTGTAAAGGACAGTTTTGCTTCTTCAGCTGTTTTACAAAATACAGCTTTGCCCTCACCAGCCCGGATAAACCTGCGGTAAAGTCATTTTCGTTTTCTGCATCATCCTGCTGAGCGGCTGAGTCTGCATTTTCCGTTTTCTCATATGCAGAACTTAAATTTGTATCTGTCTCATAATCCGCCTCTAAAGCAGTAAAATTAATTTCTTTCCCGTTATCTGATTTCTGCCATGCATCAATATTATATTCCGCAGCTGTTCTTCTTCCTGCATACTGAAGCGCCTGTGCAACGCCTGCATGTACTTGAAGAATACGGAAAAAATAGAGTATAAATACCATAAAGCATACAAAAAATGGTAAAACAACCGCTGCTTCTGCCGTCAGAACAGCTTTCTGACAGGTACATCGGGTTATCCCTCTATTAATCTGTCTGGTATTTATCTGCCTGACATTCATTTGTCTGACGTTTGTCTGCCTGGCGTTTATTTGTCTGACGTTTATTTGCCTGATGTTCATTTGCCTGATATTCATTTGCCTGATAGAGAGCATACTTCTTTTAATTTTTTTACTGAGGGACAACCCGATGCACCTGCCTTTCCCATTCTTTCTGTCTCATATGCTTTCATCTTTGAATTACATCCTTATCTGTAACAGTTCAGATACCTTCACTTTTACACGAAAATCAATTCAGATACCCAGATAAAGTGCACAGGCCTGTCTGAACTGTTATCTTAACCTTACTTTTCCATATACGAAAACGCATATTTCTCTTTCAATTCATACCCCGCTTTTGATAACGGTGCAGCTGTCACAAAGCTTAAAAACATCTGGCCTGCCTGATAACTGCTCTCTGTTTCCATAGCTGTAATCATACAGTCCAATTTCACCTGTTCATATCCTGCATACAGACGGATATTTTTTTCCAGTAAATTTGCAAACCTTATTCCTATCTTATCAAGACTTTCCAGTGTTAAAAATGCATCCAGATAATCTTCATAATCCAGCCCGCTGCTCACCTCCCGCGACTTCACAGAATGATCAAACAATACTGCTGCTGTCTGTGCAAGACTGACTGTCCAGCTGTCTGAAGATTTCACAACTGATATCTTTCCTCCTGAAAACAAAGTTCTCAATTCCGCAATACTTTCCGAATAAGCCCATGATGCAAGCAGTCCCATTTGTATCGCCTTAACTGCACCGGGGATACCTGCTGCGGCAGCGATAACCGCTGCCATTGCAAGCGCTTCCTCACATTTCGCCTGATCTGTCAGCAGATATGCAAAATTAATTCCTTCCCGCAGCAAAAGAAGCCTGGATGCCATTTTTTCCAAATTATCCTCATCGGTATATTTTCCAAACAGAATATATTCCTTTTCATATTCCAGTGCATGAGGAACCGAAATAGAATGCCGGTAATCAGACGTATACTTTTTCAAATACTGAACCGTCAGTATTTTATCTGCAATGCCGGATGAACTGCTTTGTACATAATTACCTGTATGCAGGGTTCTCTGCTCAACCGCATCTTCTTTCGCTATCTGTTTTGCAGAAATACTGTCTCCTTCAGTTAAAATCTGCGCCAGCAGCGGAGAGCTTTTCGCACTTTTTACATCTTCCATTGGATTTTCAATCTCCTGCTCAGAGATTTCCGTCTGTACTGTCTCCGGCTCAGAATTCTCCATTCCAGATATGTCCTGAGCTATATTTCCCATTCCAGACATATCCTGAGCTATGATTCTTTTAGAAAATATATTTAACTGTATATGCTGTCCATGTAATACGCCGCCAGATACTAAATCCGCATTTTTCTTTGAAAACACTTTCCT
The DNA here is from genome assembly GCA_947384955.1 of uncultured Eubacterium sp. Classification (GTDB taxonomy): domain Bacteria; phylum Bacillota; class Clostridia; order Lachnospirales; family Lachnospiraceae; genus Eubacterium_J. Next base: position 30,859 of record CANDJC010000029.1, on the reverse strand, counting down.
GCTATCTGCTCTTACTCCTTCTGCATTTATGCTTCCCGCCTCTGTCTGTGCTTCTTCTTTTGCCCGTTCGATTGTATCCAGCGCACCATCCAGATATTTGTCTGCTTTTTTCCCCTGTCTGTCAGATTCACTGACATCGGTTATTTTTTTAACCAGGTCAGCTGCAGCTTCTTTCTTCATAATCTGCGCAATCTGCCTTAGCAAAGGTCCTGCGTTATCATCTGTAGCCAGTTCATACTGGACGACGCTGCAGTCAGTCACATTCATTTGTAAAAAATTACTGTATTTCCCGTATCCGGATATCTCCGGGTTCAGGTTTTCCTGTCCCAGTTTCTGCATACGTGCCTGAACCTCTGACAGCTGCAGCTCGCCCGTTCCATAACCGCTGTCCAAAAGCAGCAAATGATAATTCTGATAAGCAGGCACCTGATATTCTGCAAATACAGATTCTGTTACACTCTGGCTGTTAATCACTGCCATCATTCCAAGCATGATGTAACGCGAGCCTTCTAACAGTGTAAACAGCAATGAGGCACACAGCATCAGCATAAGGCTCATAAATATAGTGATACTGCCTTTTATCCTGCTTTTCATATAAATTAATCTGTAGCAGACACATCTGCTGCACCTTCTGTAATCGTTTCAAAAATAGTTTGAACCAGTTCACGCAGACTATCTTTAAAAATTAAAACCAGCCCTATCAGCACAACTAAAATCAATATCAGTTCTACGACTCCAATTCCTTCTTCTTCTTTCCAAAAATCAATAAAACTTCTCATATAAATGCCTTCCTTTCTCATTTTTAGCTTACTTGTATTATGGTTTATTTATTATCATCTTACAATTGAAATGTTAAAAAAGCTGGTACTAAAATAATAACCATAACAATACAAAGCATCAGCATCATTGGCAGCAGTATCTTTGTACCAGCTTCTTCTCCGGCCTTTTTTGCCAGATTTTTCCGAAGCGCAAAAGCGTCTGCCACTTCTTTTTCTAACATCTGTCTTAAACCTGACGAGCCTTTTCTTAAATTCTGTACAATAAGCATCGATAATTTCCGGTACTGCGGTGTTGCACAGCGCTCCCCAAATCTTTCATATACTTTTAATTCGCCCACTCCATCCTGCATTTCACGGTAAGACACAAGCATCTGTTCATAAACCTCCGATGTCTCTGTCTGATGATGTTCCAGCTGACGCTGATAATTCAGCACAATCCGCTCCCACGCGGCACTTAACGTCATCCCCGAGCCAAGCAGCAGCGATATCTTGCTTACCATATCCGGATACTGCTTCAGCAGCTGGTTTTTACGTTCCTCTTCTTTTCTTTTATCTTTCATTGCCTGCTGTATATATACTGCAGCGGCTGCTGCCATTCCTATCAGCAGGATAATCTGATATGTATTTTCCGGCTGCTGTGACCAGCTCAGGATATATCCGTTTAACTGCAGCGGAAGCTTTAAAAATTTCTCATTTTTGCCAGACTCCTGCTCTTTTTCAAAATAATCCTGCAAATCTGACAAAAGCTGCTCTGAGCTGCTCAGCCTTTTCGGATATACATAACATCCAAAGGTGTGATTACGTACTTCATCATCATATGTCATGTCCAAAGATACCATAACCAGGGCTCTTGTCTCCTCTAATTCCTCTGTCTGCAGCTGTCCTTCAGCATCTATCAGTTCTTTTTTATCAAACTCCCAGGCTGCACGAATCTGCCCATCCTGCAATTTCTTTGGTAAAGAAACATCCCTGTCAATACAGTCCAGCGATTGATTCTCTCCAAGAAACGTTTCCTCTGCCTCTGCCGCTGCACTGGCAAATAACTGGTCCAGCTTTTTCCCCTGAAGTCTCCTCGCTTCTACTTCTACTGTATAGTCATAATCTTCCAAAATCCCCTCTGCATTCAGCTGCAGTTCATAACTCTTGGAATCTTTTCCTGCCTCACCTTTTAAAAGCGTGCCTTCTTTTGTCAGTACCTGACTGTTATCTTCTGTAATACAGATAATCAGCCCCAAAATCCCAGCCAGCACAAGTACCTTAACGGCATCTTTCTTATTCTTTTCTTTATTCTTTGCATACAGCCAGAGCAGAAATATCATATTTGCCGTTATGACCAGAAGGCAGAAAACCTTACCTGTTACATCATCTCCTAATACCATTTGTTTCCTCTCTGAACTCCCTTCCGCATACTGCCTGCAGGTATCTATATTTGAATTGACATAATCTTTTCAGACAATAGATATGCCCCTATATATGCTGCCAGGCAGACCGTCATCACAAGAATTCCAAATACATTATGATACATCCCGTCGAGATACCCTCCAAAAGAAAAATCAACATACAGCAAAATAAACAATGGCATGAAATTCATCAGTTTCTGTTCCATTCGCTTTCCGGAAATTTCTGTCTGAATGGCTTCCATCAATTCGTTTTTTTCGGATATTCTTGCAGCTGTTAAATGAATAATCTGTATAAAATCTCCTCCGCTGCGCTTTGCAAATACAAATACTTCGCAAAAACTTCTCACATCCTCTAATCCGCTGCGGTTTGCAAAGTCGTGCAAAAACTGCTCTAACGGAATATTCAGAGAAAGGCAGCTGTTCATATACCGGAGTTCCTCTGTCATCAGGCCGTCCGCGCCGTACTGCATGCGCATTTCTGTATATGCTTCGCGGAATGCATTCTCAATCGAATATCCTGCTGCCATGGACGACGCGGCACACTGGATACTGTCTTTAAATTCCCGGCACAGCTTATCCTGGCGTTTTCGTATCTTCTGTCTTTTTTTCCTGCTGCGGTATACCGGATAGAAAAGCCAGACTGCTGCAAAAACAATCCATGACCGGTAAAACAAATAAGAAAATCCGCCGCTTAAAACCGTATATTCCGCCAGTAACCGCAGCCGTTCCTTCCAGGAAAACGCATATTCCCGATAATCTGTCCCTGTATTTTCCTGCAGTTTCAGCACAGGCCTGCTTCCCTCAGCTTTTCTTTGTTTTGCAGCTCTCCAGCCTTTTCCCATATTCCTGATACCTTTCCCTCCTGCTCTGCCTGCTTTGTTTCCACAAAACGATAGATTGTATGCAGTTTAATCTCCCCATCCTCCATTCCGTCGATTTCGTCAATATTCAAAACCTTTCTGGAACAGTCACGAAGCCTCCCAAGATGAATCAGGATATCGATTCCGGAAGCTATCTGACTGCGGATTGCCGCAACCGGAAGGTCCATGCCCATCAGCACCATTGTTTCCAGACGCTTTAACATATCCTGGCTGGAATTTGCATGGCCTGTGCTGATGCTTCCATCATGCCCGGTATTCATTGCCTGCAGCATATCCAGCGCTTCCGCTCCCCTGCATTCTCCCACAATAATCCGATTCGGGCGCATACGCAAAGACGTCCTTATCAAATCGCGTATAGAAATTTCCTTCACTCCTTCCATATTCGCAGTTCTTGTTTCCAGACGAATCAGGTTCGGAACAGACTGAATCTGAAGCTCCGCCGAGTCTTCAATTGTAATCAGACGTTCCTCTGACGGGATATATTCAGACAGTGCATTTAAAAACGTCGTCTTTCCGGCCCCTGTGCCCCCGGATACAAAAATGTTATATCCAGCCCGCACCAGCTGTTTTAGAAAATCCACTGCCTCACTGGAAACAGCCCCAAGCTGTATCAGCTGATTCATCCGCATAGGCTGTTCCGGAAACTTTCGGATTGTAATGGCTGAGCCGTCGATTGCGATAGGTGAAAGCACAATATTTACTCTGGAACCGTCTTTTAATCTTGTATCCACAATCGGATTTGCTTCGTTGATAATTTTATTGCCGGCAGCCGCAATCTGCTGTATCACATCTTCCAGCTTTTCTTTGGAGTAAAACTGCCTGTCCCATTTTCTTACACGTCCGTCTTTTTCATAGAAAATATGCTCTGCGCCGTTTACCATAATTTCTGTTACTTCCGGGTCGTCGGCCAGTTCCTGCAAAGCGTCCAGCTTGCGCAGAGAATGATAAATTTCTTTTTGAAACTGCTCTCTTTGCAATAAGGATAATCCCTGTTTTCTGCTGTAATCACCGACTGCGTTATAAATCAGCTCTTCTAACTCCTCGTCACCGGTTTCCCTGGTCAAATCCAGCTTCGTCAAAATATGCTGGCGAAGCTGCTCCATTTCCTGTGTCATAATCCTCCTCCCTGTAATGTCAGTCCCTTTTTATTTAAACAGCTTCACTTTCTGCCGTCCTTTCAAAACTCTCCGTATTTTCTGGCACATTCATTCTCCATCTTTTAAAAGCTCCTTAACCTGTTCTGCAAATTCTCCGTTTTGAATCTGAGACATCATATCCATGCCCTGAACAAATGTACCGCTTCCTGACTGCGGGATGACGTACTGCAGTTTTTCACGCAGCTGTTTGTGCATATCTTTGTTTAAAAACCTCTCAAATTCAGTCTTTCGGTATTTTCCGAATGATTTTTCTTTTACAACGCAGTATACTTTGCTGCTGTATTGAAAGACCAGCTCCACAGGACTGTTCCAGGCACCGCAGTTAAAAATTACCAGCCTGTAATCCGTTTTTTCCTGAAGCAGCGCAAACAGACACTCCAAATCCTCTTTTTGAACCTCATATAAATCCTGCGGATTTTCCGGAGGCAGTACGTAATCAAATTTTTCTGCATGATGCAGAACACTCTGCAGGCACAGTGGAAACTGTTCTTTTTTCTGTCTGATTCCATAAATCAAATCACTGAATGTATTTCCGCCCTTATCTCCTAAAAGAGGGCTCATGCCTGAAAATTCTGCCAGATTGAAATACAGTGCCTTATCTGCTTCCCCGCAGACCGCTGCATAAGCTATGGAAAACGGAAGCAGCAGCTCATGTCCTCCCGGTGCATAAAATGCTGTCATTTTCAGCTCCAGCGTCCTGCACCACCCGGAAAATTTCTTTTTTGACGTGCGCTCATAAAGCTGAAAAATCTGCCTGAGTATTTCACTTCCTGTCTGATAACGGAAAACAAACGGGTGCTTACACTCTTCCTGACATTGTTTTCTGTCGTCTGTAAGCTGAATCTGCAGGATATATTCCGGCAGTTTTTCCTCTTTCGCTGTATCCTGTTCATACAAAAGAATATCCGGCTGTATCTGCTTTAAATAATCCGGTAATTCCGCAGGATGCCTGCATCCATAAACCTCCAGATAATCCGGGGAATTTTTACGGATACATTCTGTCAGCCTTCCCGCATAAAGCGAATCCCCGAGGATTGCCAGTTTTATTTTGTCCAATCAAATACCTCCTAAATACATGATATATCCAATTAAAATCGGAAATGAGAAATGAATATAATTTTGTTTTCCGTCAGACTGATATTCATACTTTGCAATGGATTTTGTAAACAGAGCTGTTCTGACATAACCGGAAAAATAAATCATACGGCTATATAGATTTTTATTGCGGATTAACAGAATGAACGAAAATACTGCCCCTGCAAAAAAAGAAACAATAACGATTTTTAGTAATCCTCCGAGTCCAATACAACTGCCTATTACGGAAAACAGCTTGATATCGCCTGCGCCTAACGCATGCATAAGAAACAATAGATAAAACACGAAAACCGGTAAAGAAATCTGTATCAGAAAATAAATACTTCCCTTCCAGCCATATTCACTCAGATTTCGAATACAGCCTAAAAACAATCCAGACAAAATCAGCCGGTTACTGATTTTATTCGTCTGTATATCCATCCGCACTGCTGCTGCAAGCAGACAAAGCAGACAAACCGCAGTTATCCTTCCAATAAAATCCCCCCTCTTTTTCCGGCTGATGCAGTGGCTGACAGCCAGATGTATGATGTAATCTGGATTATACGAGGTTTTTTTGCGTTTGTCTACCCTTTTTGAATTATTTTATTAATTTTGTTAAATGCTCACAATAAACTGTAAAACAAAATCCCGTAAATCAGCGCAAAGCCGCCTGTACCAAGGCTTCCAAGTGTCAAAAGATTTAACGGGCTGATTCCTGCTGAGACCGGAATTCCCTGTTTCTGCAAAAAATCGTTGAAAAATATGATAGCGGCGCATCCAACGATAATTCTCACCAGAATATTCAGTACAATCGCCGCTCTGCGTTTTAAAAAACCGATGAGAAGTACAAGAACACAGATTCCTGTCATAATGATAAAGGCATTTTTTTGTTCCATAAATATTCCTTACTATGATTCTTTCTATAATTTATGCCTGTATTTTTTAATTATGTCCAAATTGATACTCTTTTTTATGAATAATTCCTGACAGCTTTGACTATACTTATAATACTCATAAGCTTCAGCCCCGTTGTAATTCGAAAACAGAAAGTGAGGTAGCCCTTTGTTTCCATTTTTTAAACAAGAACCGCAGACAGACGAAAGCTATCAAAGCCTGCTGGATAACCTAATGCAAACGAAGAACAATCTGGATCTTGCCTACCAGAATTTCGAAAATGCCACAGACCCCGAACTGATTGACAGCTATATTTATGAGGTCAATGCGATACAGATGCGCTATAAATTTCTGCTCTGCCGCCTGAAATCCTACGAAATGGCGAAACCATAACCGTCACTTTTTCAAGACGGCCAAAACCGGAAACAGAACATGAAATACAATCGAACACCGCCCTTGCCTGCGACAAAAGAGGCTTTCCAGCATTACGCCAGAAAGCCCCTTGATGAACCTGTATCATAACTTTCATTCAAATCATGCCTGCCATATGTATACCCTGCATATACCTGCTGGGCATTACGCATCAGAGGCCCTGATTTATCCTGTTTTGCTGCTTCACGAAATGCTTCGTATGTCTTTTGCAGCATATTTCTGCTCTGTTCCAAATCTTCCAGTGAATTGCGGATGAAAACCTTCGCCAGCTGTCTGCGGTGATAGTCATACAGCGAAAAAAGCTGTGCCGACATCCCGTATTGAAAATCCAGCGTTTCCTGAAAACTTTTCAATACCGCATCCGCATGACGGACTCCGTTTTTCACTTCCTGCTCATTTTTTTCTGCGAAAGCCCTGCAGATATCGTCAAAATAGTCAAACAGCATTTCAAACTTAATTAAAACAAGCCCGCTGCGGTTCGCCTGTGTAATTCTGCGTGTAAACTCCTGTTTTCTTTCTTTTGTCATAAGCGCCTACCCTTGCAGCAGCGACAATACCTGCTGCGGCAGATCGTTTGCCTGCGACAGTACGGAAATGGATGCCTGTGTCAGTACATTGGAATTGGTATATTCTGTCATTTCCGCAGCCATGTCTACATCGGCCAGACGGGAAATCGCTGTCGTCATATCTTCTTCTGTTGCATCCAGACCGCTCTTTACATAATCCAGACGGTTTTCGTAAGCGCCCATTAAAGAACGCGCAGCTGTTACGATGCCGATGGCTTTGTCCATGGTATCCATTCCTTTGTCAGGGCCGCCTTTTTTCCTTACGTTTAAATCGTCCATATAAAGGCTCTTTGTGTTCAGCACCGGAACTCTGACTGCAAGCTCCTGACCCTCATTTGCTCCAATTTGGAGCTGAAGGGTACCGATATCTGTTGCTTCAATTGTAATAAGCTGTGTAACAGTATCAATGATTTTATCCGGGTCAGCCGGGTCAGGCATCTGGCCCCCGGAAGCAACATCGCCGCGTACTTCAAAACTCATTTCAAATCCGCTTTTATCTGTAATGACTACCTGATTTCCATCTGTTTTTACAACGGCCTGACCAGTATATTCTTTTCGAATTTCCTCCGCAGTGCCGCCCGCCGGTACTTCTTTAATCGATACCTGCGCGTCTTCACCCTCTGCTTTTGCTGTATATTCTACTGAAATTGTTTTTTCTTCTACCTGCGGGTCTGTCATTTTTGTAAAACCAAATAAGTCACCCAGCTTTTCATTATCATACGTAATATTTATTTTACCATTTAATCCCAGGCTTGCTGAAGAAAGAATGATTCCTTTATCAAAGCTATAATCTGCACTCGCAGTAAAATCATTACTGTTCAAAACTACATCTCCAGAATTACATGCTCTAATCAATGCTTCAATTGCTTCCTGCGGTGACATGCCAGCTGTAATTTCAGCTTTTGCTCCATTTACATAAATAGTTCCGGCTGCATCTGCTTCCACTTTTTTGCCTGCATTTGCAGCATCAGGCTCTGTATTAATGATAACAGGTAACGGATCATCCGTTTCCCCGACTTTGCTAAAGCTATATTCCTTTGTTTCCACTCTGTCTGTTGTAACATTCTTTCCCGCAGCCTTATCAAGCCCCAGTATCTGGGCAAGCTGTTCATTATCACATGTAATCGAAATGTCTTCATCAGAACCATAATTCTGCGATACAAAAGCCAGCGAACTTCCAAATTTGTATCCGCTCTCGTCTTTTTTATAGCCCTGTGTATCCAGATTTTTTTCTGTAACTGCTTCTATAGTCCCGTCGGTTACAAATACATTCACCCAGCCTAACTCACCGGCATTGCGGATTTCAGCATACACCTCCTCTGGCGACATCCCGGCTTTAATATGCGCGGAAACCCCGTTAATGCACACAATTCCTTCCTGTTCTTCAGAAATCGCATTGTTCTGAACATTTGCCGCATCTCCCTTTGCCACCATAGCTGCATGTCCGGCAGGCTCTATAATCTCTACATTATATTTCCCGGCCTGTACCTCGTCTGATATAATTACATTCGAAATCTTATCATACATGCTCTTTTCTTCTGCGGCGCCTCCTGCCGGCGGAGTAACCATCGAAGTCACATAAGTCCTGCGGTCTAAAGACCCGTCTAACAGCGTCTTCCCGTTAAATTCCGTAGCCGATGAAATCCGGTTCACTTCTTCTTTTAATGCATCAATCTCCTGCTGAATTGCCTCGCGGTCTTCATCCATATTGGTATCATTTGCCGCCTGAACGCAAAGCTCACGGATACGCTGAAGCACTTCTGTCATCTCACCCATTGCACCGTCAATCGTTTCCACCATGCTCGTACCGTCTGTAGCATTTAAAGAAGCCCGATTCAATGCATTAATCTGCGCCTGCATTTTAAAAGAAATAGCTATACCTGACGGATTATCTTTCGCGTCATTAAATTTTAAGCCGGACGAAAGCCTTTTTACGGAAGCCGCCACGCTGTTTTCATTGCGCAGAAGCTGGTCGTTTACAATGACTGCTGATATATTCTGATTAATTTTCATTCTTTGCACCTCGTTTTTTCCAAAATGTAATGCTTTTTCCTGTTTATACTCTCCTAAATTATTTCGGCCAGTTACTGAAAAACCATAACGATAACCATGAAAATTTCACACTTCTCTCTGATACACTTTGGAACTGAAGAAATGAAAAAATGAAAATTAACTTACCAGACACAGGAAAACTATGATATACTCTGAATAAAACAGGGAGGAAAAGACATGGGCCTATATCTAAATCCGGGAAATGAAGCTTTTCGTCAGGCAGTAACAGACGACATTTATATTGACAAAACCGATATGATACAGCTTATCAATCTAAAATTAAATAAGTCGCGAATGAAATATGTCTGTGTAAGCCGCCCCCGCCGTTTTGGAAAATCTATGGCTGCAGACATGCTGACGGCATATTACAGCAAAGGCTGTAATTCCAGGGAATTATTTACTGGAAGAAAAGCTGAAAAAGGGGAATTGTTTGAGCTTCATTTAAATCAGCATGATGTGATACGTCTGGATATTCAGCGTTTTTTATTTCATGATTCGCATGCTGGTATTTTTATAGAAAAGATTCAGGAAGCTGTCATCAGAGAACTTGAATCGGATTACGGAAACTATTTTACGGCAGACCAGTACGGACTGCCCGGTGTCCTGGGACAGATTTACGCACATCTGAAAAAAGGTTTTATTTTTATTATTGATGAGTGGGACTGTGTATTCCGCTTTGCAAAAGAACGTAAAGAAATACAAAAAGCTTACCTTGATTTTTTAAGAGGTCTTTTTAAAGGTGCCGAGTATGTCGAATTAGCATATATGACAGGCATACTTCCTATCAAAAAATACGGAGACCATTCGGCTATTAACATTTTTGACGAGTATTCCATGATTGACCCAAAAAATCTTGGAAAGTATTTCGGCTTTACACAAGAAGAGGTCATGGAACAGTGCCGGATACATGATACAGACTATGGAAAAGTGAAAAAATGGTACAATGGATATCAGGCTGGCGAAATCCAGGTTTATAATCCAAAATCGGTAGCAGATGTACTGACATGGAAAAAATCTAAAAGTTACTGGACCGGAACCAAAACCTATGAAGCGCTGAAACTATATATTAATCTGAATTTTGACGGATTAAAAGAAAATGTGATTCAAATGCTTGCTGGCGGCCGCTGCAAAATCAATCCATGCAAATTTCAGAATGATATGACAACATTTTCGACAAAAGACGACATACTGACCTTGCTGGTTCATCTCGGATATTTAACATTTGATGACTCCGCAGAAGAAGCTTTTATTCCAAATCAGGAAGTAACCCAGGAATTCTTAAATGCTATTGAAGGACCTGGATGGAATGGTGTCGCACATGCAGTCGAACATTCTATGTCTCTTCTGAAAAGTACATGGCAATGGACGAAGATGCTGTAGCAGCTCATATAGAAACAATTCACAATGAAACTGCATCTATACTAAAATACAATGATGAAAATTCGCTGAAATGTGTCGTTCTTGCAGCCTATTTGAGCGCAAGGGCATATTACCTGCCGCCTAATCTGGAACTGCCGTCAGGTAAAGGATATGCAGATGTGGTATATCTTCCCCAGAAAAATGTAAATTATCCGGCTCTGTTAATTGAATTAAAATGGAACAAATCAGCCAGAGAAGCCATCTCTCAGATTGCAGATAAACAATATACGGACTGGATTGAAAGATATACCGGAAATATTCTGCTAATCGGTATCAGTTATAACGAAAAGAAAGGACATTCATGCAGGATTGAAAAATATCAGCCTGATAAACAATAACTGCCAGGGACTTCCAATCAGCCGGAAGTCCCTGGATACAGCCGGAGTGTCAGAATTTTCTGATTCTGATTAAAGCGCCTCCCGGTCCAGCTTCTTCAAAACCCGGATAAACCCTTCTGCCATCCCGTACAGCGTCTTCGTCTGCACTTCCCGCATTTCTTCATTTTCTTTTTCCGGCTGCACGCTGCTTCCGCTCTTTGCTGCAAATTCATTCAGATTCAGCCCTCCGGTAAATACATAATGAATATCAACCGGAGCATCTTCGATTTCATGAAGCGCCTGTTCGATTTCATCCTGCACAGACTGCAGATAATCCCTCGTCTGTCTGGAATCGGAAGCCACATATCCGCTGAAGCCGTTCTTTTTTGCTTTCAGCTCTGCGGCAATCTTTCCGAACCTGGATGTTTCGAGTGTGATATTCACAAGTCCTCTCTGTTCCTTATTCCGTACAATTTTCATCGTTACATTTGTCACTTCTCCGTCTACCACAATCGGCATCGAAAAGCATTCTTCTGACGCCATTTTTGTCCCGAACGATATCTGTGCATTCATCAGCTTCAGTTCCCGGACATCCAGGCTTGTTACATCCGGTTCCATAATCATCGTGCTCATGCATTTTTCAGCACATTCTGCTAATTCTGCTACTGCCTGTGCCAGTTCTTCCGGTTTTTTCACATCTTCTCCGAAACGGCGCAGCAGCTCCTCCTGAATAGCAGCAAAATCCACCTCTGTGCTTCCGTCCTCATTTTCGGTCATATATGCATCTGTATTTTTATTTGCATCCGGTGTACGTCCGCTGCCCATATTGAAAAATCTGCGGAAAGCTCCGTTGCGGTTATTCAGATATTCGGAAACTGCCATTACGTTCATAACTGTATTTGGAATATCATACTGCTCCAGCATCTCATACACTTCACCGGATGATTTTGCACAGGCTGTCAGGTCATCTAACTGCTGCTGATAATACGATTCCATTGCTGCGGTATCTTCCGGCGCCTCCTGAAGCTGCTGCAGAAACTGTTCCGGTGTCAGGTCCTCCCATCCGGTATCATCGGATACCACACGCAGACGCTCCGGCGACATTTCATGAAATGCCTGCTTCACGCACTGCTGCTGATAGCCAGCCTCAATCTGCTTTGTAATAGAATTCTGAATACCGCCGCTTTCCAGGCCGCCGAACGAAGCATCTGCCTGGATATCTATGCTTCCGCGCCGCTCGCTGCGGACTGCTGCCAGCAGATTGCGCATTGTAATCTGAGCCCCCTGATTGACAAGTGCTCCTACTGCTGCGCCGTCCGACTGTACAATATGGTTCATCAGGCGGTATATGCCAATATAAGAACTGCGTTCCTCCTGTGTAATGCTGTGATTCTGTTCCAGCTTATACAGATACTCGCTGTATTTTTCTTCCGGCACGTCAATTTTTAATTCTTCCCGAATCTGAGCTGCCTGCTGGTTCAGTTCTCTGATATCCAAATCCAGCGGATTCATGCCCCTGTTAATAAATTCTCTGACAACAGCCGGAGTCAGATTATGGAATGCCATCTGCACCTGCTGGTCTGCGGCTTTCATCCGTGTAATATTTTCCGGTGTAATTTCGATACGGTTATATCCCAAAATGCGAACTGCACGTTCATTCGCCGGAGTTACTTCCATTCCGGTATCTTTTAGAATTTCATCTACATTCCGGAATGCTTTCTTAATGGAATCGCCCAAATCCTCCCGGACAGGAGTACGCATCGTTTCATAGCGTTCATTTGCCTGCTGGAAGCTCTGCTGCATCGCGCCGCCTTCCTGATGCAGCTCTTCTAAAGTAGAAATCCCTATATTGTGCGCGCCGATTGCATAAGCCGGCATTTCCTTTAACTGCTCCAGCTTTGTAGAAGTTTCCGCAAACAGGCTTACATTTACTTCTGTAGCTTCCACTCCCCCTTCTGTTAACAGGTTTTTATAATAACTGTTCTCTATCTCCTTTAATCTGCTGATTAATTCCTCCATGGAAGCTGTATCAACAGAAATACCCTGCTTATACATAATGTAGCTGGATTCCACTGTCATGACAAGACGCACTTCTTCTAACTGCCTTCGGGCTGTAATCAGCAGTATCTGTACACTGGTAAATCCTTCTGCCTGATGCTGAGCCATGCCGCCTCTGCCGTCTGCCATGCTGCCTGAATCAGCTCCGGCACCGGGACTTCCTGCTGTCTGCACGGCGCTTCCATCCGAAGATGCATAAACACTCATCTGGTCTGTCCGCACATCTGACTCTGCATTCACCTGCTGGTTCACATTTCCCGTTACATGAGCCTGCATATTTCCTGCCGCACTGTTCTGCACAGTATCCGCTGTCTGCTGTATACTTTCTGACATATCGCTGTGCGCTGCCTGATTTACGTAAGCATTGATATCCGTTTCACTTAATCCGGAAACACTCCTGATTAAATCTTTCACAGTCTGGCGCTCCTGGGCATTCAGCGCGCCGGACTGATTCAGATTGTGCGCCTTTTGCAGATTTTCTATTGTTACTGGCTCCCCTTTCTGAATCAGATAAGCCAGGTCTTCATCGGAAACTATATTCACCGTCCCGGCCGCGTTCTGAGCCTTTTCAGACAATGAATAAGAATCTAAAAGCACCGCATCCTGCGGCCGTTTCCCTTCTGCAATGGCTGTAATCATTCCATTCAGCAGGCTGTCCCTGGAAGGAGGAAACATGGCTTCTTTTAACTGCCCGTAATATTTCAGGTTTCCGGCTGTCAGCGGCACCTGGTTCTCAATCAGCCACTGGCTGTCCGCAAACGCCCCTTCATTCACTTCCAGCCCGGCCTGGGCTATTACGCTGGAAATCTGGTCGCGGATTCCCGGAGAGTGAAAGTTAATATAAATATTATTTTCATTTGTATAAGAAGCGCTTCCGCTGAACTGCGCCATGTATAAGTTTGCAATCGTAGGCTCTAACTGGTTATCCAGCATATATTTAATAGCACCGTCATTTAACTTATGTAATTCTTCTGCTTCCTGCAGCGCTTTTTTACAGTCCGCTACATTATCCGCAGTCAGCGGAATATCTGCCTGAAGCTGGTCAATCCTGCCGGCCAGGTCTTTTGCAAGCGCTTCACTTCCGGCCAGCTTTTCCAGCTGTTCCGCACTCAGGTCATCCCCAAAATAGCTGATGTCCACCCCGGCTTTCGCAAGCTCCATCTTAATCTTGTCTGTTACGGTAACGACGGTCTTTGCTTCTGTGCGCTGCAGCGAAAATCCGTCCTCGTCCATTTTCTGGCAGTCTGTGGCAGTGGTTGTATTCGAAGCAACAACCATCTGCTTTTTCATCAGCTCCGCGTTCATGTTTTCTGCCTGCTGCATGACATCTTCCATACTGCCTGCCTTATTTTCCTGCTGCGGCTTCTGGTAGGTGACCTGCGACGTTCTTTCGCCCTTTGTCAGCTTCTCTGTCTCCTGTGACTGGTCCGCTCCTGTAGAAACAAAGCTTAAATCAAAATTGTCCTGTCTGCTGTTTCCCGCTGCTCCCTTAATCCCGTCTAACAGATTCGAGCCATCTATGTTCTGCACTCCCTGCATACTGCAAATCCTGCCTTTCTTACATAATTCTATGATTTCCGGGTTCAAATTTGGTGAAAGTATTCAAAATCATATAGAATATGTCGGTCATTTTTCCTGAAAACTTAATAAACACTGCTTTATCCTGAATGCTATGAATAACAAATTTCAAAAACCGGAGCCAGCATCACCCGGCTCCGGTTTTTCTAAATTCAGCGTCACACTCTGTAATTAAATTCAAACACAGCCGCACCATAAGCCGGCAGCGGATAAGCAAACGAATAATCCCATCCGTCACACTCTGCCTTCACCGTCTTATAGCTGACCGGCCTTGCTTTTCCAGAACCGCCAAAACGCACATCATCACTATTCAGTATCAGCTTATACGTTCCCTTCGTCGGCGCTCCTACACGGTAGTCATTTCTTTCCATCGGCGTAAAGTTGCAGATAAACAGAAGATTCTTCTTTCCATTTTTGCTCTTGCGCACAAAGCTGAAAATACTGCGCTCCCCGTCATTCGCATTAATCCACTCAAAGCCTTCCCAGGAATGGTCCAGTTCATACATAGACGGATATTTCCGGTAAATATGAAGCAGCTCCTTAAAGTAATCGTGCACATGTCTGTGGTCATCCTCCGCTAACAGGAACCAGTCAAGCTCGCGTTCTTCGCTCCATTCCCGAAGCTGCGCAAAATCCTGGCCCATAAACAGCAGCTTCTTTCCCGGATGTCCCATAAAGAATGTATATCCGACTATCAGATTACGGAATTTATCGATTCCAAGCCCTGGCATCTTATTCAGCATAGAGCATTTCAGATGAACGACTTCATCATGAGACAGTACGAGGATATATTTTTCTGCGCCGTTATAGCTCATGGCAAACGTCATCTTATTGTGGCAGCCTTTTCTAAAAAGCGGATCCTGCTTCATGTAATCCAGGAAATCATGCATCCAGCCCATATTCCACTTGAAATTGAAATTCAGTCCGTCTTCTTCCGCCTTTCCTGTTACATTCGGCCATGCCGTCGATTCTTCTGCAATCATCAGAGAACCCGGATTCCTTCCGGTCAGCGATGTGTTAATATGCTTAAAGAACTCGATTGCCTCAAGGTTCTTGTTATCGCCGTACTTATTTGCAACCCACTGGCCGTCATTTTTTCCGTAATCCAGATACAGCATAGAAGCAACCGCATCTACGCGAAGACCGTCTACATGGTAATTCTCAATCCACATCAGCGCACTGCCGATTAAGAAATTCTTCACCTCAGACATTCCGTAATTAAAAATCTTTGTACCCCAGTCCGGATGCTCTCCCATTCTCGGATCCGGATATTCATATAACGGGCAGCCGTCAAAATCAGCAAGTCCGTGAGCATCTCTCGGGAAATGCGCCGGTACCCAGTCTAAAATTACACCGATTTTATTGCGATGCAGATAATTGACAAGATATGCAAAATCCTCAGGAGTCCCGTAGCGGGATGTCGGAGCATAATAGCCTGTTACCTGATATCCCCAGGAGCCTTCGTAAGGATATTCAGAAATACCCATAAGCTCTACATGAGTATATCCCATTTCCTTTACATACGCAGTCAGCGCTTTTGCAAACTCCCGGTATGTATAAAGAGCTTCGCTTTCCTTGCGCGGATGACGCATCCAGGAACCCGGATGTACTTCATAAATTGCCATCGGCTTTTCATATGGATCTGTCTGTGCACGGTTTTCCATCCATGCCTGGTCTGCCCACTTAAAATGCGAAATATCATAAACTACAGATGCTGTCCCTGGCCGGAGTTCCGCATAGGTCGCATACGGGTCTGCTTTGTAAAGACGCTTGCCGTCCGGTGTTTCAATCATATATTTATACATATCTCCGTTTTTTACGCCCGGAATAAACAATTCATAAATTCCCATTTCTTCCGGTTCTAAACGCTTCATTTCATGGCTTGTTTCATTCCAGCCATTAAAAGAACCGATTACAAACACTTTTTCAGCATGGGGCGCCCATACATCAAAAACGGTTCCTTCTTCTTTGTTCATTGTAATTGGATGCGCACCCATTTTCCTGTATATGTCGTAATGCGTACTCTGACCGAATAAATACATATCCAGCTCTGTCATGTTTCTCATGATATACCCTCCTGCTACTCTGCTTCGCACAAATCCGTGCTCTTGTTCAATTACCGCTTGCTATTTATTCTTCAAAATCCTTCTCTCTTAATATCACATAATTATCATCATTCGCTCTGGTCGATGTCAGTATTCCAAACACTTTCTTAAAGACACCCTTTTCTGCATTATCGATTGCCTCATCCACGATTTCTTTTACTTCCGTCAGTGTTGTTACATGATCCAGCTTCTGAATGTTTCCAATACGCTTATATAAAGCAAGGATTCCCATTTCATCAATATCATAATTCAAATCATTCGCATAAGCCTTGCCAAATGCTACCAGTTCATCCACCGAAAACAGGGGGATTGATATTTTTTCTGTAAACCTGGCTGCAAAAGAACTGTCTCTGGCCAGCGCCTTCTGGATACCTTCTTCTGTATCTTCTAATATATACAGTGTACCCACATGGTCCTGTTCCATGCATCGGGAAAGTTTTACCGCTGTTTCCCTCGTTATCTTCCCTGCAGATTCTATAATCAGACATCCGCCGCTCACTTTTTCAGTCAGTACATCCATATCTTTCTGATTCAGCGCATTTGCATCGATTTTTCCTATTTTGCCATTCGGACGCTTGATTTCTTTTTGCAGGACTTTGATAATGTCCATAATCAATACAGTTTTGCCGTTTCCACCAATTCCTTCTACAATAATATTTCCGGTCACTGCATTTTTATCAAATCTTAAATGGTCTGATACGCCCTGCAGCAGATCATATATCTGAACTTCCATGCCGGCAACCGGCACAAAATAAGAAAAAATATTTTTCTGCTCAGGCGTAAGCCTCTTTAAATCATTGTCGTCCCGTGTATTTGTCTGCTGTGTTTCCTTATAAAAACCTGCTGCCTGAGCTGCTAAAGCCATATCTTCTTCCGAAAACTCCTCTGTCTGCTGCTTATTTTTTTGTTCTGCTTTTTGATTTGCGATATCTTTGCTGAAATAACTGCTTTCTGTATGTGCTGTCTGCCAGATATCTGTTTCCGCTGCTGTATAATCTAAATTTTCTGTAGCTTCTCCTTTCTGCTGCATACCTGCTGAATGCTCTGCCAGCATTCTTTGTTCATATCCCGGTTCCGGCTTTCCGGCTGTCCTTTCTTTAATGTAACTTACCGGGTCTATCGCGGATACCGGCCTTGCTGCATCCGCTGCCGGGATTTTATCCAGATTCTGTCTGAATCCTTCTGATTCCGGCATTTCTTCTAAATCCTGCCTGAATCCTTCCGCTGCCGGGCTGCTTATAAAACTCCTGTCCTGCGCACCCATTGCCAGACTGCCTGCCGCCGGCTGCTGTATAAAATCCGCTCTCGGATTGCCAGACGGCTGCATAAAATCCATGCCTGGATTGCCTTCCGCTGGCTGCTGTATAAAATCCGCTCTCGAATTTTCAGGTGCTGCATACTGAATGCTTACTGCCGGGCTGCCAGGCATACCTTCCTGCCGGTAATAATCTGCCTGTGCTCCGTCTGGCATTTCTTCCTGCCGGTAATAATCTGTCTCTGCCCTGTCCGGCATTTCTTCCTGCCGGTAATAATCTGTCCCCGCACTGTCTGGCATTGCTTCCTGCCGGGCTGCTGCCGGATTCTGCTGGCTTTCGTAGTTCAAATCTGCTGCTGCATCATCTGCGCGGACTCTCTGGCTTAAGTCCATAACCTGTTTTCCAGCGGCTGCCTTTTGTCCAAGGTCCATTGCCGAACTTTCCATGCGGACTCTCTGCAAAAGCTCTATCGCTGAAATTTCAGGCTTCATTTCAGGATTATCTGCACTTTTTGCAGTCTCCTCTGCTATCAGTTTCTCCATAATCGAAACTGCACCCTGATTCTCCATACTCTTCACATCTCTATTTTCTTCATCATCTGCTTTCATTTCTTCTGCTGCCTGCAGTCCCTGGCTGGACATAACAAATTCCTCCGGTAACCGCGGCAGTTCTCTTGTGGGATCTGATACTGTGTGTACAGAAGCCTCCTGTTTCTGCATTTCTTCTGCTATCAGGCTGTCTATCTGCTCCTGCAAAAGCTTATTGATACTGGCGACAATCCTGCCTGCCTGGTCCAGGCCGTCCTGCATTTCCGGAGCCTGAATATTCTGCTCTGTCACCTGATGATTCTGAACCGAACGTTCATCCGGTGATTCTTTTACAGACATCTGTGACACGATATCCAGCAGACGTTCCATTAAAACCTCTGCCTCTTCCAGTGTCTTTTCTTTTTCCGGCTCAATCTCCCGCTCACTGGCTTCCTCCAGAACGCTCTGCATCGCCAGCTTGGTTTTTTCCCATTCTGCCTGTATCTCTTCAAAGCTCATGGAACGCTCCGGCACATCCGGCTCTTCATCATCTGAGAAACGGTCCTGCTCTCCAGATTCTTCATAACTCATGAAACGCCCCGGCATATCCGGCCCTCCGTAATCTGAAGAATATCCTGGCATATCCGCTCCTCCATAATCCGAAGAATATCCCGGCATATCCGGCCCTCCGTAATTCGAAGAATATCCTGGCATACCCGGTTCTTCATAACCCGCAGCATTTTCCGGTATAACGGAATCCGCATAGCTCATAGACCCGCCTGCCAGAACCGGATTTCCATAGTTCATGAAATTACCCGGCTCTCCAAAATCCCCGGAGCGCCCCCGCCAGTCAGCGTCTTCGCCCAGAACCAAATCTGCCGTTTCCTGCATTCTGACCAGTTTCCGAATGCGGGCTGATTTCTGCCCGTTATCGGAAGGCACAGACAGATAAGGATTTTCCTGTGCCAGCTGTCTGATGCTTTCCCCGCCGCCAGGCACCTGCGCCGTATCATCTGTCGAAGCAATCTGCTGAATTCCTCTGGCAATCTCCTCCTGAAGGTTTGCTGTATTGTACTGTCCTGTATTCGTCCTTACAGAAGGAATCTCAACGGGTTCATTTACAATCTCGCCGGATTCCAGAAAATCATTCGGTCTTACTTCAATAACCCCGGTCCGTTTCTGGCGGAATATCCGGTACTTCTCCTCCTGAAGCTTCGTCAGCGGCTGGTAATGCATTTTCAGTTCCAGCGCTTTTTCTACATAAATACCGTCGCCAAACCATAGAATCAGCTCGTCGCAGGCTTCTACACACTTTTCCGGCTGTCCGTCCCGGTGATACAGATACGCCAGCTCATAGGCCCATTCTTCCGAATATTCCTGTTCCTTTAATTCCTCCAGAATCTGAATCTGTTCCTGAAAAGAAAGTCCCTGAGCAGCTGTCATCTTGTACTTTAAGACAAACTTCAGATTATCATGCGGCGCAATATCTACAAATTCATCATAATATTCCTGCGCTTCGTCAAAATGCTTTGTCTTAATGGCAATTTCTGCCAGACGGTATATAATATTTCTGCCAATCGGAGATTTATCATACGCCATAAGAAGGATTTCCTTGCTTTCCTCATAGCGCTCCACCTGTTCAAAGATTTCACCAGCCAGCACAAGGGCATTCAGATTCCGAATCTTTCGCCAGTTAATCGTTTCTGCAATTTCTGCAGCAGCACTATAATTACGCGCACTTACCAGCGCTTTCATCTCGTCAGCTTTCAGTTTAAACTCGTATTTATCCACGCTCGCCACCATCTATCTGTAAGGGATTCTTTTTGGGTCCCGTCCATTTCTGTCACACTTAGCATTATAACCCAATGCTAGTTTACCATAGGTAATGGCTTATGTCAAAAAACTCGTTAAAAATATTTATTGTTCGTCCTGCATTTCATCGACATATTTCCCGTACCAGAGTTTTCCATCTTTCGGGTCTACTCCGGTTGCTTCTATATATACCCGCGTACTTTCCGGCAGCTTTTTCTTATTTAAGAAAAAATGAACCGTTTTCTGCATAATATAATAAATCACCGCAAATACCGGACAGCCCAGCAGCATCCCCATCACTCCGAACAGCCCGCTTCCGACTAAAATAGCAAACATAACCCAGAATGAAGACAGCCCCGTGGAGTCTCCCAGTATCTTAGGCCCGATAATATTGCCGTCCACCTGCTGCAGTATTACGACAAAAATTACAAAATATAACGCATACAGCGGGTCGTCCAGCAAAATTAAAAATGCACTGGGAATCGCTCCGATAAACGGCCCGAAAAACGGAATGATATTCGTAACACCGACAATCACGCTGACTAACAGCGTATACGGCATTTTGATAATGGACAGTACAATATAGCAGATAATGCCGATAATCAGCGAATCCAGCAGCTTGCCTTTGATAAATCCACCGAAAATATCATTTGTAGTATGAAACAGCTGAATTGCCTGGTTTGCCGCGCGTGCCGGAAAAAATGCGAAAATAATCTTTTTAGCCTGTCCCTCAAAATTCTCCTTTTCGCACATTACATAAATCGATACGATTAATCCGATAATAATATTTTTAAATGCTGCCAGCACATTCATAACGCCGCTTGTAACCGTAGCCACATAATCTTTTGTCTGAGGCAGCAGCGAATTTTTCAGCCAGTCCTGAAACCAGTCCGCCGCTGTTTTCAGATAATTTTCCAAAATCGCGGTAATCTCATGGTTGCCGTATTCCCATTCACTCAGATGCACAAGGAAAGAATTAATCTGCGCAGGCATTGTATCTACCAGATTCGAGATATTTTCAGACACTTCCGGTATCACCATGGATAACAGCATAGCAATCACCATTAGAAATACAAGCACTGCCAGAATACTTGAAAGTGTCCGGATAAGCCGGCGGAATTTTTTCCTTCCGCCTTTGATATCCGCCAGTTTCAACAGCCAGCGCTCAAAAAACATCATAATCGGATTAATCAGATAACCAATTCCTAATCCGATTAAAATAGGCTGCGCTATCCTTCCGAGCATGCCAAATCCAGACTTGATATCATTAAAACGAAACAAAATACAGACAACCAGAATACAGCAGCAGAATACGATAAAAAATGTCAGCCCCATAGCCAGATAAGGCCTGATATTCCAGTCCGAACTGAGTTTCTTATGCTTCCGCGCTATTTGTTTTTCCTCAACTTTTTCCATAACAATGTCCCTGTTTTATTTTCTGTTAAAATTAATCAGGCATCCTTTTAAAATAATCTCACGTTCATCATCTGTCAGTTCCCCGAGCGTCATATGGAATTCCTTTAAGCTGCCCTCTTTTACCGCATAAGCAGTAATATCAGACGCTTTTTCCTCTACCGCCCTGCGGATGTCTGGCAGGAACAGATAATCTCCATTCTGAAACGGAAGCTCTCCTTCCGGTACAAGCAGCGGAAGCATTCCCCAGTTAATCAGATTCGAACGGTATCTCTTCGTCGCATATTCGTGTGCGATATTTGCCCAGCCGCCTAACACCTTCTGACAGGAAGCGGCCTGTTCACGCGCAGAACCGTCTCCCGGCTTTACTGCGAATATCGTGCTTCCGATACCCGTGTTCTTTTCATCTGCTCCCGGGAATTTCTGCAGGATAACGTCCACGGCGTCTTTCAGTTCCGGCAGCACTTCGTATGGATGTCCGCCTTCTTCTCTTACCTTTTCTGCTTTCTGCACTTCTTTCGCACGGCCTACATAATCCGGGTCTTTTCTGGATAACGTAAATTCAGCCAGCCCTAGCGGATTTGACCTGTAAGAAGAAGTTTCGCCTGACGGAATCAGTTCATCTGTCGTTGTCACCGGGTCGTGAATCTCTGATACAACTTTTAGTACAAGATGGTCTGTCAAAGCTGACATCTTCGGCCAGTCTTTAATATTCGGTCCCATTTTCAGCTCCGCAGAAGTATCCGCTATGCCATGGCTGTCAAATACGCGGTTTTCGTATATTGTCTTATCAAAGAAATATTTCGGCTTCGTAAAGTTAACATCAATCTCTGTTGCCGCTGTCAGATAACCTTTATTCGCTGCCGTAGCCGCAATCGAACGCGCATCCATAAGCGCAACCGAAGCAATCTGCCCGTTTTGTACCTTAGAGCCCTCCCTGTTCGGGAAATTTCTTGTAGAATGCCGAATCGAAAATCCGTTATTCGCAGGCGTATCTCCGGCGCCGAAGCATGGTCCGCAGAAAGCGGTCTTCATAACGCCGCCTGCCGCCATAATCTTAGCAGCCGCGCCATTGCGCACCAGTTCCATATAAACAGGCATGCTTGCCGGATACACACTCAGCGTAAATTCATCAGCTCCGATTCCGGCACCGTCTAAAATATCCGCAGCATCGCAGATATTTTCAAATCCGCCGCCGGCACACCCGGCGATAATCCCCTGGTCTACATACAGCTTTCCATTGCGTACTTTTTCTTTCAGATTCAGCTGTACCGAACCGTTAAAGCTTACCTGAGCCTTCTTTTCACAGTCTTCCAGAATATCGGAAAGATTTGCGTTCAGTTCTTCAATTGTATATGCATTGCTCGGATGGAACGGCATGGCAATCATCGGCTTTACCGTGCTTAAATCCAGTTCAATCATGCTGTCATAGTAAGCTGTCTGCCCCGGATTTAATTCTTTGTATTCTTCGCTCCGTCCGTGAATATCATAAAATTCCTTCACCTGTTCATCCGTTTTCCAGATAGAAGAAAGGCAGGTTGTCTCTGTAGTCATGACATCGATGCCGATTCTGTAATCAACGCTCAGGTTTGCCACGCCAGGCCCCATAAATTCCATTACTTTATTTTTTACAAACCCGTTTGCAAACACTTCCTTAATAATTGCAATCGCAATGTCCTGAGGGCCGACGCCTTTCTCAGGCTTCCCGGTCAGATAAACGCCTGCCACTTCCGGCATATTAATGTCATATGTCTGCTCAAGCAGCTGTTTGACCAGCTCCGGGCCGCCTTCGCCCATTGCCATCGTACCCAGCGCGCCGTAACGGGTGTGAGAGTCAGAGCCTAAAATCATCTTCCCGCCGCCGGCAAGCATTTCTCTGGCAAACTGATGAATCACTGCCTGATGAGGAGGTACATAAATTCCGCCGTATCTTTTCGCACAGGAAAGGCCAAACATATGATCGTCTTCATTAATCGTCCCGCCGACTGCGCACAGACTGTTGTGGCAGTTTGTCAGTACATAAGGAATCGGAAACTTCTCAAGACCGGATGCCCGGGCGGTCTGAATAATTCCTACAAATGTAATGTCATGTGAAGTCAGTTTGTCAAACTTAATCTGAAGCTTTTCCATACTGCCGGATGTATTATGCTCTTTTAAAATACTGTAAGCAATTGTCTGTGTCTTTGCCTGGGCTTTTGTTACCTCAGTGCCTGTCTTAGCTTTTATAGCTGCAGCTGCTTTCGGCGTATCTTCTATCAGCTCAATGCCGTTTAAAAGATATACACCTTTGTCGTATAGTTTCATTTTTTGTTCCTCCTTCATTGCAAAATATCATATTCGTTAAAAAGATTTCTTCTTGCCCATTAACTTATCAAGCAGCGATAATTTTTCCTTCTGCTTCTGCCCTGGATGCTCTTCTTCCTGTTTCCACCTGAAATATTCTGCATCCAGGTTCACTTTCACAAGTTCTTCATCTATTGCCGGGACCTTCGGCGCATCCTGCTCTGGCTGCGCCTGTTCAGAATCTGATATCCCAAAGCTGTTTCGTGCCCCGGCATCTGCCGAAAATGCCTCGCTGTCTCTGTTTCCGGCACCCGCGGCTGGCATGTCTGCATATTCCTGAAAGGCCTCACCTGCCGTATTGCCAATTTTATCGGACAGACTGCCTCTGTCTGACACCCTGTCTTCAGCTGGCAGACTGCTGCCCGATAACGCTTTGCCGCTTGCTGGATAACTGCCGCCTGCTGATGCACTTTCCAGGTAGCTGCCGCCTGCTGATGCTCCTGCACTTTCCAGATAGCTGCTGCCTGCCGATGCTCCTGCACTTTCCAGATAGCTGCTGCCTGCCGATGCTCCTGCACTTTCCAGATAACTGCTGCCTGCCAGCTTATTTGTACCTTCTTCTAAACTGATGTCCGATGATGTTACAGTATTTTTCAGATAACCGCTGTTTGTTTTCAGCCCGCTGTTTGCTTTCAAGCTGCTGTTTCTATCTGTATTTTCAGATTGCTGCGGCCTGCTTCTGTCATCCAGTTCCATGTTTTTCTTCAATCCGGCATCTTTCGTATTGTCTTTTTCAGTAACGCCACTCTCTCTGATATCTGCGGCTGTTCTGATTTCTCCGCCGGCTGCTGCAGCTCTCTCCAGCTGACTGACTTCTTTAGCTCTGTTTATTTGTTCCGCGGTTCTGATTTCCTCAGCCTTTTTTATTTCATCTGTTCTAATTTCTTCAGTTCTGTTTATTTGTTCCGCGGTTCTGATTTCCTCAGCTTTGTTTATTTCTTTCACGGTTCTGATTTCTTCAGCTCTCTTTAGCTCCTCAGCTGTTCTGATTTTGTCAGTTCCTTTTATTTCACCAGACTTTCTGACTTCTTCTGTTCCTTTTATTTCACCAGACTTTCTGATTTCTTCTGTTTCTTTTATTTCATCAGACTTCCTGATTCCTTCTGTTTCTTTTATTTCACTGGCTTTTCTGACTTCTTCGGCTCTTTTTACCTCTTCTGCTTTTCTGATTTCGTCAGCTCTTTTTATCTCTTCCGCTTTTCTGATTTCGTCAGTTCTTTTTGCCTCTTCTGCTTTTCTGATTTCGTCTTCATTTTCCGCATTTTCGGTCTTTTTTATGCTTCCCTTCCAGGAGGAATCGCGTCCCGGTATCTCGTCTGCTTTTCTTAAAGAAGATTCTATAACCCCCTCATCTTCCAGAGGTTCCATCTGAATCAGAATATCTTCCGAAATATCCTCTTCCGGCTGCGGCTTCTCTTCTTCCTTTTCAAATGGAATACCGGCTTTGCGGAAATATTCTTCATTAATTTTAATCTCAGGCTTTATCAGATTTCTTACATCCTTTGCTTTCGCCTTCCTGCCTTTCCTGTCTTTCCGTTCACGCTCTATCTCCCGGTTGCGGTCTTCAATCAGCCGCAGATATTTATTTGTATCTGACAAAAGCTGCAGCTGGCTCTTTAATTCCAGATGATTTTCCCGAATCGTATCCTCCTGCTGCTTCATATCCTTTTGAAATTTTCGGTACAGCCTGCCAATTGTATCGTCCGCTTCTTCCACCATGCTGTGCAGATGATTCAGAGCCTCTTCCGTATAAAGGACCGACGCCGCGTAAATATCTTCCGCCTGGTGATTCGCATCCTGGATAATCTTTTCGCCTTCTCTTCTGTTTTCCCGCAGCGCACGGTCTCTGCTCTGCTGCGTCAGCTCATATTCATCCATTATCTCATAAACGCTGGCATTCAGACGGTCAATCAGGTCAAACATCAGATTTTTGCTGACAATAATCCGCTCTGCATCAAACGCCTCGCTTCTGGATATCATGATATGTATATCCCTTAACACATTTTCAAGTCTGTCCTGTGAACTCATGCATATACCCCGCTTTCTGACCCAGCTGCTGCAGCTCAGTCTGTTTCTGCTCTAATCCAGATACCGGATAAAATCCCGCTCTGCTTCAACAAGTCCTAAAAAAACCGGACTTTCCCCTGCTTCTTCCAGATATTCAGCCGCCTTGTCAGCATTTTCTTCCGATACTATTAAAAGCATCCCGATTCCCATATTAAATGTCTGACGCATCTGCTGGATATCAATATTTCCATCATTGTGAAGCATCTGATATAATGGCGGCATGGTATCCATTCTCCGCTTTACCACAGCTCCGTTATTTTCCCTTAAAAGCAGGCGCATTGCACGGTCAAGTCCTCCATGAGCAACCTGCACACAGGATTTGATTTCAATATCCCCCGCCATCAGCCGTTCGATGCATGCCCGGTACATCTTTGTAGGACGCAGCAGCTGCTCGCCTAATGTAGAGCCCAGCATATCATAATAAACTTCCATTGTTCCCTTTGATAAAAACAGCTGCTTCCTTGCCAGTACATATCCGTTATTATGCAGCCCGTCTGAAGGAAGCCCGATAATCACATCCCCGTCCTGAAGTCTGGCACCGCCGATTTTTTTCTTCCTGTCCACAATCCCGACAATAAATCCAGCCAGCTCATACTGGTCAAACGCATACTTGTCCGGCAGTTCCACGATTTCACTTCCGGCAAACTGAATTCCGGCTTTTGCGCACCCTTCTGAAATTCCCTCTTCAATAATCCTGATTTTATCTGCCTTAGGCCTGACACAGGATATATTTGCATAAAAGAACAGCGGCTCCGCACCCAGCGCTGCTATATCATTTACGCATGCTGCCACACAGTCATATCCGATTTTATCCATCCGTTCCATTTCTGATGCAATATAAAGCTTTCCGCTCAGGCCATTGGTCTTAGACACCAGAGCCGGCTGGCTCATTGTGCGGAAACGCTCCAGCAAGATTTCATTTTCTAATTTCTTTAAACCAAATTTTTCTCTCAAATTTCTGCCCTGCCTTCTTCCTGACAGTTCAGACGAACTGCCCTGTTACATCTTTTTCCTGTTACTGTTTCCTCCGCTACAATAACTCTTCCTTCATTCCTGATTACGAATTGGTATCTTAACGCAGCTCTTCTCATGTACTTTTCTGGCAGCAGACATCCTGTCTCTTCTGCTGCCATTTCTGACAATAACGGGCAGACAAATCCTGAACTCTCACCAGCCGGACTGTAAGGAAGACTTTCATGTCTGTGAATCACGTTCTTACTGGCTGTGCGTACTTCCTGCTAGATTTCCATCAGTTCATACTGGCTGCTGCCAAGCCCGATTTTTTCTGCATGCTCGATACACGATTTCCATTCTGTGTCAGGATGCGTCATATAAAAATGATCGTGTCCCTCTTCGTGGTCAGATTTTTCTTTTACATTCTCGCTTAACACGCTTCCTTCGATGACCGGCATTCTGTTTACAGCATCCGCGCAGGCTGCATCCAGCGCCACCGGGTCGAAGGATGCAAACATTCCTACATCCGGAATAATCGGTATATCATTTTCCGGATGACAGTCACAGTTCGGTGAAACATCGCAGACAAGAGATACATGAAAATTCGGCCTGCCTTTGCAGACTGCCAGACTGTACTCTGCCATTTTGCAGTTCAGACTCTTAACCGAGCTGCCTGAGCTTGGCTTAATTACATCTTTCGGACAGACTGCCAGACATCTGCCGCAGCCCGCACATTTATCATGGTCAATACGCGCTTTCTTATTCTCAATCACAGGAGCATCGTGTGCACAGATACGCTGGCAGCTGCCGCAGCCGATACATCCGTCTGTATCCGCCACAAACGGCTTCCCGTCATTATGCATCTCCATCTTTCCCGCCCTGGAACCGCATCCCATTCCGATATTTTTCAGAGCGCCGCCAAATCCTGCCATCTCATGCCCTTTAAAATGCGTCAGTGTCAGAAATACATCCGCATCCATAATCGCAGAGCCAATCTTTGCTTCTTTAATATATTCGCCGTTCACCGGCACAAGCGTTTCATCCGTGCCCTTCAGCCCGTCTCCAATCAGCACATGGCATCCGGTCGCATATGGCGTAAATCCGTTCAGGTATGCCGTTTCTAAATGGTCCAGAGCATTCTTGCGGCTGCCCACATACAGCGTATTGCAGTCTGTTAAAAACGGCCTGCCGCCGCACTCTTTTACCAGGTCTGCCATAACCTTTGCATAATTAGGACGCAAAAATGCCAGATTGCCGTATTCGCCAAAATGAATCTTAATTGCCGTATATTTGTCAGTAAAATCAATATCCTTCATTCCCGCCGTAATCATCAGTCTTCGGAGTTTCTGAAGAAGGTTTTCACTTCCGCTTGCTTTAAATGTCGTAAAATATACTTTGGATTTTTCCATGTCGTCTCCTTTTTGATTGTGTTATCTATGAAAAACTTGTCTGTGCACTTATAACGACTTATTCTAACACATTTTGGAAATTTGCAAAACCACTTATAGAAAGAAATATTATAAATCTTTTGTAAATTTGGGTTATTCTACAGAATTCGTGATTTTATACAGAATAAAAGAATGTGCGGCAAATACACACAAAGTGCTTTGCCGCCTGATACTTTACCAGACAGACGGAATACAGCGCCTGTAAATATACTATGAATATGCCCTGTAAATTTCCCTGGCTTCTTCCTGGCCGACTCTGAGCTGCTCCGCTATCATGGAAATCTGATTCTCTAAATCCAGTCCGTTCTTCCTTCCCAGATTTACCGTTACATAAACTGCGGCCTGTTTTTCAGCTTCTGCTGCTCTTTCTTCCGCTTTTTTCACTGACTCTTTTGCCCGTCTCTCTGATTCTTCTGCTTTTCTCTCTGACTCCTCTGCCCTTTTTCTAAATTCTTCTGTTATCATCTTTTCTTCTTCAATTATCATTCTCAGTTCTTCCATTACTGTCACTTTATTTTCCTCCTCGCTTCCGCGTACAATAATTCCGCGGTCATAATAAAATTCTGTTCTCTTGCTGCTGTCCGTCTTTTCCGAAAGCAGGTAATAGAGCACTGTTATCATCTCTTCTCTGTATTTTCCGCTGTGAAGCAGATTTTCGCTGCTGTAAATCCGTTCCACATCCGGTACAGATACCATTACAATCTCCATCAGGTCCCCGCTGTCAAATTTTCTCCTGCAGTCAGTCAGCGGTGTACCGTCTGTATATGTATAATCCTTGTCCATCCGCAGACTGTAACGAATGACGGGCTCCCCTGCTTCTGGTATCGGCCGCTCATAACAGAGCCATATGCTGTACACCTTCCTGATTTTATGGTATTCCTCCCCTGACTGCAGCTGAGTCGCCATCGCAAGAGATGCATAATAAACAGCCCTTGCTGTCAGAGAATAGGACTTCAGATTTCTTTCCTGATACGATTTCTGTTTGGTCTGCGCTTCCTCGTTTATTCTCAGTATCAGCCCTTTGTCTGAAGCATGCTCAAATATAAGGTCAAGACGGATATCTTTTGTATATGTGCTGCCGACTTCTGTTGCAAGACCCCCGAGGGAATTTCCTGTCACTATGTCAGCTCCTGTATTCCTGCAGAAATCGTCCAGTGATTCCCCTTCCAGCTCCTTGAGCAGCACTTTCAATAGGGCTCCTGTGAATCTTGCATTTTTAACCAGTTCTTTGATAACTGTCTCGGCTGCCCTCCGGCGGCCGCTGATTTTTCCGTATTCCTCTGTACTGCTGATAGATGCCGCGTGAGATACGGCATTGACTGCCTGCGCTGCCGGAATATTTTTGCCTACGGTTTTTTTAGCAGCATGTTTCTTCATCTGTTTTCCTCCTGTCTGCCGCAGAGAATTCCGTCGTGAAAACCCTCTGCCTTATTTTAATCTGGTTTCAAAAGCATGGATTTTCCTGGTTTTGAATACAGCACGGCCTGGATGGGTGCTGTATAGAAATGTCATTAGACGGGATTTGTCCCTGGGCATGCAAGGATTTCGGCTCCTGCATGAAGAAAATATGCTTTGGGAGAATTATAGCATATATGTGCGATTTATGCAAGGAATATGACACTTTTCTCACTTTTTTTTATCATAAAAGATGAGTTATTGTTTTTGGGAGATGGTATATTTTGGCCCCTCGGACGCCGGATGATGGGAAGATAAATAGTTTCTTGTTTGAACTGCTGAAAATTCAATAGATGCGGCTGGCAGACTGTTTTTATGCCGTATTCCAAAAGAAATGAAAAAATAATGCAATGCATAAAAGAAGATGTTATAATATATAAAAATCTGTTTAAGTGCAAAAAAGTTCTGTATTATTTTTTTGATAGAAAGAGGTGGTTTATTGGGTAAAAAAGATACCGTGACAAAAGAATACATGCGTAACCCTGCGGTATTCGCAGATGCCTTTAACAAATATCTGTATCATGGCAGAAAAGTGATAAAACCAGAAAATTTAAGGGAACTGGATTCAACAGAGATTGTCGTACCATATGGAAGCGGAGATGCATCCGTGCCGGAACAAAGATACCGGGATGTGCTGAAAACAGTTATGACCGACGGGAACATGGCATACTGTATCCTGGGGATAGAAAACCAGAGTGACATCCACTATGCGCTTCCCGTGAAAAACGGCCTGTATGATTTTATGCAGCTTGCGCGTCAGGTGACAGAAACGGCAAAATCACATAAACGCGAAGAAAAAAGAATACCAGCCCGGAAAGACGCAGATTTTCGCAGGATGAATACCTGAGCGGATTTTATAAGACAGACCGCCT
>CANDJC010000028.1 GCA_947384955.1 uncultured Eubacterium sp. | reverse complement strand
CAGAATGACAACGAAGGATAAAACAAAATATAGTAACGATGGAACCGCTGGCTGATGCTGGCGGTTTTTTTCAAAAACTCTTCCGCAAAAGAACAGAAGCGTGTAATTATATGCAAAAAGCACTGGCATTTTGCGAAAAATTGTGTATAATCAATTTTGTACGATAAAATGAATGATAGCAATGACAGGGAGGGAACCTATGTACGACAGCATCGTAATCGGAGCAGGTATCGCCGGGATTACAGCTGCGAGGCAGCTGGCAGAAAAAGGAAACCAGAAAGTGCTGGTAATTGAAAAGAGGGAGCACATCGGCGGCAACTGCTATGACAGGCTGGATGATTATGGCATCCTGATACATGAGTACGGCCCGCACATTTTCCATACGAATATGGAGGATGTATTTTCGTATCTGTCTGAATTCACGGAGTGGTATCTGTATGAAAACGGTCATCAGGTTGTGGCAGATGTAAACGGAAAGCTGATTCCGGTCCCGTTTAATTTAAATACGCTGCATATGGTTTATGAAAAGGAACTGGCAGATACGCTGGAAAAAAAGCTGGTGCAGGCATACGGAAGCGGCAGCAGGGTCGGGATTATGGAATTAAGGCAGAATAAGGACCCGCAGATACAGGCAATTGCACAGTACGTTTATGAGAATGTTTTTTTGAAATATACAATGAAACAGTGGGGGCAGACGCCGGAAGAAATCGACCCGCAGGTAACAGGCAGAGTGCCGGTGCTGATTTCTTATGATAACCGCTATTTTCAGGATAAATACCAGGGAGTGCCGCTTCACGGGTTTACAGGGATGTTTGAACGCATGCTGGACCATGAAAATATTACGCTTTTAACAGGTACGGATGCCGGAAAGCTTTTGGAATTTGGAGATTCGCAAATCCGTTATGAAGGGAAAGTATTCGAAGGCTGTGTGATTTATACAGGGGAGCTGGACAGACTTTTTGGATTAAAATACGGAAGGCTGCCGTACCGCTCGCTGCGATTTGAACTCGAGCATCTGGCACAGGAGGATTTCCAGAACGGGCACAGTGTGGTAAACTATACGGTCAGTGAGGATTTTACCAGGATTACGGAATTTCAGTATCTGACCGGGCAGAAAGATACATCCGGGACAACGATTGTAAGGGAATATCCGTTTGCCTACAGCGGCGCGGAAGGAGAAATCCCGTATTATGCGATTATGAATCCCGAAAATGAAAAATTATATCAAAAATATAAAAAACTGGCAGAGCGCTATCCGAATCTGCATCTGCTTGGCAGGCTGGCGGAGTACAGATATTACAATATGGATGCGATGACCAAAAAGGCGCTGGAGCTGGCTGAAAAGCTGCTGTAATGCGGGCCTTATTTGCCGGTTAAAGGAGAAAAGAATGAAACTATTATCGATTGCAATACCGTGTTACAATTCCCAGGATTATATGGAGCGCTGTATCAAATCCCTGCTGCCTGGAGGAGATGATGTGGAAATTATTATCGTAAATGACGGTTCCCAGGATATGACACCGGAGATTGCCAGGGCATATGAGAAAAAATATCCGGAGATTGTAAAAGCGGTACATCAGGAAAACGGCGGACACGGGGAAGCAGTCAATACAGGGCTTAAGAATGCGCAGGGACTGTTTTTCAAGGTGGTAGACAGCGACGACTGGGTGGATTTAGAGGCATATCAAAAGATTCTGGATACGCTGCGGGAAATTGCAGGCTCTGACCAGACGCTGGATATGCTGATTTCGAATTTTGTGTATGAAAAAGAAGGAGCAAAGCATAAAAAGGTAATGAAATATACATCCGCGCTAGTTCAGGATAAAATGTTTACCTGGAGCGATGTGCGCCATATGAGAAAGGGCCAGTACCTTTTGATGCATTCGGTTATTTACCGGACGAAGCTTCTAAGGGACTGCGGCCTGGAGCTTCCAAAGCATACGTTTTATGTCGATAATCTGTATGTGTATATCCCGCTGGTGCATGTAAAGACGATGTATTACCTGAATGTGGATTTTTACCGGTACTATATCGGAAGAGGCGACCAGTCGGTGAATGAAGAGATTATGATAAGGCGCATTGACCAGCAGATTAAAGTCAATAAAATGATGATTGACGCTTATGATTTATGGAAAATCCCAAATAAAAAGCAGCGGAAGTATATGTTTAATTACCTGGAAATTATCACCGTGATTTCCACGGTTCTGCTGATTCGTTCAGGAACGGAGGAAAACCTGGAGAAAAAGCGGGAGCTGTGGCGTTATATCAAACAGCAGGACATCCGGCTGTTTCACCGGCTTCGAAACGGGATTATGGGAAATACGATGAATCTTCCGGGCAGAGGCGGAAGGCGCATTTCCATTGCGGCATATAAAATTGCGCAGAAAGTGGTAGGATTTAATTAGGGGGCAGACTGTAAAATATGAGGGCAGTACGTGATATTGCATTATGCGCTATCGCAGATGCAGGAGTCAGATCAAAAGTAATGAATGCGATGATACAAAAGAGTCTTCCGTATGCAGAGGAGTGGCATAAGGTCCCTCTGCTGCGGCGGAAAAAATACGAGGGAGCGAGACAAGTGTGTGTTATCATTACGCACCGCGAGCACATCCAGGAGGCCGGGACACTGATTCAGGCGCTGGATGATACAGTAAAAAGCCGGGTGTATTTTGATTTGAACGGCCTGAAATAGGGCCGTCACGTTTCCCAAAAAACTGCATTTATGCCAGAAGGATACATGGCATAAAGTGTCAGCCCAAGATGAAAGATTCATATTTTCAGCCGTTCTATAATATGATAAAATAAGAAAAGCTCTTGTAACAGTACAGCCCGTCTTTACTGTTACAGGCATTTCGGATAAAAGAACTTACAGCACCGCTGTATACGGAGGAAGGTATCAGGTCATGAACGAAAAAGCAGTACATACAAATACCCGCTACACCAGATTTAAGCGCATTGCCGATGCTGCATTATCCGGCACTGCCGTATTTTTTTTGTCGCCGCTTCTTATCGGCATCAGCATCGCGATAAAGAAAGACTCCAGGGGCCCGGTTATTTTCCGCCAGACCCGGGTCGGTATCCATAAAAAGCATTTTGAAATCTATAAATTCCGCACGATGTATACAGATACGCCGAAGGATATGCCGACGCATCTTTTGAAAAACCCGGATGCCATGGTGACAAAAACAGGCGCGTTTCTGCGTAAATACAGCCTGGATGAGCTGCCGCAGCTTTTTAATATCCTGCGGGGAGATATGAGCATTGTGGGGCCGAGGCCGGCTTTGTGGAATCAGTATGATTTGATAAAAGAGCGCGATAAATACGGGGCGAACGATATCCTGCCGGGCCTTACGGGATGGGCGCAGATTAACGGCAGGGATGAACTGGAAATCCCGGTGAAAGCAGTGCTGGACGGAGAATATGTGAAAAAATACGGGCTCTGGATGGATATCCGCTGCGTCATCGGCACTGTTTTTGCCGTAGCCGGACACAGAGGCGTTGTGGAAGGCGGCACAGGGACGATAAGGCGTACCAGACAGTATGTAACTATGAGCGGGAAAGACAGTGCCAGAGGAATCGAAAGAGCTGTACGAAAAAAGGAAAACAGGCAGGGCACAGCAGGAGGGCGGAATGTGCACAGAGCAGCTGTGCCGGGCGGAAAGGAAGCTGCCAGGCTGATTTATGAACGGGATAAGGAGCTCCTTGCAAAAGAGAAGAAAAAAATACTGATTACCGGGGCAGGGAGTTTTATCGGCATGGCCGTAAAGGACTGGCTGTCTGCATTTGGCGGGCATTATGAGGTGACCGAGCTGGATGTGCACGGAGAGCAGTGGAAGGAACATGATTTTTCGAAATATGATACGGTTTTTCATGTGGCAGGCATTGCGCATGTGGACACGGAGAAAGTATCGAAGGCACAGAAGCAGCTATATTATGAAGTAAACCGCGACCTTGCCGTAGAAGCGGCGAAGAAGGCGAAAAGCGCCGGTGTAAAGCAGTTTATTTCTATGAGCAGCATGATTATTTACGGCGAAAGCGCGGGGCCGGACGAAGGCCGGCGGCGGATTACCGCAAAAACAAGGCCGGCGCCTGCGAATGTTTACGGAAACAGCAAATGGCAGGGGGACAAAGGAGTCCGGGCTCTGGCGACTGAGGATTTTAAAGTCTGCGTGCTGCGTCCGCCGATGATTTATGGAAAAGGCGGAAAAGGAAATTATCAGATGCTTGCGAAAATAGCAGCCGTAACGCCGGTATTTCCGCTTGTGAAAAATGAACGTTCCCTGTTACATATCGACAATCTGTGTGAATTTGTGCGCCTTTTAATCGAAAACGAAGACAGCGGCGTATTTTTCCCGCAGAATGATACCTATGCGGATACGTCTGCCCTGGTGGCCCTTATCGCGCAGGCGGGCGGCAGAAAGGTCCGTCTTATCAAAGCGCTGGCTCCGTTTGTCCGGCTTGCGGCCGCGGTTCCTGGAAAGGCCGGGAAAATGGCGGAAAAGGCGTTTGGCAGCTTCAGCTATGACCTTTCTATGAGCGCTTATCCGAAAGGGAATTACCGTGTGCATGGATTAGAGGAAAGCATTTATGTAACACAGGCAGGTTCTGGTTCGGATACAGAACAAAAAACGGGCTGACGCGGGAGATTATTAAGGAGAAGAAACGAATGAAAAATATGGAGCTGTGGATACGGAGGTTTTTCCTCGTATGTTATGATATATGTGTGGTAGTCCTTTCCTGCCTGTTAGCGCTGATGGCCAGATTTGACCTTCATCTGGAATGGATACCGGATAATTATCTGGATAAATGCGTGCAGATTATGTGGACGGCGGCGGTGATTACCGTCATTATCTTTATGCTTTTCAGGCTGTATTCGAGCCTGTGGTCTTATGCGGGCTCGACGGAGCTTATGTATATCTGCTGCGCATGCTTTCTGGACGATATTATACTGACTGTTTATGTACATATCCTGCATGGACGAAATTCGTCTTATCCGATGCCGCGCAGTTTTTATGTCTTTTACGGGCTGTTTCTTTTGATATTTACGATTTTCGGGCGGTATTTTTACCGTGTCATCCGCATCGTGCGCCAGAAGCTGTCCGGGCAGAAGACAAAGCAGCGCAATGTGCTGATTGTAGGGGCGGGCAGCGCCGGGAATATGCTGATTAAAGAGATTATCGACAGTAAATACATTAACCTGAACATTGTGGGAGCCGTAGACGACGATTTGATGAAAAAGGGCAGCTATATGCACGGCGTGCGGGTTTACGGCGACCGCCATATGATACCGGAGCTGGTGGATATCCTGCATGTGCATGAAATTATGATTGCGATTCCGTCAGCGCCGCCGAAAAAAATCAAAGAAATTGTGGAAATCTGCAAGGAAACCGGCTGCGAATTAAAGCGTCTGCCGGGCATGTACCAGCTTGTAAACGGGGATGTGAGCGTAACGAAGCTAAAAGACGTGGATATGAACGACCTGTTAGGCAGGGACCCGGTAGAAATCGATTTGGACTCGATTATGGGCTATGTATCCGGGCAGGTTGTTATGGTAACGGGCGGCGGCGGCTCGATTGGCAGCGAGCTGTGCAGGCAGATTGCGTCCCATAATCCGAAACAGTTAATCATTGTGGATATTTATGAAAACTCCGCATATGATATTCAGCAGGAGCTGCTGCACCGGTTCCCGCAGCTGAATCTGGTAACGCTTATCGCATCCGTGCGCAATACGAAGCGGATGGACGATATTTTTGCCGCTTATCAGCCGAACATTGTCTACCACGCTGCGGCCCACAAGCATGTGCCTTTGATGGAGACAAGCCCGAATGAGGCGGTAAAAAATAATGTGCTCGGGACCTGGAAGGTTGTGCAGGCAGCGGACAGGCATCATGTGCGCCGGTTTGTTATGATTTCGACAGATAAGGCCGTGAATCCGACCAATATTATGGGGGCGACGAAGCGAATCTGCGAAATGATTATCCAGACATACAATAATCACTCTCAGACCGAATACGTTGCCGTGCGGTTTGGAAATGTCATCGGCAGCAACGGCAGCGTCATTCCGCTGTTTAAAAAGCAGATTGCCCAGGGCGGTCCGGTTACGGTGACGCATCCTGATATTATCCGTTATTTTATGACCATTCCGGAAGCTGTGTCATTAGTGCTGCAGGCGGGGGCTTATGCAAAGGGCGGCGAGATTTTTGTGCTGGATATGGGAGAGCCGGTGAAAATCGCGGACCTGGCAAGAAACCTGATTTTATTATCCGGGCATAAGCCGGACGAGGATATCCACATCGTATTTTCCGGGCTGCGGCCGGGAGAAAAGCTGTATGAGGAGATGCTGATGGAAGAAGAGGGGCTCCAGGATACGGCAAATAAGCTGATTCATATCGGAAAGCCGATTCAGTTTGACGAAGAGGAATTTATGAAACGGTTAGAGCAGCTGCGCGATTATGTCGTAGAGGAGCCGGACGATATCCGCCAGGCGGTGCAGCAGATAGTGCCTACCTATTCCATTCAGAATAAATAAGGAGTAAGGAACATGATTCGAATTGTAAAAAAGTTCCAAAGCATCATGACCCGTGAGCAGCAGGCGCGGATTCTGCTGCTGGGTGTTTTGATGGTAATCGGCGCGGTACTGGAAATGGCGGGTGTTTCGCTGGTGCTGCCGCTGATGACGGCGGTTACCGATAAAAATTTTATGCAAAAACCCTATATGCAGCTTATCTGCCGCATCTTTCCGATTCAGACGGACTATGAGGCGATGATGCTGATTTTAGGCGCGCTTGTGTTTATTTACATTTTCAAAAACGCCTTTTTATTTATGGAATATTACCTGCAGTACCGGTTTGTGTGCAACCAGCGCTTTCTTGTGCAGAAACAGCTGCTGCGGGTCTATATGTACCGCCCGTACGAGTTTTATTTAAACGCGACGACATCTGAGATTATGCGCATTATCAATACCGATGTCATCAATGCATTCGGGCTGCTCACAACGGTGCTGAACTTTTTTACAGAGGTCATTGTCAGCGCTTCGCTGATTATCATTATTTTCTTAATCGACCCTGGCATGGCAGCCTTAATCGGCCTTGTGCTGGGCTTCATTATGCTGCTGATGTTTAAGGCGGTCAAGCCGGTGCTTCGAAGGGCCAGCCAGAGGTTTATGAAAAATACGTCCTTAGCCAATAAGTGGATGCTGCAGTCGATTAACGGCATCAAGGATGTAAAGGTCAGCCACAGGGAAGAATATTTTATTGAAGAATACGCCGTTTACGGTAAAAAAGCAATTGATGCGGAAAAAATCAACAGTGTTGTCACGCTGATGCCGCGCCTTTTAATCGAAGCAGTCAGCGTGGCGTCAGTGTTAGCCGTTATTATGGTATTTTTATCCATGGGCCAGAGCATTAATGACCTGATGCCGCAGCTGACGGCTTTTGCATTTGCGGCGGTGCGGCTTTTGCCGAGCACGACGCGTATCAGCGGGGCGGTCAACTCCGCGGCTTTCCAGGAACCGATGTTAGACAATCTGATTCAGAACCTGAACGCGGCAAAAGATTTTGAACAGCATAAGCAAAAAGAGCAGCAGGCGCAGGAAGCGAAAAAAGAAGCTGCCCGCAGGGAAGGAAGGACGCTGACGTACGAAAAACAGTTTGAATTATCCGGCATCCGTTTCCGCTATCCGAACGCGGCCGCGGATGTGCTTGCCGATGCGGACATGGTCATTCCGGCGGGCAAATCCATCGGGATTATCGGAAGCTCCGGGTCCGGGAAAACAACGGCTGTCGATATTCTTTTGGGACTGCTGAGACCCCAGGCCGGATGCGTGCTGACAGACGGGCGGGATATCCGGGATGATTACGGCGGCTGGCTATCGCATCTTAGTTATATACCGCAGACGATTTATATGTTAGACGACACGATTCGCGCCAATATTGCCTTTGGCCTGAAAAAAGATGAAACTGACGATAACAAGGTATGGGAGGCCGTAAAAGAGGCGCAGTTAAAGACATTTATCGACAGCCTCCCGGACGGCATCGAGACGAAAATCGGAGAAAGGGGCGTGCGTCTCTCCGGCGGGCAGCGTCAGAGAATCGGAATCGCAAGAGCGCTGTATACAGACCCGGAGCTGGTTATTTTTGACGAAGCGACGTCCGCGCTTGATAACGAAACAGAAGCAGCCATTATGGAATCCATTAACCGGCTGCACGGAAAGAAAACGCTTGTTATCATTGCACACCGCCTGACGACGATAGAGGAGTGCGATTTTATTTTTAAAGTGGAAAATGGCAAAATAATCCGTCTGGAGCGGTTGTAAATTCAAAATAAAAATGGTAAAATATAGCATAACTATTTTATTTTGAAGGAGGGCATTATGTACAGGCAGATTAAAAAAGGACTTGCGGTGTTTGCGTTTGCAGTTATCATGACGCTTCTATGCATGCCGGTGCATGTGAAAGCAGCATCCGCTCCGGCATTTCAGGAGACTTTTACCAGTTTTTATGAAAACCGTGCAAATAATGGTGTTTATGATATCAAAGTGAAAAATGTGCAGAAAGGCTATATTTTGAAATGGCACATTACAGGAAAGGGCAAGATTTACGCAGCTTTTGATACCAAAAAGGTCATTGCCCAGGGAAAGACTGCAGCGAATACGCTGACCATAGACAGTAAGGGCGCGGCAGCGTTTGCATCCGGCGAGCGCATCCGCATTACCGTAAATGTATATACGTCAAAGTGGAAGCTGGTCAATAAAATTACCTTTGCAGGCAGGGTGCTGAGCAAGGCAAAGGCCATTGACATCGATACTTCCAGCATCAAAGACTTAAAGCTTGTGACCGCGGCACAGACCTACCCGTTAAAGGCGGTTATGACGCCGGCGAATTCTACGAGCAAGGTATACTGGTCAGTGAAAGACGCAAAAGGTGCAGACTGCTCTTCGCAGATTACCGAGGACGGTAAATGGACGCCGGACAAGCCGGATACTTATACCATTACAGTAACTGCAAAAAATTCGCAGAAAGGCCAGCCGCTGTGCACAAAAGAAGTACAGGCTGTTGTCGGCAGCTACTTAGAAAGCGTAAAGCAGACAGCTTCGAACGGCCTTGTCGTACAGTTTAATTCCGCGCTGCCTGTGCAGTATAAGGAAACAGATTTTACGATTAAATCCGGGGAATCTTCCATTCTCGTAAAGAAAGTCAAATATTCCGATGACGGAAAAACAGCGACGCTGACAACGGCTTCGAACTTTGCAGACGCCAGAAATTATACCATTTCCTGCGGCGGGTATTCCAAGGAATTTACTTCCAGCGTCGGAAAACCGGTAAAGCTGTCGATTACCACGACTTCAGCCCAGGCAGGAAAATATACCCCGATTGAGTATGTTTTATTAGATGCAAAAGATGTAGACGTTACGAATACAGTCAAAGACGGCATTTTCCATTATACGGCAAATGCGACCAACGGCCTGTTAGACCAGCAGACAAACCAGCTGTTTATGACAACTGTAGGAAGCATTGCCAATGTCACGCTC
This sequence comes from uncultured Eubacterium sp., assembly GCA_947384955.1. Taxonomy (GTDB): domain Bacteria; phylum Bacillota; class Clostridia; order Lachnospirales; family Lachnospiraceae; genus Eubacterium_J. Next base: position 33,217 of record CANDJC010000028.1, on the reverse strand, counting down.
GAATATACTTCCGCGGACGGCACGATACGCCTGAAGGATATGAAAACCATTGTCTGCGTGGCACAGAAGGCAGAAGAAGCCGCACAGACCAGATTTACCCTGACAAAGCATTCCCAGGAGCCGGCGTTTAAAGAAGAGGATGTGCGGGAAGTTGCGGTAGGCGATACGATGTATGCGCATTTTAAGGCTTACAATGCAGATGACGCGGCAATCGTTTACGATAAAATCACCTATTCGTCTCAGGACCCGGACAGCCTGATTATCAGTGCGGAAGGAAAAGTGACACCGATTAAGGCCGGAAGCGTTACCGTTATCGTGACGGCATACCAGGGCGCGCTGCCAGTGACCTATACGTATTCCATTAACATCAAAGCGGCACGTTATATGGCATCCATTCAGATGAAAGAAACAGCTATTGGAATGTCAAATGTATCCAATGAACCGAGCTATCAGAAGGTAATCCCGGTGACAGCTAAGGACCAGTATGGGGAAAATCTTGCTTTAACAAATGAAACCGGAGTGATTACGGAAGCATACGGCAAAGCGTTAGACGTTACTTATGATAATCAGAAAAACAGTGTGATTATCAAAGCAGCCCGCGCCGCTACCGGCATTTACAGCTGCACGCTTGTGCTGACATCAGACGGTGTAACCTTAAATCAGGCATTTACGGTAATTGTATCAGCGCCGGCAGGAAATCAGTATACTTATCAGGTGGAAGCTGACACGGAAAGAGACCTGACCATCGATGAAACGACGACAGAAACGGATAAGGACATTAACATCCGCGTTGCAGAATACCGCGGCGGGGTATTTAATCAGTATGTGACGATTGTCAGCGCTTCGGTGAAAAAGGGAAATACCAGCTATGGCAACAGTATGACTGTATCCAGCGGAAGCGCGATTACATTGAACGGAAAACTGCTGACATTAAAACCGCTGACCATCCGGGGAGGGACAAACGGTGTGGATATCTGCGAAAAGGCGGAATCGGGCACTTATACGGTAACGCTGGAGTATAATCAGAGATATAATTACACAACTTCCTCTTACAGGGCAAAGACGACGACTAATATTGTCATTAAAGATGAACAGCAGGTGCCGGATTATTCGATTTTGAAGCTGACGACGGATACTACTGTGCAGAATGCGCTGCAGGTGGCAGTTAACTGTATCAGTATTCCGGACGGAGGGTCGATTTTGAACTGTACAGCTGCAGGAACCAGACTCCAGGGAGCAGCAATTCCGGTGCGCAGCGGGGAGCAGATTCATATTACTGCGATAAGTGTGCGCTCGGTTGTGAAAATGGCGGGGAACCGGAATGTGTATGTGACGCATGAGATTCCGATTAATAGGACTTTTACGAATAAATAATGGGGCAGGCAGCGGGGAGGGATTCCTGCTGCCTGTTGTTATAAGGTGAATTAAGCGGGACGCCGGAGGGAGGAGCTGTTTCCTTTCTGATGTTCCGCTTACGAAAAGCAGGAAGTTCTAAACTTTCTGCTCAAGGTTTTGGCTGCGGACGGACCGGCGCCTGATACCCTGGCGTTTTCAAAGGCTCTAAACTTTGGCATAGGCAGGCGCCTTTTGGGGACTTCGGCGTGATTGAAAGTGTGGGTCAGTGTGTCCCCAAATCCTGGCTGTGCAGCAGAAAGTTAAGAACTTCCAGCTTTTCTCCAGAGTCACATCAGAAAGGAAACAGCTCATCCCTCCGGCTGATTTTGGCTGAATTTCAGTGGTTTGTGGCTGGCTGGAAGTGGTGTATTTGTCTCAAAGCTGAGAGAACTGCGCAGTCACAGCCTTAAATTATCATCAAACCTTTGTCCTAAATCAGACTGCATGGAATAAAACAGTTCTTCTCATCAATCGGAATCACTTCCTCACACATGCACAAAATGCCCCCGTCTCCCCGTTCAATCCCCGCTTTATCCAGCAGCTCATACTTTTTTACTTCCCGTCTGTCCGGATTCGCAGATTTTTTTATCTCCAGAGGATGTATCACACCGTTTTCTTCCACAAAAACATCAATTTCTTTTGCATTGGAATCCCGGTAATATGTTATGCATGCGGCTGAAGGAGCGCAGGAAAAATTTTTTATTAATTCAATCACAGCATAATTTTCAAAAAAATGTCCGCTTGCCGCGCCATTCATCAGCGTATCCCTTGTAAGCCACATGGAAAGATATGCGCACAGCCCGGTATCGTAAAAATAAAGTTTTGGCGTTTTGGAGAGCCTTTTTAATGCATTGTTTGCATAAGGAGGCAGCAGGCAGAGTATGCCGAGTCCCTGCAGCAGGCGTACCCATTCTTTTGCCAGAGGCTGGGAGATATCGGCGGCTTCTGCGAGCGTTTTGTAATTCAGCTGTTCCGATACCAGGGCCGCACAGGCATTGAGAAACTTCCGAAAACGAACAGTATCTGTAATGCCTCCTTCTTCAGCAGCGTCCCGCATTAGATAAGTCTCGATATAAGAATTGTAATATTCCTGGCGCTGTTCGCTGTCAGCTTCCTGGGCATCCGGCATTCCTCCTCGCCAGATATATCCAAAGACATCGATAATATCATTCTTTTTGGCCGTCAGCTGTCTTTGCAGCAGACAGGGAAGGGAAAAATCCAGTTCGTTTGGAAAAGATATGCCGTCGGTTTCCTTCTTGGACAGACTATACAGTTCCAGAATACCGATTCTGCCGGAAAGTGTTTCACGAACCTGTTTCATCATGCTATAATGCTGAGAGCCTGTGAGCCAGAACAGGCCCCGTTCTTCGCTGTTATCGCACAAAATCTTAATCTGTTCAAAAAGCTGAGGCGCTTTTTGGATTTCATCAATGATAATGGGAGGCTTATAAGTCTGAAAAAATAATACCGGGTCTGACTGCGCAAGAATGCGTGCCATGGTATTGTCCATGGTCACATAAGTACGTTTCTGATTCCGTGCCAGATGCTTTAACATGGTAGTTTTTCCGACCTGGCGGGCACCGGTAACTAATACTGCCTTAAAAAAAGAACTCATTTTTATAAATTTGCGCTCAAGGGTACGGCTGATATAATTCATGATATTTCTCCTGATTTTTATGATAAAATATTTTGTAATTTATTTTATCTTAGATATAAATGTATGTCAACTATTTGTAATGGTTTAGATTCCACCCTTTGTCTGTTTTTAAGATGAAATATTTTCACTTTTAAAATGAAAATTTCTCACATTTTCACTTTACAACAGCTCCATATGAAATTATAATAAATCTCGTTGAGAAGACATCAGAAAACATCAGAAGACATTAGACAGCAGTTCAAAGGATGAAACATCAGATGATGCTTCGGACTGCTGTGAAAATAGTCAGGAAAAGGAGATTATGAAAATGAGCAGCAGACTAGAAATCAGATGGCACGGCAGAGGCGGCCAGGGAGCAAAGACAGCGGCATTGCTGTTAGCAGACGCAGCGTTTCAGACAGGATGCTATGTGCAGGGATTCCCGGAATACGGCCCGGAGCGCATGGGGGCGCCGATTACTGCGTATAACAGAATCAGCAGCGAACCGATTCGCGTGCATTCGAATATTTATACTCCGAATCTGGTTATGGTTGCGGACGAGACACTGCTTCATTCAGTAGATGTAACGGCAGGTCTTAAAAGAGACGGCGCAGTGATTATCAATACTCCGAAGACGAGAAAAGAAATACTGCCTCTGCTAAACGGTTATAAAGGCAGTGTTTATACGATAGATGCCAGGAAAATTTCAGAAGATACATTAGGAAAGAATTTCCCGAATTCCCCGATGCTCGCGGCTGCGGTAGCTGTCAGCGGCGTAATGGAAAAAGAGGCGTTTTTAAAGGAAATGCGCGGGCTGTTTGAGCATAAATTTGCGAAAAAGCCGGAAGTGATTGAAGGAAATATGCAGGCGCTGCACCAGACATTTGCGGTTTTAGAAGAAGCATTAAAAATGGATATGAAAAAGAGCGCATAACAGGGATAACGAAATTTGGAGAAAATAAGAAATGAGGACAGATGTACATAAAATCAATGAGCAGACAAGGCACCAGGAGCTGACCGAAGGGCTGATGATGTTTGCTCAGGGAACGTCGAAGTATTTTTATACTGGCGAGTGGAGAACATGCACGCCGGTATTTCATGCAGATTTATGCAGGCAGTGCATGCTCTGCGTGCCGGTCTGCCCGGACTCGAGCATTCCGGTTACCGATGGGGCGCGCGGGGATTTTGATTATGACCATTGCAAAGGATGCGGGATTTGTGCGGATGTCTGCCCGTTTGACGCAATTACAATGGAAGAAAAGGGGGCAGAATAAATGGCACGCAAAGACCGTATGTCAGGCAATGAGGCGGTGTCTTATGCAATCCGCCAGATTAATCCGGACGTGATGCCGGCGTTTCCGATTACGCCGTCCACGGAAATTCCGCAGATGGTATCTTCGTATATTGCAAACGGGGAAATGGATACGGAGTTTATTCCCGTTGAGAGCGAGCACTCATCGATGAGCGCTGCGATTGGGGCGGAGGCGGCAGGAGCAAGGAGTCTGACGGCTACGTCGTCTGCCGGGCTTGCGCTGATGTGGGAAGAGCTGCTTTTAGCGGCTTCGAACCGGATGCCGTTAGTGCTTGCGCTGGTAAACCGTACGTTATCCGGCCCGATTAATATTAACTGCGACCATTCGGACGGCATGGGGGCAAGGGATACAGGCTGGATACAGATTTATGCAGAAAATAATCAGGAAGCATATGACAATTTTATCCAGGCATATCCGATTGCAGAACACGCTGATGTGCATCTTCCGGTCATGATTTGCCAGGACGGCTTTATTACAAGCCATGCGGTGGAAAATATCGAACTGCTAGAAGATGCGGAAGTAAAAAAATTTGTGGGTGAATATACACCGGACGAGTATCTTCTGAATCCGGGAAAGCCAGTGGCAGTCGGGCCGTATGCTGCTTCGAATTATGTCATGGAAGCAAAGAAAAATCAGGAAACTGCCATGGAGAATGCAAAAGAAGTCATTCTAAAGACAGCACAGGCGTATGAGAAAATTTCAGGCAGAAGCTACGGCCTGTTTGAGGAATACCGGACAGAGGATGCGGATTATATTATGCTGCTGATTGGCTCTGCGGCAGGGACTGCAAAACAGGCAGTCGATGATTTGCGGGAAAAAGGAAAAAAAGCAGGCGTGATTAAATTAAGGGTATTCCGTCCGTTCCCGGCAAAAGAGTTAGCTCAGGCTTTGAAAAACTGTAAAACAGCAGCCATTATGGACCGCTGCGAAAGCTATAACGGAAACGGAGGGCCGCTTGGATGCGAAACAGATGCGGCTTTGTTTCGAAATAAAGTTATGATTAAAACTGTGAATTATATATACGGGCTTGGCGGGCGCGATTTTACGGTGGAAGATGTGTATCATATTTTTCAGGAAATGGAAGAGGCAGATAACAATCATACCGAAATCAGCCAGTATCAGTATATAGGATTACGCAAATAGGAGGAAACTGTGAACAGTCAGTCAATTTCTAAAAATTCATCCGTTGATTTGTCATCTCTAAATGAGAAAGGATACCGGTTAAAGGACTGGGTGAACAGACCGGAACGCCTGGCGCCGGGGCACCGTATGTGCGCGGGGTGTGGCGCTACGATTGGCGTGCGTGCTGTGCTGCGTGCGCTGCATGAAGGCGACCGTGCGGTTATCGGAAATGCGACCGGATGCCTGGAGGTTTCGTCTTATATGTATCCGTATACGGCATGGGAGGACAGCTATATCCACAATGCTTTCGAAAACGCCGGGGCGACGCTGAGCGGTGTGGAAACGGCATATAAAGCATTGAAAAAACGCGGAAGGCTGCCGCAGGAGGAAACCTTTAAGTTTATTACTTTTGGCGGCGACGGCGGTACTTACGATATCGGATTCCAGTCGCTCTCCGGTGCGATGGAACGTGGGCATGACATGGTATATGTCTGTTATGACAACGGTGCATACATGAACACCGGAATCCAGCGCTCTTCCGCGACGCCGATGTATGCCGATACGACTACAACGCCTGTCGGAACATGCTCTGACGGTAAAATGCAAAACCGCAAGGATTTGACCGCGATTATCGCGGACCATGATGTGCCGTATGCTGCGCAGACGACGCTGACCCGGGATTTTAAAGATTTGCATTTAAAAGCAGAAAAAGCGATTTATACTGAGGGTGCCTGCTTTTTAAATATTATGACGCCGTGTCCGAGAGGCTGGCGTTATGAAACTGCGGAAATTATGAAAATCTGCAGGCTGGCAGTGGAAACCTGCTACTGGCCGCTGTACGAAATAGAGCATGGCAGATGGAAGCTGACCTATGAACCGAAAAAGAAGCTTCCGATTGAGGATTTCTTAAAACCGCAGGGAAGATTCCGTCATTTATTTAAACCCGGAAATGAAGACCTGATTGTGCAGTTCCAGGCGGAAGTCGACAGACGCTGGGAAGAGCTGCAGATTCGGTGCAGAGGATAACAGAATAGGAGAACTGCATGACACTTTTGACCTATCAGGTGTTTCAGACGGCAGCGAATATCGGCAGCTTTCAGAAAGCTGCCGATATTCTTGGTCTTACGCCGTCTGCTATCAGCCATACGATTTCATCGATGGAAAAAGAGCTCGGCTTTTCCGTGCTGACCCGCAGTAAATCCGGCATTGCGCTGACGAATTACGGAGAGCATCTGCTGCCTTATGTCAATGCCGTATTAAACAGTGAGGAAAGCCTGCAGCAGGCGGTTGCGGAGCTGAACGGATTAAAACGGGGCAAAGTAAAGATTGCCGTTTTTTCCAGCGTCTGCACCAACTGGCTGCCGGATATCCTTCGTTCCTTTGAAAAGCTGTACGCCGAGATTACCATGGAAGTCTTTCAGGGCACATACGATGATGTATACGACTGGATTAAAAACGGGACGGCTGACCTGGGCTTTTTATCCGTGTCCAGCGCGAAAGATATTCCGATTGTGCCGCTGTATAAAGACCCGCTTTTATGCGTGCTTGCAAAAAATGCCCGCAAAGACCGCACAAAGCCGTATATGGACATCGCAGAGATGCGCGGGCATCAGTTTGTAACGCAGAGGGAGAGCACCGATGCGGATATTCAGAATTTTTTAAAAGAAAATGAGCTGCAGATACAGTCTCATTATCATGTGGTAGATGATTTGTCCACGGTCGCGCTTGTCGAAAAAGGATTTGGAATCTGCCTGATGCCGGAGCTTGTGATGCGTGATATTCCTTATGAGGTAGAGTGCTATCCGGTTTATCCAAAGACCTGCCGGATTATCGGCATCGCAGCGCTCCACCCGGAATCTATGGCACCGGCGGTGCGGATGTTTTATAATCATATCCTGGAAAATTATAAATGGGTATGAGGGGGCAGAGGATGACAAATCAGGGGATGCAGGTTATAATGAATTTATTATAATATTTTGATTATATTTTTTCATAGGTCAGTCTTATAATGAGGAAAAATAAGAAAAATAGAAAAATAAGGCCACAGGCGGATGCTTGCGGCCTTATTTTTTGTGAAGAAAAAATAGCAGAAGGGAACCAAAATGCGGTTTTTGCTGTCTAATATATAAAATCAGTTATTTTTATGCTCAGCATCATACAAAACGAAAGGAAGGAAGACATGAGAAAAGGATTACGGACATGCGGGTAAAAGAAAAACTCAGGCAGGAATGCTTTCTTTCTGCTGTCAGAGAAAATGCCGGTGCATTTTACAGATATGCATATTCGGTTCTGTTAAACAGGCAGGATGCGGAAGATGCAGTGAGCGAAATGATTTTAAAAGCATTTGAGCATTTAGATGATTTAAGGCATATTCACAAAATGCGAAGCTGGATGTTTCAGATTCTGGCAAACATCTGCAAAACAGCGCTGTCAAAACGCAAGTATTTTGATGCGTCTGATGAAAATGTACAAACGGAGGTCTGTCACAAAGACTATACACAGCTTTGGGAAAGCATTCGGAAAATGGATGAAAAATTCCGGGAAGTAGTTATTTTGTATTATTTTGAGTGCTTAAAAACCAGAGAAATAGCGCAGATTCTCGATATCAGCGAAGGAACGGTAAAATCCAGACTGTCCCGGGCAAGGGATAAATTAAAAGAAGATTTGTTATTGGAATAAGGCATTGGTAAAAGGAAATTAGAAGAGAGAAAAAATATGGAGGGTGGTTCAATATGAAAAATATAGACAAGAGAATCCGAAATCTGGCTAAAAAAGAAAAGTTAAATGCAGATACAGCTTTTCTGGAAAGGCAGAACAGAATGGCGGAAAATCTGGTAAAACAGTCATGGGAAAAATCTGGAAAGGTGCAGGCAGCACTGCTTCGAAAGTATCTGGCGGCCGGTGCAGCTGTCTTTGTACTGACGGCACTTTTTGTGAAAACAGCGGCACCGTATGTATCAGGACATTTTTCGGGCATAGAAATTCAGGAACAGGAAAAGAACAGGACACAGACAGCGGTTTATGAAGAGGATAAGCAGGATGAGTTATTCGAACAGGAAACATTTCAGGATTCCGGGCAGCCGTTTCAGGATGCAAAACGGGAGCTGCAGTCCGGGCAGGAAGGAAGTGCAGGGAACAGTCTGGCGCAGAAAAATCAGGACAGCCTGGCGGAAATGATATCAGAGGAAGATGCGTTTTTCAAAGCGGCCTTTTATGCAGAAACGATGTATGGTATTTCAGCAGAAAATATGGAAAGCAGCCTGCACGAAGAAGACGGCATTTATGAAGCAGAGTTTATGACGGATGGCTGCGGCTATCAGATTAGCATAATGGCTGATACGGGTGCGTTTCGCTCTGCCGGGATGGAAGATGACGGATTTGTATACTATCAGGAGAATATGGAATTAAAAGAAGGACAGATAAAAAAGAGAGCAAAACAGGCGAAACAGACGGCGGCGCGCCTGCTTGGAAGCGAGCCAGTCATTACAGGCGGGAAGGTACAGTATAAGGTGAATGCACAAGGGCAGGTCCCGCATGGCACGGCGCTGTTTCTGTTTGACCTGGAAAACGGAGACAGGCTGCGGATGTCTTACAGCATGGCAGAAGATTCCGTCTGGGGCGCGGGAATCGAAAAAGGAGGGGCGGGAGTCCTGGACCGGAATGTAAAGGAGGGGGAAACAAGAATTTTTATGGAAATCAAATGAAGGCTGCAGCAGTGAGATTTCTGAACGGAATGATGTTACTGTCTGGATTTTAAAACTGAATGATACGCTGCTTTACAAATCCCTGTTCATCCGCTATAATCAAATTATTACAAAACGGTGACATATCTGTCTGGCCATCATACAGCTGTCTGCAGGCAAAAGCTTCAAACACGAGGAGGATGAAAAATGGAAATAAAACAAGTAAAAACGTATTCATACAGCTATTCCGATTATGAATCAGACGGGAAAAATGCAAAGACCATGATACCGGATATATTAGCGGACCCTGAACTTGCGTCTCTCACAGAGCTGCATATCGGAGACTGGGGAAATTCCTGGGAGGACAGCTGCCAGGACATTATCGATGCGGTCATTGCCGAATCTGAAAAGTTTTCCCATATTCAAAAACTGTTTATCGGGGATATGGATTATGAAGAGTGCGAGGTATCGTGGATTATACAGGGAAATTACAGCGGGCTGTGGGCGGCGCTGCCGAATCTGCGCAGTCTTACGATTAAAGGCAGCACAGACTTAGAGCTTGGCGAAATCTGCCATGAAGGGCTTGAAGAACTGGAAATTATCTGCGGCGGGCTCGGAAAGTCGGAAATCCAGGCGATAGCCCGTGCAAAGCTGCCGAATCTGAAAAAACTGCTTTTGTACATCGGAGTGGAAGATTACGGATTTGACGGAGACGCAGATACGATTAAGGAACTTCTGGAACAGGCAGATTTTCCGAAGCTTGCCTATCTTGGAATCACAGACAGCGAGATTCAGGATGAACTGACGCAGACGGTGCTGGAATCAAAATGGATGTCTCAGATAGAGACACTGGATTTATCGCTTGGCACACTGACGGATAAAGGCGGGGAGCTTCTGCTGCAAAAGCTGCCGGATTATCCGAATATCAAAACGCTGGATGTGCATCATCATTATATGTCTGACGATATGATAAAGAAGCTGCAGGAACTTCCGATTTCGACAGATGTATCAGAACAGAATGAGCCGGATGTGTATCACGGAGAAGTATATATGAATGCGATGCTGACAGAATAGTCTGAATCTGCAGGCGGGAAAAGGCTTTAATGAAAAAGGTTTTGATAAAAAAGGCTTTGATAAAAAGGTTTTGATTTAGAAAGGAACTTAGATTGAAACAGGCGGTACTTTTAGGAAATGAAGGCACAAAGCGGACAGTTTATTTCAGACAGGCAGCCTCTTTAGCGAAGCTGCCTGTTCTTTTTATGGAATGGAACAGGATGGATGAATGGATGCAGCAGTCCGGGCAGGGGGAATGGTTTGTAAAAATAGACCCGCCACTGTGGCACAGCTGCTGCCTGGAAGAACTGGACAGACTGACAGGCGGTTATTTAAAAAAGCTGGACGGACTGGCAGCTGTATCCCGGGAACATAAAATCCAGTTTTTAAATCATCCTGATACAATTAAACAGCTGCTGAATAAACGGGAATGTAAAAGAAAACTGCAAAAAGCCGGACTGGCAGTGACACAGATGCTGGAAGAGGAAGCGGTGGCGGCCTGGAAAGCAGAAAATCTGCTGGATTTTATGGAAAAATGCGGCGTCTTTCAGGTATTTATCAAGCCTGTTAATGGTTCCGGCGCAGCCGGAGTTTCTGCGCTGCGCTGGCAGCCGTCTAAAAACAGGATGATTCTTTATACCTGCGCACTCGAACATCCACAGTCAGGTCTGGTAAATACAAAGAGGCTGCGCCGTTTTACGAAGAAAGAAGAAATTATATCTTTATTAAATAGGATTTTGAGACTGGACTGTGTCATCGAACGCTGGTATGCCAAAGCGCAGCATCAGGGATATTCTTATGACCTTCGCGCTGTGGTGCTGGATGGCAGGGTGGAGTTTCTGCTGGGAAGGCTTTCGAAAGGGCCGATAACAAATCTGCATTTAAATAATCATCCTCTGGAGGCGGATGCGCTTGAAATTCCGGCATGTATCCGTGACGGGATAGAAGAGCTGTGTGCGCGTGCAGTCAGCTGTTATCCGGGTCTGCGCTGCGCCGGCATAGATATCCTGTTAGAGCGGGGAAGCCTGAAACCCAGGATTATTGAAATGAATGCTCAGGGAGACTTGATTTATCAGGATATTTTTCATGAAAACAGAATTTACAGACGCCAGGCAGAAATAATGGCGGAGTGGATGAAGCAGATATAAAGGCAGCGGATGGCAGTAAAGCCGCAGAAGAGGCAAGCCGAATTTTATGTGTGCCAAGAGAAAGATACAGACAAAAAAGATACAGATAAAGAGAAAGATGCAGATAAGAGAAGAATGCAGACAAAAAAAGATACAGTATAGAGAGAAAGATACAGACAAATAAAGAGAAAGATGCAGACAAAAAAGATACAGTATAGAGAGAAAGATGCAGACAAATAAAGAGAAAGATGCAGATAAAGAGAAAGATGCAGACAAAGAAAAAGATACAGATAAAGGCAAAGATTCAGATAAAGAAAAATGAGAAACAGAAAGAAGAAGGTCTGCCATATCAGGCAGTCTTAAAAGGAACAGACAAGGCTGTTTCCATTGATATGCATGAGGTGGTCGGAAAAAAAGACATTCTGTTTATCTGTCTGGATGCACTGCGCTATGATGCGGCTGTACAGGAAGAAGCCGCCGGCACAACCCCGGTGCTGAACCGTTACGGGCCGTGGGAAAAATGCCAGGCTCCGGGCAGTTTTACTTATCCGTCTCATCATGCGATGTTTGCCGGATTTCTGCCTTGCAGGCATGATGTGAAAAATATGGCAGACCGGGAGCTTTTGTTTTATCCGGCTGCAATCGGACTTCGAAGAAAGGTTTCGAAAGGGGCATATCAGTTTTCAGGCAGTACGATTATGGAGGGCCTTGCAAAAGACGGCTATGATACCTGGTGCGTCGGAGGGGTTTCTTTTTTTGACAACCGCTCGGATATTGGCAGAGTGTTTCCGGGATATTTTCTAAAAAGCTTCTGGATGCCTGCCTTTGGGTGCACCGTAAAAGAAAGTACGAAAAACCAGGTAGATTTTATCTTAAAAAAAATTGCGGATGCGGATAAAACAAAGCGGATTTTCCTTTATTTAAATGTAGATGCAATTCATTATCCGAATTATTTTTATTTAAACGGCGCGTCCTGTGACAGTATCCTCAGTCATGCCGCTGCACTGCGCTATGCAGATACCCAGCTGGGACGCCTGTTTGACGGCTGGAAAAAAATCCGCGGGGATGCATTTGTCATCTGCTGCTCAGACCATGGAACCTGTTATGGAGAAGATGGATGTCAGTTTCACGGAATCAATCATCCTTTGGTGCAGACGGTTCCGTATAAACATTTTTTCTTAATTTAAAATCAGATAAGACAAACCTAATGGAGGGATTTTTCTATATAGAAAAATCCCTCCATTAGGTTTGTCTGTTTCGGATACTCTCTGTACAGAAAAAAGATAGAAAATGCCTTTTTTTTGAATGAATAAAAGCGCAAATGCATAAGGGAAATGAGTATAATTATAGATAGAAAATCATTTCAGAAAACGGTAATGCTATACAGATTGCACAATAAAACCATAAGAGAAAGAATCTGATACAGAGGGGATACGGTATGGCAAAGAAGAAACCAAAGATGGAATTCAGGTATTACGAGATTGAACCGAATGAACAGGTACGTGCGCTTCTCGGGGAAAGCTGGAGGAGGTCATATGGAAAGGATATTGATAATCTGCATTTTCACAATTACATGGAAGTTGGAATCTGTTATGAAGGGCACGGAGAAAGCACGCTGTGCGACAGTGTAAAAATTTTTGAAAAAGACTGTGTCATCATTGTACCGCCCAATTATCCGCACAGCAATACCGCGGATTTAGGAACGACTGCGTACTGGGAGTGGATGTATCTGGATATTGACAGTGTGCTGCAGGATATGAAAGAGTTGTCCTCGAGCAAATTAGATACGGATTATCTGCGCGGTGTGATGTACGAATCCGCATTATTCTTTTACAGACAGGAGTATCCGGATATCAGCGATACGATATTAAAAATCCGCGATGAATGTGATAAAAAGGCATATATGTACAAAGAGACGCTCAAAGGAATCCTGCAGTCTTTTGTTGTAGAGCTTCTTCGCATCCATAATGTTCAGGGAGATATGCCGCGCAAAAGTACCAGGAACTTTCAGATAGCGCCGGCGCTTAGCTATGTGAAAGAGCATTATCATGAGGAAATTAAAATTCAAAATCTTGCACAGGTCTGCGGCATCAGCGAGACGCATTTTCGAAGAATTTTTCAGGAATGCATGAATATAGGGCCGAATGACTACATTAACGTTATCCGGATTCAGGAGGCGAGCAGGCTGCTTTTAAAAAGCTTTGCAACGATGGAAGAGATTGCGTTCCGGGTCGGGTATGGGGATGTATCTACGTTTACCAGGAACTTCAAGAAGATGTTCGGCATGACGCCTTATCAGTGGAAGCGTTCGCCGGATAATCATTCCAGACAGCTGCTGGATTTTAAAATCAGTGTATTGCGGGGGTGGGAGTGAAATGCTATAATAAAGCCAGTACAGTTTCGTTTTTACATGTTCATGCAGAAAGGCGGTGGATGCTGTTGAAAGCAGATACAGTTACTAAGGATTATGTAAAAGATGCGGGCGTGTTTGCTGATATTTTCAATTATTATATTTACGGCGGGCGGCAGGTGATCCTGCCAGAACAGCTTACAGAGCGTGATTCTGCTAAAATTGCGCTGCCATATGGTGCGGACGGTGCGGTGGTTCCCGTTCAGAAATTTCGTGATGTGCAGAAGCTGTATGCTGCGATGACGGATGGGAAGATGCGGTACATCCTTTATGGAGTGGAAAACCAGGCGGAAATTCATTATGCCATGCCTGTGAAGAACAATCTTTATGATGCGCTGGAATACGCAGGGCAGGTGGAAGAGGCGGCAAAGTCACACCGGAAGGAAATGAAGCGGAAAAAGGAACAGGGGGAAACGTCTGCTGAAGAAGGAGGGAAAACACCAAACACGGGTGAATTCTTAAGCGGTTTCTGGGCAGGAGACAGGCTGATACCATCCATCACGGTGACTATATTCTTTGGTTCAAAAGAGTGGGATGGACCGTTAAGCCTGTTTGATATGATGGATGTTTCAGATCCGGATGTGCTTGCCTGCATGGACAATTATCATGTGCGGCTCATTGCACCGGCACAGATGGCGGATGAGGAAATTATGAAATTTCAGTCCAGCCTGCGGGAGGTCATGCTGTTCATCAAATATTCGAAGGATAAGGAAAATTTAAGCAGAGTATTGGCGGCCAACGAAAAGCGTTTCCGGGAAGTGGAGCGCAGGGCGGTGGACGTGATTGAAGCAGTTACAAATTCGGGAATAAAATATGATAAAAAAGACGGGGTGGTGAATGTGTGCCAGGCAATTCAGGAAATAAGGAAAGAGTCTGAGCAGAAAAAAGCTCGGGAAGTTGCTGGAAACTTGTATAAGATGGGTCTTGATATTGAAAAGATAGCACAGGCGGTTGGATATGCTGTGGAAACAGTAAAAGGATGGCTCGGGCTTGAAGAAAGTGCTCCATAAGATATGGTGCGTTTTATACAGGATAGCAAGGCTGATTTTTGGCAGGCGTGCTGCTTTTCACAATGAATGCGGGCAGCAGTGTGCCTGTTTTTTTATTTCTTTTACTTCTTTAAATTCATATGAGCGGATTCCAAGGGCTTTCTGACATTCGAAAGCTGTCGCAGAAATCCAGCATATCTCCGCCTCTCCCGGCATTCGGGAATCTGACCACTCCCATTCTGCAGCTGTCTGTGTGTTCAGAAAATACAAAAAAAGATAGAATATGCCTTTTTTTTTGGTCGAAAAAGAACGCAATGGGGCAAAAAGATTCGTTATAATTATGCACATAAAAACAAACAGGAAAGATGAAAAGTGTACAAATTGCACAAGAAATCTTTTCGAAAAAGGAGGACAAAAATGAAAAAAAGATTAATCTCAGTATTGCTTGCGGGTGTGATGGCATTTTCGATGACTGCCTGCGGCGGCGGAACAGGCGGCAATAGCGGAAATGACAGCGGAAGCGGCACAGACAGCGGCAGTACAGGCGGCGATGCAGGCGGGGAAGAAGCGAAAGGCACAGAAGGGAATACACTTACAGTTGCGGCATGGGATCCTTCTTTTAATATTCCGGCTATTCAGGCAGCTGCAGAGGACTATAAAGAGAATGTAAATCCTGATTTTGTTTTAGATATCAAAGAACAGGCAGGCTCCCAGGATATCGAGACACTTATTACCACAGCGGCTTCTTCCGGGAATTATGAGACACTGCCGGATATGGTGCTGTTTCAGGACCACTGGATTCAGAAGTTTGTAGCCGACTATCCGGATGCATGGCAGAATGTCGATGATGCAGATATTAAATGGGATGATTTTTACCCGGAAAAGATTGATTATTCTACGATTGACGGTGTTCATTACGGGGTTCCGGTAGACGGCGGCACAGTGATTATGGCATACCGTGTGGACCTTTTAGAAGAAGCGGGATACAGCATCGATGATATGACTGGCATTTCATGGGAGAAATTTATGGAGGTCGGAAAAGCGGTAAAGGAAAAGACCGGGAAATATCTGCTCTGCATGGACGGCGATGGAAACGACCTTGTATATCTGATGTGCCAGGCGGAGGGTGTATCGCAGTTTAAAGACGGCAGACCGTATATTACAGAGAATGAAACGTTAAAACAGATTGTTCAGCTGATTGCTGATATGGCGAATGAAGGGGTGCTTCTGCTTTGCAACAGCTGGTCTGACTATACCGACAAGGCAATCCAGGGCGACCAGGTGGCAGGCGTTATGAACGGCAACTGGATTATTCCGACCATTCAGAAAGTAGAGGCAAACAGCGGAAAATGGGAAATCACATCGATGCCTACGATTGCGGGAGGCGAAGGCTATGCATCGAACGGAGGCTCTTCTTTGTATATTACTGCGAACTGTAAGAATGCGGAGCTTGCAAAAGATTTTCTGAAATATACGTTTGGCGGCAGCACGGTTACTTATGATAATGCACTGAAAAACGGCGGCGTGGTATCTACTTATATTCCGGCAGGCAAATCCGAGGTTTATAACGAGGGTGTTGCATTTTTTAATGATACGCCGGTGTATGCAAAGATTGCGGAAATGGGCAGCCATGTACAGACGATTGAGCAGAGCCCGTATCATTATACCTGCCGTACGCAGATTGCGGCAGCGATTGTAAATATTATTAACGGCAGCAGTCTGGAAGATGAACTAAAGAATGCAGAGGACCAGCTGAACTTTGAGATGGGTAATTAAGTATACATTTAAAAAGGAGGACTCGAAGTGGAGAAGAAAAAAGGACTGAGTCTGCTTCAAAAACAATCGAGAGCCGGCTGGACGTTTCTGACGCCGGCGACGGTGCTGATTGCCGTGATGAGCTTCTGGCCGATGCTCAATGCGTTTCTTACCTCGCTCAAAACGGGTTCCAGTGCAAATATGGTCTGGTCGGAGCCGCTTTTTTATAATTACACGAGAATGTTTTCCGATAAGCTGTTTATCCGTTCGGTCGGAAATACGTTTCTGTATCTGGCGGTTCAGGTGCCGGTTATGCTCGTGCTGGCGATTCTGCTGGCACAGCTGTTAAATAATAAGCACCTGAAGCTGAAAGGATTTTTCCGTACCTGTGTGTTTCTGCCATGTGCGACCGCGCTGGTATCGTATTCGCTGATTTTTAAATCGCTGTTTGCAACGGAAGGCTTAATTAACACAATTCTTGTCAATTTACATATCCTGTCTGAGAATTATAATTTTCTCGGCAATCCGGCAAGTGCGAAGGCAGTCATTATTATTGCGCTGATTTGGAGATGGACGGGTTACAATATGGTATTTTACCTTGCCGGGCTGCAGAATATTGAGTATTCCGTATACGAGGCAGCCAAAATTGACGGCGCAAACGGCTGGCAGACGTTTTGGAGGATTACGGTTCCGCTGTTAAAGCCGACGATTATTATGACCTTTATTATGTCCATCAACGGCACGTTACAGCTTTTTGACGAGTCTGTAAACCTGACAAACGGAGGGCCGGCAAACTCTACGATTACGATGTCGCACTATATTTATAATATGACATTCGGCACAGGCGTTGCGAATTTCGGGTATGCGACCGCAATGGCATTCTGCGTATTTATCATGGTCGGTGTCTTAGCGTTAATTAATATGAAAGTGGGTGATACGCGTGACTGAGAAAAAGAACCGAAGCATGATTCAGCGCCGGCTGATTCCGACCTATATTTTTCTGGGAATTGTATCCTTTCTGTCGGTATTCCCGTTTTACTGGATGATTTCTGCAGCCACGAATACCTCGTTTGACGTAGCGAAGGGCAGAATTCTGCCGGGCGGATATCTGATGGAGAACTTTCGGAATCTGACAGCCGGACAGGATTTGTGGGGCGCGATGGGAAATTCCTTTTTTTACGCGGTTGTACAGACGATTCTTGCAATGTTTATCTGCTCGCTGGCAGGTTTTGGATTTGAGCTGTATCATGATAAAAAGAAGGATATGATATTTACCATACTGCTGCTCGCAATGATGATTCCCGGCGTTGCAACGATGATTCCGCTGTTTAAGCTGGTTTCTGATTTAGGACTTTTAAACTCGGTAGGCGGATTTATCCTGCCGGCGATTTCAACACCGTTTTTAATTATGATGTTCCGCCAGAATTCCAGAAACTTTCCGATTGACGTAATGGAAGCGGCACGTATTGACGGACTTAAGGAATATCAGATTTTCTTTCGGATGTATATCCCGATGATGAAATCGACCTATGCGGCGGCTGCGGTTATTACTTTTATGAATGCGTGGAATTCTTATCTGTGGCCGAAGGTTATTATGACCGATACGAATGCACAGACGATGCCGATGCTGATTGCAAATCTGGCATCCGGATATACAACGGATTACGGAATGCTGATGTTAGGCGTATTATTCTGCTCGGTACCTACGATGGCAATCTTCTTCATTTTACAGAAGCAGTTTGCAGAAGGCATTACAGGTGCCGTAAAATAAAATCAGGAGTCAGGAATCAGGACAGGATAGAAATTAGCAGGATTTAGAAAGCAGGGCATGCGGGAAATCTGAAGGCGCAGAGCGTACCGTATGCCTGTTTTATCGAACTAAGGAATAGGGAAAGGAGTCAGGAACGTGAGTGAATTTATTCTGAATGTAATCCACAGGCCGGAAATGGTGCCGGAGTATTCGGCTACGGTTGCCGGTCACGGAAAAGAGGAAGATATCGGAGATAAAAAGCTCTTAACAGAGTCGCTGGATATTTTCAGGACACAGCAGCAGATTGCGCATGAAAACGGGCTGAAAGTGACAATACATATGACCTATGCTTCTCTTTTTAACGAAGAGGCAGTCAAAATTGCAAAGGAAGACCATGAAACATACGGCGACGAAATCGCGCTATCGCTGCTGGGACTTCCGTGCGAACAGTTTCGGGAGAAATATAAAACAAAAGATTTCTGTATCTGGATGTTTTCAATGGAAGATAAGAAGGCCATTGTAGACGACGTATTTGAAAAATTTTATGAGATTTTCGGCGTGTATCCGCAGTCAACAGGTTCTTATTATATGGATGCGGAGCTGACGAATTATATCAAAGAAAAATACCCGTCTGTAAAATGCGCCATTGCTACCTGCTGGGAGGAAGGGCCGAAGGCGTACCATACCTGCAATAATTCCTGGTATACTTTATTTGACGGAGGCCCGTGGGCGCCGTGGATTCCGTCGAAACAGAATACGCATGCTCCGGCAGCGGACGAAAGCGAAGACAGCGGGATTGTAGCGATTCCGCATCTGTCCAGGGATTTGATTGCCTGCTATGACGGCAATGGCTCGAACTTCGGCACACATCCGCAGAATGTGCTGCGCGGGATGATATATGATTCCAAAACATGGGAATTCCCATATCTTTATAATCTGATTGACCAGTACCGGGACCAGGAGAAATACAATAACGGCTATGCCTATAATATGATGTTTGTAGGACCGGGATGGATGAATAAAATGGGACGGTGGGAAGCGCCTTACGAACTGCTGCTGAAGTCCTATTCCGACGGCTGCAAATATTACGGAGAACTGAAAAAAGAAGGAAAGCTGACGGATATGACCATGGCGGAATTTGCGGATTATTACCGTGGGAAAAAGACGTATAGCGAGCCGGAGTGCGCGCTTTGGCGGGATATCCTGTACGGCTCGGACAAACAGCTTTTCTGGTATACAGACCCGTATATGAGAGCCGGGGTCAATATGGACCAGGGCGGCGCGGTTTTTGACCTGCGTCCTTATGCCGCAAAGCTGAAATGGGAGGTCGGCATTGGGACGAAGCATGTCCAGGATGCTTCTTATCCGTTTTTAATACAGGAGAAATACCGCGCCGGATATTTCACGCATTATGCCGGAGAAGGAACGATACGCAGCGCGAAAATCAGTTATGAAGGTGAAGAGACAGATTTATGCCTGTGTCGTACCAAAGCGCATTTTTCAAAAGAAGGAACTGCCAGAATACTGACGCTTGACCCGGTAGAAGTGGTATTTCAGGGGTTAACAGTAAAAATTCAGACAAAATTATATTTTGAGGAAGGCTCGGGATGTATCCGCATCGCGCGTGAAATATTAAAAATGAGCAGGCCGGATGCAAAAGTGGAAATCAATGAATATATGTCAGCCTGCTATGGAACCACGGAATACCCGGAGGATATGAACGGAATCATACTGCGGTGTGAGGGCGAATCTGCAAAGGAAATTATATATGCATATAAGTGCAGGGAAGAAAGCCTTGTAAATGCAAAAGCAGTATCGGCGGTGATTCCGGCAATAGAGACAAAGGTAAGCATGGGGGCTTTGCAAAAGGAAGCGGACGGTGCAGAAGGATATATCCGGGAGGGATATGCATTTTCACCGATGTTTACACTTGGATATAAGAAACAGGTGTCAGAGAAGGAGGTTTTTGAAACATGGCTCAGGCTGGAAAAGGCAGATTAAATTACAGGTGCCCGTCCTGCTTTTTAAGGGATTTGGATATCGATATGTTTTATGATAAAGAAAAAGAGGAATACTACTGCCTCCGCTGCCAGTATACAGGCAAAGAGGCAGATGTCCTAAAAGGAAACGAGCAGGTGAGGACCAGATACAGGGCAATGTACAAAAGATTTACAAAATTTGATTTTGATTAAAGGGGATTACTATGGCAGAAATGATATACGGCGCGGACCTTGGATGGGTTACGCAGTTAGAAGCAATGGGATACCGGTGGCTGGATGAGACAGGAGCTGAGCGGGACATTTTAGAAATATCTAAAGAACTCGGCGTAAACGCAGTCCGTCTGCGCGTGTTTGTCAATCCGCCGAAGGACGCGTTCTGGCGAAAACAGGATGACGCTGTCTGCATGCTTGGCTTCTGCGATGCAGACAGCGTGCTTTCTATGGCAGAGCGGGTCAGTGACTGCGGCATGAAGCTGATGATTGATTTTCATTACAGCGACCATTTTGCAGACCCGCAGTATCAGGATATGCCAGAAGCATGGAAGCACGATACAGACGCACAGCTGGAACAAAGGGTTTTTGAGCATACGCAAGAAGTGCTGCAGCTTCTTGTGCGGCACGGCATTTATCCGCAGTGGGTTCAGGCCGGAAACGAGATTAACAACGGCATGATGTGGCCGAACGGAAAGCTGGATACAGCGCCAAAACAGCTGGTGCGTTTTTTAAATGCCGGTTATGACGCCGTAAAACAGGTCTGCCCGGACTGCCAGGTCATTACGCATCTGGCGGCGGTATGCGATGATGCGCAGTGCAGGCCTTTTTTGGATAATTTTTTTGCACAGGACGGAAAGACCGATATACTGGGATTTTCTTACTATCCGTACTGGGAACCGGAATTAAGCAGCAAAGAAAGACTGTCAAAGCAGCTGCACACGTATGCGCGGGCATATAAAAAGCCGGTTATGATTGTGGAGACAGGAGGGCCGGATTCTGACGAGCAGGGAAGTTACGAGATGCTGACAGACTGTATCCGCGTGATGCGGGAAATGGACGGGCAGCAGCAGACAGGCATCTTTTACTGGGAGCCGGCGGCGGCAGCGCAGATTCTGCCGGATAAATACCCGTTATGCGCGGCGAAACTGACAGGCGGAAAAACACTGCGGTATAATAAAGCACTGCAGGCATACAGGGACAGCCGGGGATAGAGGTCAGCCCGGCGTCCGCTGTGACAGACGGAGGAATTTGATATGTATCAGAATAAGATGACAGAACAGGTAATCCGAACGCCCGGGCCCTGGACAAACGTTCTGCGTATATGCATGGCAGTTTTTGCGGTAATTTTTCTGCTGTCAGGAATTGTGATATCACGGGGATTTATGCTTTCAGGTTATCTGTTTACGGTAATGTATTATGCATACAGCATCTGCAGCCGCAGGGAATATGAATATACACTGGAGAATCATACGTTTGTGATTGATGTCATCTGGGGAAAAAGATACCGCAGGCCCGCGCATGTTCTGGATATGGACGCCATGGAAGCAGTCGCGCCGGGCTGGCATGATTCGGTAGCAGCGTACCGCAGACGCGGCGGGAGCATAAAGCTTTCCAAATATGATTATACCTCTTATGATGAAAATACGCCTTACTATACAATGATTATCACGGAAAACCATAAAAAAATCAAGCTTCTGTTAGATTTAAGCGATTCGATGCTGCAGGCAATGAAAAACAGATATCCGGACAGGGTATATCTACAGGAAACCGGGCAGCTGCATAAAAACGGAATACAGATGTCTGGGAAGGAGACTGTGAATGTATGAAAAAAGCATAAAGAAGACAGCATGGCTGCTCCTGGCATGTTTCGTCTTTGCAGCGGGTGTTTTTGCAGGATGCAGCAGGAAACAGGAAACCCCGGACAGCAGGAATGCGCAGATGCAGAATAAACAGGCAGACGGCGCTGCAGGAGGCTCAAAGAAAGACGGCACAGCAGCTGATTCAAAGCAGACCGGTACAGCCAGGCTGACCATGTGGTGCGACGAGTATGAAACAGACATGTTTCAAAAACGCATAAAGCAGTTTTTTGCAGAACATCCGGACATGGAAGCCGAAGTGGAGTTTGAGCCGGTCGGTGCATCCATATGCAAGGATACATTTCTTGGAGATGCCGCAAATGGCGCAGATTTGTTCTGTATCCCGGATGACCAGCTGCTGACAATGGCGGCATCCGGCGTGATAGAAGAAATCGCATATGCGGATGAGGTTAAAAAGCGCAGCCTAAAAGGAGCTGTACAGGCGGCTTCTGTCAGCGGCAGAATGTACGCCTATCCGTACACGGCAGATAACGGATATTTTCTATATTATGATAAGAGGTACTTTACAAAAGAGGATGTGCGCAGTCTGGACCGCATACTGGAACTATGCGCCCTCAGTCATAAGAAATTTATCATGAGCTGGACAAGCGGCTGGTATCTGTACTCTTTTTTTGGAAATACGGGGCTTCAGTTAGAGCTGAACGAAGACGGACTGACAAATTCCTGTAACTGGAATACGGCAAAAGGAGAGATAAAGGGAACCGATATTGCACAGTCGCTGTTAGATATTGCAAAGCATCCCGGATTTGAGGAGACGGCGGATTCTGACTTTGCGAAAAAAGCACTGGACGGCACCGCCATTGCAGTTGTCAGCGGCGTCTGGGATGCTGCGGACATAAAAAAAGCATTCGGCGGGGATTACGGGGCATGCCGTCTGCCGGAGTATTCCTGTGCGGGTAAAAGGATACAGATGTCGTCTTTTAAAGGATACCGTCTGCTGGGCGTGAATTCCTATTCACAGCACAGGGAGCTGGCGGAAATGCTGGCGGATTATCTTTCGAATGAAGAAAGCCAGAATTTTTATTTTCAGTCCAGGCAGAACGGCCCGTCTGATAAGAATGCGGCCGCCTCTGAGGACGTTTTGAAGGTTCCGGCCATTGCAGCGGTGTTAGAGCAGTCCGAATACGGGGTATTGCAAAAAATCGGGCAGAAATACTGGACACCGATGTCGGTATTTGGAGAAACCATGGCCAAAGGCAATCCGAATCATATACCGCTGCAGGATTTGATGGACCAGCTGGTAAATGGGATTACGGAAATCTAGAGGAGTGTACAGATGAGACAAAAAAGACGCAGGAGCATAAAAGTGCGTATTATGCTGCCGGTTGTAATACTGGGGATGGCTGCTGTATTGTCCAATTTAGCCACGATGTCCAATATACGCAGGGTTAACGAAAATGCGGCCCGGATTGCAGACCATGATATGACAAGCCTTACGGAATTAAGCCTCGTAAAGCAGATGATACAGGAAATACAGATTCTGGGGCTGTCTCACGCGACGGCATCTGATTCTGCCAGCATGATACAGGCATCAGACAGGCTGAAACAAAAAGAAAACGAACTGGAAGAGAAACTGACAGCCTATGAGCAGTATTTAAGCGCAGATGATGATGCAGCTTATCAGGAAATAAAAGAGGGGTACCAGGCTCTGTTAACCGGAGTCCGGCGTATCTGTGCATTCAGCGCAGACAGAAAGCAGGCAGAGGCAAATACTGCTGCAAATGAGGAAATCGCTCCCTGCGTAAATAAAATGCTGGCTGCGGCTGGCAGTATCGAATCTCATGCTAAGGAAGAAGCACAGGAAGCCAGAAAGCATCTGGACAGCGTGTACCGGTCCGGCCTGTTTGTCAATACTGCTACGGTTTTGCTCAGCATTCTGGCTGTTATCTATGCGGTATGGAGCGCAAACCGGCATATGATAAATCCGATTACAGGGACAGAGCGTGAACTGTCGGGCATTATCCAGGGAATAGACCGTAAAGAAGGCGATTTGACAAAACGCATCCGTATCGTGTCCAATGATGAAATTGCCGCGCTTGGACAGGGAATCAATGTATTTTTGGAAAAACTGCAGAATATTCTCAGCATGATTGCGGATAATTCACAAAGAATGGACGGTGTTGTTTCTAAGGTGCTTGATAATGTAAAAACTTCGAACGCCAGCGTATCGGAAATGTCTGCATTTGTCGAAGAGCTGTCGGAAACAATGGAATCCGTATCAGCCCACGCGCAGAGCATTCACCGGAACGCGGAATCCGTCAGTGAAGAGGCTGCAGGCATTGCAGAGCGCACGAATGATATGAGCGGATATTCGAAAAAAATGAAAAACCATGCGGACACCATAGCAGCCGGGGCACGCACAAATATGGAGGAAACAGGTGCAAAATTAAACGAGATTCTTTCTGTGCTCAGCCAGGCAATTGAAGACAGCAGGAGCGTGAACCAGGTCAATAACCTTACAAGCGATATCTTAAATGTAGCAAACCAGACCAATCTTTTAGCGCTGAACGCTTCGATTGAGGCGGCAAGAGCGGGGGAAACGGGCCGGGGATTTGCGGTTGTCGCACAGGAAATCAGCAAGCTGGCGGAGGCGGCCAGGGAGTCTGCAAACAATATTCAGTCGATTAACGCGGTAGTGACACAGGCAGTCCGGAATCTGTCTGAGCATGCACAAAGCCTGGTGAGTTACATGAAGGAAACGATTCTGCCGGAGTTTGAAGGCTTTGTCAATGCCGGAGAAGAATATAAGCAGAATGCCGGATATGTGGAATGTGTGATGCATGAAATTGCCGGTAAAACGGATACTCTGAAAACAGCTGTATCCGAAATCGCAGAGGCGATTCATACTATCAGCAGAGCCATTGAGGAAAGCGCAGCCGGACTCAGTGGCACATCCGGCAATATGCAGGTTCTGGAAGCGGATATGCATAACATTCAGATGCAGATGGATAAAAATAAGGAAATTGCCTGCGGGCTGCGCCGTGAGACAGAGATATTTACCAGGCTCTGAACATGATTCAGGAAATAATAAGGAAGTGTTTTAATATGAAGACCGTATTTGTACTGCTGGATTCCATGGAAAAAGTGACAGGATTTGTTCGGGATGTCTCTGGCGTGGAAGGGCGTGCTCTGATTCGCTTTGGAATGAGCTATGTGGATGCCAAATCCATTGTGGCGGTATTTACGCTGGATTTAACGAAAGCGCTGCGGCTGGAGATTGAAAACTGGAAGGAAGATTATGCGGTACTGCTCAAAAGGTATCTGATTTTGTGAAAAGATGGCATGCTTTTCTGATACAGGTGCCAGAGGCTGACAGACGGCAGAAAAATCAGTTAAAAAAAGGGAATGTTTTATGCTGCGGCATGGACATTCCCTTAATTGAATTTAACCGTGGTTTGATTTCGGTTTCCAGAGTTAATGCAATTTCTGACAGTCTGTTTTCAATTGGTGCTCAATTTTCAGAGTATAAAGTCTAATAATTATCTGGGTATTTTTGGCTGATACAAATCAAAATATATTGACATAAAGATAACACTGTGTTATCTTAGAAAATAGATAACAGCTTGTACACATAGAAAAGGAGGAATTACCATGCAGCAGGCATCCGATTACGAACTGACACTTATGAAAATCATCTGGGAAAATGGCGGTACAGCCCTTTATGCCGAAATTGCAGCATCGCTGTCAGAAAAAGGAATTTCCTGGACAAAGAATACGATTATTACCCTGCTTTCGCGGCTTATCGACAAAAAGCTGCTAAAAGCGAATAAAATCGGACACCGCAACAGATATACGGCGCTTGTATCAGCCGGAGAATATCAGGGCGTACAGACCGAGAGCTTTCTGGAGAAAATTTACGAAGGAAATGCAAAAGGCCTTGTAACGGCGCTGATTCAAAAGGAACTTTTGTCTGAGTCTGATTATGAGGAACTAAGGAGATTCTGGCAGGGAGGAAATGACGGAGATGAATGAAATTTTTAAAACATATCTGTCCGTTTCCCTCTCTGCATCAGTGATGATTCTGCTTTTGATGCTGTTTCGGCCGGAATACCGGAAACGGTTCAGCAGACGCTGGCAGTATTATATCTGGCTGGCAGTCATTGCACGGCTTATGATACCGTGGAATCCTGGAAACGGGATTATAGGGAGAGTGTTTCAGCATTATGAGGCACGGCAGAGCAGCAGTATCCGGGAAAGCGGTCAGCAGATATCAGCAGGGGAAGAAAGCGCGGCTTTGGTCTTTGCGGGGAAGGATAGCCAGGATGAAAGCAGTCAGAATAAAACCACGTCTGAAGGCGCCGCATGGTATCAAAAGGCACAGCTGCAGGATTTGCTGCAGCATTTATGGGCTGTCTGGCTGTCAGCAGCGGCGCTTCTTTTCATCCGTAAAATTACGATTTACCAGAGCTTTGTCAGATTTATTAAAGCCGGATGCAGGCCGGTGGAGGATATCGGACGTCTGGAAGCACTGGGAAAGGCAGTGGAGCGCAGCCGTATCCGCTGTATGATGGGACTTTATACAAACAGTCTGACCGCGTCGCCGCTCTTAACCGGTTTTTTTCATCCCAGTATTATTTTAACAAATGCACAGTTATCCGACACAGATTTTCAGAACATACTCCTGCACGAGCTGACACATTATAAACGGCGGGATATGTTTTACAAATGGCTGGTGCAGCTGACCGTATGCCTGCACTGGTTTAATCCGCTTGTATACTGGATGGAGCGGGAAATCAGCAGAAACTGTGAGCTGTCCTGCGACGAGGCGGTTTTAAAAAATCTGGATGCGGATGGCCGGCGCGCATACGGGGATACGCTGCTGCGTGCGATGGAAGAAGGAGGGGGCTTTCGCAGCAGTCTGGCGGCTGTGACATTGAATGAAAGCAGTGAACTGTTAAAAGAAAGGCTTGGTGCGATTATGAATGATAAAAAGAAAACAGGACTGACAGCAGTAATATCCGCAGCGGCGGCACTGATGCTTGCATGCAGCGCAGCTGTCACAGGCGCGTATATGCGTCCGGCTGCGGCAGAAACAGGTGACGGCATGTTGCATTTATCCGATTGCAAAATGATACAGGAGGAAGGGAGGTTTTATATTTTGTATCCGGGTGCAGATAAACAGGATATGCCGTCAGGAGGCGTGACAGACGGATGTGTCTTAATTACGCTTGTAAAAAAGGAGGACTATACCGATATCGGCCCGTTTGACGATATGGACAGGCTGACGGAGGATGTTACGGAACTGACGGCATATCCCGGGCTGAAACAAAATCTGACACAGGAGGAAGCGCAGCTGTTGATAGAAGCCGCCGGAAAAATCCAGGAAAATGCGCTGGGCGTAAATATCAGCAGGACTTCTGTATCGCTTAAAAAAGGGAAACGCGTGACTTTAAAGCTGACAGGAACAAAAAAGCAGGCAGTATGGTCCTGTGACAATCAGAATATAGCATCCGTCAGTCAGAATGGAAAAGTAACTGCAAAAAAAGCCGGAAGCACAAAAGTCAGGGCAGAATTAAACGGGAAGACATTTGTCTGCAGAATAAAAGTAACAGAAACCGCAGCTGACGGGGAAAAGATAAAGGATGGTTCAGCAGGAGGCAGCCAGAATAAGGCAGAAGAAGCAGCAGCGGCAGAAAAAACATATCGGCAGCTTGGCATTACAGAAAAAAACGGGGCATATTTTTATAAGGGCAGGCGCATCCGTATTTTTATGGATATCAGGTCTGATAATTCGTTTTTAAACTTCGGCTATGATAAAAAAGGAAGCATAGATATTAAGCTGAGACGGAAAGCAGATTTGTCTGTCAAAGGCGTGGAATATCTGACAGAGGCGGAGACAGAAGAGATTTTAAAAGACATGGAAGAAACGGATGCCGATACAGATGCGAAGGAGGTAAAGCCGGAGGCATCCATAAAACGGCTGAGCAAAAAGGAACTCCCGGATAAAGTCTTAAAAGCACTTGGAAGATGTAAGGACAGGACGTGGTATGTGATTGCATATAACGGATACCAGTATCTTTATTATCATGGGCTGCCGAATAATTACGCATTTCAGCCGGAGCTTTCGAACCAGAAGGCAGATATTGAAATTGTGGATATGGGAAGGGCTGGTACCTTTGATGTGCTGCTTGCGGTAAAGCAGAATATGACGCTGGCAGTTCATTACCGCGGAAGAAAGATTTCTTATCAGAAAGCTGTTGTTTAGAAATAAGAAAGTTTTTGAAACTTTTATGCTTCCTCATTCGTAATAACTATGAAAGGGTATTCATACAGTATGAAAAGCTGCATTTATGGATAAAGCAGGACAGGCGGGAGAGGGCATGGTTTTAAATATGCTGATAAACGAGGACAGGAAAGCGGAGCAGCCGTTTGAAAAGTACAAGGAATTATTATACCGGGTTGCATTTTCAAATATGAAAAACAAAGCAGATGCAGAAGACGCTGTACAGGAAGCATTCTGCCGTTATCTGAAAACAAAGCCGGTATTTGCAGATGAAAATCATGAAAAAAACTGGTTTGTGCGCGTAGTCCTGCGTATCTGTTATGATGTTCAAAAGAGTGTGTGGTTTTCGCGGACGGTGGGATTCGATGAGGTGCCGGAGTATGAGATGAAGCACTTCAGCCTTCCGTTTGCATATGAAGACGACATGCTCTGGCAGGTTATGGAGCTGCCCTCAGACTATCGCAATCCGCTGTATCTGTTTTATTATGAAGACTATTCCATCCGGGAAATTGCAGCTATTATGGAGCTGAAAGAAGAAACCGTAAAAACAAGGCTCAGGCGCGGCAGGCAGAAGCTGAAAGAAAGGCTCGGCTTCCAATAGGAAATAGGAAAAGGAGGAAGGTGGCAGGATGCAGATTGACAAATCAGGAAGAAACGGCGCGCCAGCAGGCAGGATGCAGGAAGTGAAAGACCGGACGGGCAGAAAGAGCGGAAATTTTGTGCAGGGAGACAGCTTTGAAGACAGGCTGCATAAAAGCATGGATTTCAAAGTTCAGGTGAACCGCTGTGAACCGCTGCATGCCGCACAGCAGGTACCTGTCCGCCGGATTCCTTACAGCGCATGCGACCAGACTAAAATCAATATACTGGAAGGATATACACTCAAAGCCAGACTGGAAAAAGCGGACGGACAGACAGATACGTGCCGTGTTTATGTAGAAATGAAAGAGGAAAACGGCAGAATGAAAGCATGCTTATTTGATGCCGGATGTCTGCAGAAAAACAGCAGGAATGTTATGGAACAGATTGCGTATCAAACAGTGGAAAGCTTTCAAAACGGACGGGCAGACGGAGTAAAAAAGGAGTCAGAAGGAGGCATACTATGACGTTAAATACAGCGGGCTTCACACAGGATTATGATTCGTACAGCCATGCAGGCAGTCCGGTCCCTGGATATAGGAATCAGTGTAATAAAGACAGCGAAAAAAAGGCGGAAAACAGCAGACCTGCCGGATTTTCAGATAAACAGGAAACGGCAAAACAGACAGCGGATGCCAGCACAAAGCAAAACAGGCTGATGGAAGTGTTTGAACAGATGCAGCACAAAGGCGGCGCCTGCATAGAAGAACGAAAAATTGAAGACCCGTTCGGGCTGATACATAAGGAGACGGCGGCGCCATATGCTTCTTATGCAGATAAAAACGGTGAGATTTGTTACCGGGGCGTGAGATTTAAAACAAGCGGCAGCTGGCTGTGCTTAGGCGATGTCAGCAATATGAAAAACGTCATCCGCATTCCGTTCGGCAAAGGCAGAGGCCTGATGGTTAACAGGAATAACATTACCGAGTTAGGACGCGCGATTTCTATGTTTTCTCTGGAAGAACAGAATCTGATTCTGCGGGCGCTGCAGCTCGATGCCAAAATACGGGAGGTGCAGGAGGAAGTGGAAGCGATGGGGGACGATGTCGGAAAGACAGAAGGACAGACCCGGGATGAGCCGGATGCAGGGTGAAGAAATTTTCTAAAATTATCTGCTTGCCATATTGTCCAAAGTACGGTAAACTAATACTATGTTCTGTAAAGCTGGAAATTATGAAAAATATTTGCAGGGAGACAATATGGAAACGAAACAGATAGAAAGAGAAGCCGCGCGAAAAGGGCTGTCCGCGGAAATCTTTCAAAATACGGATTTGCAGACCGCCGGTTTACATAATAAAAAGCACAGCCCGGCAGTAAAAAATATCATAACATGCATGGCATGCTTTGCAGTCTGCCTGAGCCTGTCAGGACAGCTTTGTCTATTCGGCGCAGCGGTATCAGAAACAGCTGCAGTGTGGCAGGAAAAAGTTCCGGACAGCAGGCAGGGAGTTACCTTTGAGCAGTTAAATAATAAAGAAGTATTTCTAAAGCAGTCTCAGGCTCGTGTATGCACGTTAACGGCAAGCGCGATGATGGTGCGAAGGGCGGCAATGCTTATGGGAAATGCAGACTGGAAGCAGATTACAGAACAGTCTGTACGTAAGGATGCATGGTCGCAGGGCACCGGATTAAAGTGGAATTTTAAGACATCCGGCATTTCAGTAACACATAAACAGCTTGCTTCCGCAGGGGCGCTCATTACGCTGCTTAACAGCCACCCGGAAGGAGTTGTGATTTACAATTCCCGCAAACCGCATGCCATTTTGATTACAGATTATACAGACGGCATTTTTTACTGCTCTGACCCGGCAAATGATAAGCCATACGGCAGATATCCGGTTTCACAGGCATCTATTACAATAGAATCTGCCACCCGCTGCTGGTATGTAAAACAGCCGCTGGGACTGACAGTTATCGGAGGAGGTTCGGCTTCAGGAGATGCTGTTTTGGATGATGCGGCTGGAAATGATACGGATATTTCAGCCGGAAATGATACCATTATGGATACTTCGGCCGGAAACGATACCGTTATGGATGGTTCGGCTGGAAATGATACGGATACACCGGATACAGATGAAAAAGATACCGTAAGCGAAGATGCGTCTATAGAAGATATCGCCAGCATTGAGCATAAAGCTGGCGGCATGGTATATCAGATATTAAATAAAGAAGAAAAAACAGCTGCATGCACCGGGATTTTGAAGGAAAGCGCATCCGTTACCGTACCGGACACCGTCAGGATAAACGGTGAGGAATATAAGGTAATAAAAATTGCAGAAAATGCATTTGCACGGGATGGAAAATTAAAAGAGATTGTGATTGGCGCAAATATCACCGGGATTGATAAAAAAGCGTTTTATCAGTGTAAAAAGCTGAAAACCGTCAGAATCAATGCGCGAAGGCTGAAAGAAATCGGCGCGGATGCTTTTGCAAAGATACATAAAAAGGCGCAGATACTGATAGAAGGCATTCGGATGGAGACATTTGCGGCACTGCTTTCAGGAACATCCGTTCCGCAGACAGTTACTGTCAGGACAGGTCCGGTGCAGGCTTTGGAAAAGAATCAGGAAGGCAGATAAGGGGGCATTATGAATATCAATTCAGTTACAGATATCAACGGCGTACTTGCGCAGACTGCGGCAGATAACAGTATCAGTACCCCTGGTACATACTTTTCGAATTATATGGATCAGGCATCCCTTCCTTACGGGGATTACTTAGAGCAGGTTTTTCAAAAGGCTTCGAACACGTATCAGGTATCTAAGGACCTGCTGAAAGCGATGGCAAAGGCAGAGTCAAATTTTCGCGCAGATGCGACTTCTCACTGCGGTGCCATGGGCATTATGCAGCTGATGCCTGCAACGGCGGCTTCCTTAGGCGTAACGGATGCTTATAACCCGGAGCAGAATATTATGGGCGGAGCGCAGTATATCAGCCGTCTTTTGGAAAAATATAACGGAAATACAGCGTATGCGCTGGCAGCTTATAATGCCGGGAGCGGAAATGTAGATAAATATGGCGGCATTCCGCCGTTTAAAGAAACACAGAATTATGTAGCAAAGATTTTTGGATATCTGGAAGAAGGCGTGACGATTCCGGACAGCTCTGCCAGCCAGACAGCCGGTACGGCACCTTCTTATGCTTCTTATGGAACGGGGCAGCAGAGCGGTTTGTCTGACAGTGTAAATAAACTGCAGGAGATTCTGGACCGGTATTTTGATTACGATGATTATCTGGAATTTTTGCAGCTTTTTACAAAAGTGATTTATGAAAAGCTGACAGGCAGCGAAATGGATACAAAAAATGAAGAGAAAAGCCAGGATTCCTTCACAGAACAGAGCGGACAGAACGCAGCAGCTGTGCAGCAGCCAGCCGCAGAACAGCCGCAGGAACCGGCTAGAATACTGACGATGAAGGTAAAAAACGGGAACGGCGTGAAAATGTTTCAGCAGCCGGAGTCGTCCGGGGATGCTTATAAAGCGTTTCAGTATATGACGGCAGGGGGACAGAGCCGTATGTCTGTATTTTTAAATAAAACGGTATAGCAATAGGTTTTGGTTTATCAGATTTTGTGCGGTTTACAGCTTGTCTGGATGAACGGAAAAAGATTCCGCCGGAAAAAAGAGAGCAGATAGTCTTGCTTTCTTTTTTCCGGCGGATTTTGTCAGGTTTGCCTTTGTTTTTCATTGCACCGTTTCAGTTTACCACAGAACCTTAACATTATACAACGGTATAGTTCCGTCTTTTGTAATAATTATCAGATTTTCTGCAATAGCCTGTGAAATAATCAATCGGTCAAATGGGTCTCCATGAATCATGGGAAGCCGTCCGATTTCGTCAAGGTGAAACGGTTTTATAGAAAGAATGTAGAATTGCTCTTTTTCACATGTTTCTGCAATCTTAGTAATTGAACTTTTAATTTCCAGTTTTCCAATACCTGACTTAATTGCAATTTCCCACAGGGAAACAATGCTTACACAGATTTTTTCATCATTATGGTAAATTATGTCTGATGCTTTTTTTGAAAATTTTTGACTATCATATAAAAAGAATAGCAAAGCGTTTGTGTCCAATAGATACATTTATATATACTCCTTAAAACATTCTGGTGTTTCGTCAAAATCCTCTGCAATAGAAATAAATTCATCTGCTAATGGATTTACTGACCTTTGAAACGCAATGTTATTACTTATAGGATGCTCTGTCTGTTCCTTTTTCGATGCATATTTCAAAAATCTCATAAATTCAATT
>CANDJC010000027.1 GCA_947384955.1 uncultured Eubacterium sp. | reverse complement strand
CCCGCAGAAAACTTAGAACTTCCTGCTTTTTGGAAGCGGAACATAAGAAGGAAAAAATTTTCCCGTCCGGCGTCCCCCCTCCAATTAAACACACACTCGAAAGGAGCCCTTTATGAACCTCGGAAAAAACATCCAATACCTAAGAAAGCAAAAAAAACTCACCCAGGAACAGCTGTCCTCAATTATGTCTGTTTCACGCCAGACCATCTCCCGCTGGGAAGCCGATGAAATCATCCCGGAACTGCCCAAACTGATTGCTCTGAGCGATGTATTCTCCTGCAGACTGGACACCCTTGTAAAAGAAGATTTATGTGCCTGTGAGAAAGTTTATTCAGAAATTACAATCAAAAAAGTAAAATCCTTTCAAATGGCAAGATACGTCATGATTACGCCAAACCCTGAAAATGATGTCAATGCTTATATGGAAGACTGGGCCAGGCGCTCGGGGCTGCTGGATTTTCAGCCGGATGCAATGAGGATTGGCTGGGATTTCCCGTTTGTCCCGCCTGAAATGCAAAGCAGATTCGGCCTTTATGGATATGTGGCTGCGTATATTCTGCCGGAAGGTTTTCAAACGGAATGTCCCGGCGTGGAAACCGCCTTTCAAAAAGAAGCCGATTATGCGGTGATTACAATATTTCATCCTTTTTCTGCGTCATTGGAACGGATTCAGAATGGCTATAAGAAAATTCTGGCACATCTGCAGGCAAACGGATTCAGCGAAAAGCCAAAAGAAAATATATTGTCCTGTTTTGAGCATGTATACGAGAAAGACGGGATGACCTGTATGGATGTATATATTCATACGGAAAGTGTTTCAAAAACAGCCAGTTTTACGAATTTTTCATAATTCAGACCTGCGGCAAGGCGTAATCCGGCAATATTTGTATCTTAGTCAGGCATAATCCGGGAATATTTGTATTTTGGTAAAAAGAAACTGTATCTTAGTTATAAGGATATTTCTTTTAGCGAAAGACTATGCTATAACTTCTAATGGGGTGAGAAAATGAAAATAAAGGAAG
Organism: uncultured Eubacterium sp.; assembly: GCA_947384955.1. Taxonomy (GTDB): domain Bacteria; phylum Bacillota; class Clostridia; order Lachnospirales; family Lachnospiraceae; genus Eubacterium_J. Next base: position 44,087 of record CANDJC010000027.1, on the reverse strand, counting down.
AACAGAATTTATCCTGTAACGAAATAGAAGTCATCATCAAATATTCCCAAAAGGACAAACAGGTTCATCGTATTATAGATTTTTTACAGTCCTTTGACATGCAGATAAAATGTACTGGTGATAATGCAGAAAGAATGATAAATATTTTGGATATTTATTACATAGAAAGCGTTGACAAAAAGACTTTTGTATATCTGGAAAATGCGGTGTACCGTACCGATTTCCGGTTATACCAGCTGAAAAGCAGACTGCAGACATATGGATTTGTACAAATCAGCAAATCATGTATCTTAAACATAAACGTGTTAGACAGCATCAGACCTCTTTTTAACAGCCGAATGGAAGCGGCTTTAAAGAATGGTGAAAAAGTCAATATCAATCGCAGTTATTTAAATGATGTAAAAAAAGCGCTGGAAGGAGATGACGAAGAATGAAAAAAAATATTGTAAATATTCTGGCCACAACAGGGATTTCCTTACTGCTTCTTTCAGCTGCCGCGCTGTCTTTTCATGCGAGCTGTATTTATTTAAAAACAGTGTTTCAGGCTTTTGGTGTAAACATCATTACTCATTTGGGAATTACAGGTATTAAAAAAATGGAATTAAAAAATATTGTTACCGAAATGGTTTTGGAAATCACATTTATCGTATGCGAAATCCTTGTGTTTGGGCAGCTGTTCCATTGGTTTACAAGCCTGTCGTTTCTGGTGCTTGTCTGTATGGGGATTATCATATATATCATTTCACTCTTTTTGAATTTGTTACAAATGAAACAGGAAGCAAAAGAAATCAATCTGCTGATTCAGAACCGAAATAAAAATCAGGACTAAGACAGCTGACGGAATGATTCAAGGAGAAAAAGACATGGAAAAAAGCGAGAAAAGAAGGACGATAAGTATTATCTGTATGATGTTTATTCTGCTGATGATAATCAGAGTGATAGAAATTATGTTTGTAAAAACCGACCAGACATGGATTGGGGAAAATATTTTACATAAAATCTGCTGCATTTTGCTGATATGGACTGTACTGGATTTGCTCAGGCTGCACTGGAGTGATTTGGGATTTTCAAAAAAAGGATTATTCAGCGGTTTGAAATACGGTCTTGCTCTTGGCATAAGCACCTTTTTTCTTTCATACGCTGCAGAATTTATGGTGCTTTTTGCAATGGGAAAGCATCCGTCCCTGCGATTTTATATTACAAATTTTTCACTTGCACAGACGCATACAAATGGCAGTTCTCTGTCAGCAGTAATCGTATGCATCATTGGCAATATCGTAAATGTCTGTGCAGAAGAAGGGCTGTTTCGAGGACTGTTTTTTAAAACCGGCATACAATGCTATTCTCAAAAGACAGCTAATATCATACAGGCTCTGCTTTTCGGGATATGGCATATTACTAACGTAATCAGTCCTCTGTCTGACGGTTCCATGAATCTTACTGCGGCAGCTTTTATGGGCATGGGATATATCCTGCTGTCTAGTATTTTAGCCTGTGAATGGGGGATGTGTGCGGCATTGTCCGGGACGCTCTGGACAGGCGCGTCAGAACATTTATTTAACAATTTCATAAGCAATTCCTTACATACAGTAACAGAAACAGGAGCGGATGAATATATGATTATCCGAATCACCTTATCAAATATGTTATCGCTGCTATTTGTTTTCATTATCTATGCCAAAAAAAGAAAATAATATGTATCCGCTCAAATAGTCCTGCATATCTGCCGTACGAAACGCAGGAAAGTGATTCAGGAGTGTAAAATCCTATCGCAAAGCAGCTTTCAATGGATTTTGGGGATAAAATAGTTCTTGACAACCCATTCCAAAAACAGGACAATAAATCTGCCGGATTTATGTTTTCAAATCAAATCTCACAGGAGGTATTCAATGAATCCAAAACAGATATTTTATGAAACCCAGGCAAAGACCGTTATCAAAAACCTGGAAAGACGAAGAATGAAAGGCTATTACTGCCCGGGAAAAGAAGAGGCTGTAAAAACCGCCCTGTCTCTGACCGCCCCGGATTCCACCGTTTCTTTCGGAGGCTCGATGACACTGTCTGAAACAGGCATTCTGGATGCTCTAAGAAAACGGCCCGATATCCGCCTGATTGACCGCAGCCAGGCAAAAACGCCGGAGGAAATCAAAAAAGCTTACAGAGACTCCTTTTATGCCGATACTTATTTTATGAGCAGCAATGCAGTTACACTGGACGGACATCTGGTCAACACAGACGGTAACGGAAACCGGGCAGCTGCGCTGATTTACGGACCGGACCAGGTGATTGTAGTCGTCGGAATGAATAAAATTGTAACGGATACAGACGATGCTCTGCGCCGTATCCATAACATTGCTTCGCCGCCAAACTGCGTACGCCTGAATAAAAATACGCCATGCGCAGCAACCGGAGTCTGTGCAGAATGTCTGGGAGACGACTGCATCTGCAGCCAGACCGTAATTACAAGGCGCAGCGGAACCATTGGAAGAATTAAAGTGATTCTTGTAGGCGAGGAGCTTGGATACTAGAGAAAACAAAGCCGGAAACCATAGCAGTTTCCGGCTCTGTCTTTTTACATCCGCTCCGGTGCTGAAAATCCAAGCACATCAATACATGTTTCCATAATACCCCTGCATAAATTCAGCAGCTGAATATAGCCTGCCTGGCGTTTTTCATCCTCTTCGGCCAGTATTTTTGTTTCATGATAAAAGTGATTAAACGCATTAGCCAGGTCATAAAGATAAGCACAGACCTTATGCGGGGATAATTCCTCAAACGCCGCCTGTATGATTCCGATAAACCGTCCGGCTTCAAGCATCAGCGCTTTTTCGCTTTCCGATGCTGCCGGCAGAATCTTACATCCTTTCGCATCTTTTCCAGTCTGGACGTATTTTTTTAAAATGGACTTCATGCGCACGATTGTATACAGAAGGTACGGCCCTGTATTTCCCTCAAACGAGGTAAACCGCTCGATATCAAAAATATAGTCCTTGGATGCCTGATTGGACAAATCACCGTATTTTACAGCCGAAAGCGCTACGATTTTTGCAGTTTCCCGCGCCTCCTGTTCACTCATGGTATGATTTTCAGAAATCTTGCGGTACATTTCTTCATTGATATCCTCAATCAGTGAAGACAGGCGCATCACGCCGCCTTCCCGTGTCTTAAAAGGCCTGCCGTCTTTGCCGTTCATTGTGCCAAACCCAAGAAACGTCAGCTGTGTAGTATCCGTTACAAGCCCTGTTTTTTTTGCACAGCGGAATACCTGTATAAAATGCAGCTCCTGGCGTTTGTCTGCTACGTATATGATTTTATCAGGATTCCATTTTTCCATGCGCTCTACAATCGTAGCGAGGTCTGTTGTCGTATATAAACTCGCTCCGTCAGATTTTAATATCATGCACGGCGGGATTTCTTTTGTATCGGATTCTTCTTTCACATCTGTCACAAGCGCTCCGTCGGAAACATAGGCAAAGCCGTCGTCTTTCATTTTTTGAACCATCGCCGGAATATACGGCTGTGCGTCGGATTCCCCTTTCCATAAATCAAACGAGACGTTTAAGTTTTCATAATTTTTCTTTAAATCTGCCACGGAGACATTCAAAATATGGTTTAATACCGCAGCATATCCCCGCCTCCCATGCTGCAGCTCATACGTAGCCTGCATGGCGCGTTCCTTAAAATCTTCGTCTTCCTTTGACTTTGCGCTTGCCGTCGGATAGATTTCTTCCAGCTCTGCAATGGTAAACGGCGCTTCCTTCGGATATTCGCCGGAATAAGCTTCATCAAAATAAGGAAGCTCTGGCTTTCGTTCTTTCAGCTCGGTAATAATCAGGCCCATCTGAAGGCCCCAGTCGCCCATGTGCACATCCCCGATTACTTCATGCCCGCTGTAACGGCCCATGCGCTTGATGCTTTCTCCGATAATGGCAGAACGCAGATGCCCTACATGCAGCGGCTTTGCAATATTCGGCCCGCCATAGTCTATCATAATCGTCTGTTTCTGGCTGGTCTTTTCATTTCCATAATCATCTGCTTCCATCATCTGGCACAGATAATCTGCCAGAAAGCTTTCCTTTACCCTGATATTTAAAAATCCCGGCTTTACAGCTTCGACAGCTGAGAAAATGGAGCTGTTTTCCAGTCTGAGAGCAATTTCCTGTGCGATTGCCATAGGCGGCTTTTTATACTGCTTTGCGGCAGCCAGCGCGCCGTTACACTGAAATTCGCATAAATCCGGCCGGTTTGAAGCAGTCACATGCGCATATTTTCCGTCATATCCGCATGCGGTAAATGCGCTGACTGCTTCTTCATCCATCTGATCTGTTAACTTTTTCATTTCTGTTTACCTGCTTTCTGCAATGATTTCATCTGCCGCTTTGTCAAACTCTGATTTTATCGCACTTAATGCTGACTTATAGGCGTCTGGTTTATCACTTAAAATTGCATCGATTTGATGCTTTTTTTCTGCATCCTTTACCGGTTTTTTTCCATAGTTCCCGGAATAAGAACCGGTCTTGCGGTTGAATGCTTCCTTTTTATCCTCCAGATGAACTTCATCGGAATCTTCTGACTCTTCGGTTTCGCTGGCCGCCTTTGCCTGTTCTTCTCTTTCCTTCTGCTTTTTCAGCCGTTCCTGCTCTTCGACCTCTTCCAGCGTCTGATAGTGGACATTCCAGCCTTTGACGATGCTGCTGTCCATTTTTCTTTTTTTATCTCTGATTGCAATTAAATCAATCGCGTATACCGCTGCCATTCCAACACCCCCTGATTTATAAATCAAAGCCCGTTTTGTCCGGCTTTCGTTTTATTTTATGGGTTTATTATAGCATAGACAGGGAGGGTTTTTCAAGGCTGTAAAGACGGAATATGACGGAAGATAATTGAATAAGCATTGAAAGTCATTTCCTGTTAAGCTGCTCCATCCCAAGCACCCTGAAAGACACCGTCCGGTCAAAGAAATGAATAAACGGCCCGAGTCCAAACGCACACACTGCCGTTCCCACATTTACGATTCCTCCCAGCGCAAAGCAGACCGCCGTACATACCACATCCGTACCGAGCCGGCACCAGAAATAAGGCAGCGGGCAGTGTTCGCTGATAATCATCGAAAGACTGTCATACGGCGCAATGCCAAGGTCTGCCGACTGATATAAAGAAACCCCCAGGCTTACGACCAGCACGCCTGCGGCAACGGTAAGAAGGCGAATGAAAAGACCGCGCTCCGGTATCTGAAATACTGCAGACACTTCCATAAAAAAACTTGCCACATAACCGAGCAGAAACCAGTTTACAAAGGTTCCGATTCCGATGAAATGCCTTCCCCATAAAATTTCCACACTAAAAACGGCTGCATTCACAATCAGCAGCAGCGTGCTGTATGTAACGGGCAGATGCTCTGCTCCTGCTAAAAGCATGGCGCTGTACGGGTCATTTCCCAAAAGAGACGCCCGAAAGACAGCAATTCCGATACCCAGAATGATGTTTCCTGATACCATGCCGGCAATCCGGCGCAGTCCGATGTTTTTGAAATATCCGGTCATTTGTGCTCCTTTTACACCGATAATAAAATCCGGTCATTGTCCAGCTGTTTTCCGGCAATGGCACGGAATTTTTCCAGTAAATCCTCAACCTGAAGCGCCTTTTTTTCTTCTGCTGCTGCATGGAAAATAACAGAGCCCTGCTCCATCATAATCATGCGGTTTCCAAGTTCCAGCGCCTGGTGCATATTGTGGGTAACCATCAGGCAGGTCAGCTGTTTTTCTTTCATAATCTGCTCCGTCAGCTTTAATACCTTCGCCGCAGCTGCAGGGTCAAGCGCCGCCGTATGTTCATCTAAAAGCAGCAGCTTCGGCGTTACCATCGTTGCCATTAAAAGCGTCAGCGCCTGGCGCTGGCCTCCTGATAAAAGGCCTGCCGGCTGCTTCATACGGTCTTCCAGTCCCATGCCGAGCTCGCTGAGCCGCTCGCGGAACATCTTTTTTTCGCTTTTGCTGACACTGCTTAAATAGGCATGCCTTTTGGTAGAAGCCCTTAAGTAAGCAAGCGCCAGATTTTCTTCAATCGTCATGCCAGGCGCCGTGCCGCGCAGAGGATCCTGAAACAGGTGCCCGATTTGTCTGCTGCGGATATAGTCTCTGCGGTAAGTAATATCCTCGCCATCTAAAAGAATCTGCCCTTCATCCACATAAAAAGCCCCGGTAATGGCATTAAAAAGCGTCGATTTCCCAGCGCCGTTCCCGCCTACAATGGTAACAAAATCTCCTTTTTCAAGATGCAGGTCAATCGAGGAAAGAGCTTTTTTTTCATTCACTGTGCCTTTGTTGAACGTCTTGCTGATTTTGTTTAAACGAAGCATGGCTGTGCCTCCTTCCTTAATCTATGCGTCTGCTGCGCGCAGACATCTTCTGCCTGGTAAACGCAGCTGTCTTTTTCAGGTGCGGGAAAGCAATCGCAGCCGCCACAATCACCGCAGATACCAGCTTCAAACACTCTGCCGGAACATTCAGGCGCAGCGCGACCGCCACAAGAAAGCGGTACAGGCAGCTTCCGAACACAACGCCGGCAATCCTTTTTTTCATAGAACCGGAACCCGTCAGCGTCTCGCCGATAATCAGACTCGCAAGCGCAATGGTAACCATGCCTGTGCCAAGGTTAATATCACAGGATTTCTGATACTGCGCTAACACTGCACCGGAAAGGCCTGTCAGCGCATTTGCCACACATAAGCCGACCGTAACTGTAAACCCCGGATTAATGCTGGATGCCCGTACCATATCCGCATTATTTCCAGTCGCCCGGATTGACAGCCCCAGCCTGGTATTCAGAAATAAAGACAGCAAAATCCCGGCCGCAGCCACAATAACTGCCGCAAGGATAAGCTTATACCAGTCCGTGCTGACCGCATCCTTTGCATATGTAAAAATAGTATCTGACTTAAACAGGCTGACATTGGAAGAAAATCCCATCACTGCAATATTTACCGTATAAAGGCCCGTATTGACAATAATTCCTGCAAGAATTGATTCGACCCCCATCTTTGTCTGCAGGAAAGCCGTCACCGAACCAGCCAGCGCACCGGAAGCTAACGCCGCAAATAACGCCAGCACCGGATGCCCCGCCAGCGTTACCATTGCCCCGACCGAGCATCCAAGCGTAAAGCATCCGTCTGTTGTAAGGTCCGCAATGTTTAACAAAGAATAAGAAACAAATAATGCCAGCGCTACAAGCGAATAAATACATCCCAGCTCCAGCGCGCTCTGCAGAATAGACACCGTAAAAATAGAACTCATGCGTGACTCCTTTTATTTATTCAAATTCCTCAGCGGTTTTTATCTCTTTTACCGTTTCGCACAAATCAGAAAAAACGCTGTAATCCAGTCCGATTTTTTCTGCCGTTTCAATATTTACCGTAGCAATTCCGTTATCCATCATCTGTACAGGCGTCTTCGCAGGGTCCGCGCCCTTTGCAAGGACCTCTGCCGCCATATCAGCCGTAGCAGCGCCAAGCTCCTCGTAATTTACTCCGTATCCTAAAAATGCCCCGTTTAGCGCAAAAGAATCCGCCCCAGTATAATGCGGGATTTTCGAATCGATAAATTTTTCATAAATGGCAAGCTCCGCCTTCATCACCGTATTATCTGTCGGTGTAAATACCGCATCTACACCGGCTGCCGCCAGAGCGTCTGCGCCAAGAGATACCTCGTCGTTCGTCGTACCGGTTTTTTCTGTCACTTCCACGCCTTTCTCTTTACAGTATGCCTTTGCCTCTTCAATCGCTTTCGCAGAGGCATCCTCGCTCTTGCTGTACAAAAGCCCCACAGACCTGATATCCGGATTCGCCGCAAACATCAGGTCAAAAACCGCATTGGTATCCAGCGCATCGGATGTACCTGTAATATTTGCCCCCGGTTCATTTAAATCCTCCACCAGCCCGGCCGTCACAGGGTCTGTAACTGCTGAAAAAATAACCGGTATCTGTGTATCTTCTACAGCCGCCTGCATCACCTGTGCAGCAGGCGTTGCAATCGCTATAATCGCATCCACATCATCCGCCACAAGGTCTGCGCCTATCTGATTCAATACGGTCGCATCCGCCTGCCCGTTAAATACATAACCGTCATACTCAAACGTCACGCCAAGTTCCTTCCCCTTTTCATCCAGTCCCTTTTCCAGTGACTTCTCAATCTGGTTTAAAGACGCATCATCTACAAACTGCACAATGCCGACTTTATAAGATGCGCCGCCTTCGCTGTCATCCTGTTCTTCGTTTGCCTGACTGTCCGCATTGTCCTGGGTTCCTTTTGCGGAATCCGCATCCTGGCTGCCGCAGGCGGAAAGACTGGCGGCTGTAAGTGCTGTGAGTAATGCTGCTGCTAATTTCTTTTTCATATCTGACCTCCATATTTAGAACCGGTGCGTGAATGTAACTGGTTCTTTTGCATTTCTTATTAAAGCACTATGAATTGGAAATGTCAAGTTTATAATATTCGGTTTGTGCGGGGGATTATGAAGGGGGAGGGGATGTGACGGCGCGGACGCCGGATGACGGGAAGATGCCCTGGCTTTCGGTGACGGCTCCGGAATGTTAAGAAACCCTAAGCATTCTGCGGTTACGCTGTGGCACCGGACGTGACGCGGCACCTATTCGCCCTGGCTGAATGCCAGCAGCTACCGGTGCCGCTTCGGCTTCGCCGCCTGGTTTTATAGCAGAATGCTAAGGGCTTCTAAACATTCCTCCAATGTCACCGAAAGCCAGGACATCTTCCCATCATCCGGCTGGTTATTGAAAGGTTTTACATACGCTCAGTAAGCTGGGTTGCTGGTGCTTTTTAAGTGTCGCTGGCGCTTAGGAGAGTTTCATGATAAACATACGGTGTGTAAATGCTTAAATGCTATAGAGGTCAGCATTTGAACGTGAATGGGGGGGACTGAACTGTTATTATAGTGTTGCATGAAAAGACTGGAAGGAAGAATTTATGTATTTTAGACGGAAGTTTGGGATTAGATGATGGGTGGCCTGTTTTTAGTTTCACATTTGCAGAACTTCATTTAGATGAAAATCGGCAATATTACAAAACTGGCTGTGATAAGCTTTCACTTCTGTCCGAAAAGAATAGAATATTGACAATTCACTTTAATGCTCACAGATTCCAGTTAAAAAGCATAAAAGACAGCAGACCGATTAAAAATCCCCTGCTTCCCTGTAACTCTGAAAACCTAAAACCTCCCCAGAAATCTCTGCATTCTCAGCCAGGTAAGGCGCATTTGTATGCTTTATCCATCGATTACAAATTTTCTAATTGCACGTATTTTTTAAAACCCAGAACTCTTTCGAGTCTCCCCATTTTTTCCAAGCTCTTGTTTACAAAGCCGCATAATCACTAAATTTATGGATAAATATCCGCTTAAACTGTTGTTTTTATAAAATCCAGGCTAGATATTGCACACAGCCATGATAATTGAATCTACATCTTGTACCTAATCAAAAACTTGTAAACTGGTGTTACTTTACAGCCACCATAAACACCTCATCACCGCACCCCCATCTGCCTATCACAAAAACCACCCTCTCTGCCTCCAAAATGTCACACGCAGCACTTTACGAAATCAGCCGGAAGAGGGGATTTGCCCGGTCTTTCTGCGGCATTGGAAGAATGTTTAGAAGCCCTTAGCATTCTGCTCTATAACCAGGCGGCGAAGCCGAAGCGGCACCGGTAGCTGCTGGCATTCAGCCAGGGCGAATAGGTGCCGCGTCCCGTCCGTTACCACAGCGTAACCGCAGAATGCTTAGGGCTTCTTAACATTCTGGAGCAGCCGCAGAAAGACCGGGCAAATCCCCTCTTCCGGCGTCCGCGCCGCCACTCCCCCCACTCCCTCATCCACAATCTATTCCGCCTTCTTCACCTCCTCACATCCTCCCTTCATCTCATCCTCCTGCATCCTCTCCTCTTCTTTCGCCAGCCTCGCAGCCTCCTTCACATGATACGCAAATCTTCCAGCCCTCCTCAGCGCCCGTCCGCTTCTATCCGCCACATTCTGTCCGAATCCGGCTGCCTGCATCCCCGCGCTGTGGATACCGTTCGCAATCCCCGTAAGCAGTCTGGGTTCTTTTTTCACCGCATCTTCCCGATACACCCTGAAGCTTTCCGCAGGCGGAAGATATTCCGGCTTTTGCGCATCATACAGCGGAAATGTCAGTATCACCTTAAACAAATCCCCGTCTACAACCAGCGCAAACTCTCCGTTCATAAGCTCCGTCAGGCTTTTTGCAATGGATATCCCAAGGCCGCTGCCCTCTGTATTTCTGGAGCTGTCGCCGCGCACGAAGCGTTCCATTAATTCCTCGCTGCTGATATTCAGCTGATATCTGGAAATATTGCGAAACGTAATGACTGCCTGCCCTTCCTGCTGTTCCAGGTTTACATAAGCTCTTGTCATCGGCTGGGCATATTTGCAGATATTGTTCATTAAATTGTCGAATACACGCCATAAATGCCTGTTGTCTGCGTGGATAAAGATATCTGCTTCGGGCTTTTTAATCTGCAGTTCAATCTGATTGTGCATCAGCTTTTCTTCGAATTCCCCTACCGTCTGTACCAGCATGACTCCGGCCTCGCATTTTTCCATCACCACGCTCAGGCTTCCGGTAGACGCTTTGGATGCCTCCATTAAATCTTCTATCAGTTTTTTTAATCTTGCAGACTGTCTGTGAAGCACTTCCAGATATTCCTGTACCACAGGGTTGTCAATTTCTTCTTTCTGCAGAAGGTCTACATAGTTAATAATGGATGTCAGAGGTGTTTTGATATCATGGGAGACATTGGTAATCAGCTCTGTTTTAAAGTGCTCGCTTTTCATCCGCTCATTTACGGCGCTGTTGATGCCCTTTCCGATATCGTTTAAGCATTCTCCGTGCTTTTTAATTTCCCAGAACATATGCCTGGTATCTATCTGATAATCCAGGGCTCCGTCTGCGATTTTCTGTGCTCCTTTCTGCAGTTTTACAAGCTGCATCAGCTGAACCATCAAAAACGGATACAGAATCATTTTTTCCAGCAGCCAGAGCGCGACGACGTCCCCGTCCGTATAACTATTCATTAAAACGAAAAATTCTGCAAATGCCAGCAGACCCAGCACCAGCCATGCTTTCCACAAAAGCGTCATGCTCCGGAATAAAAGCGCCGCACTTCGAAAAAGGCCTGCTGTCATGCGGATACACAGATACAGGATTTTTCTAAGAAGGTGCAGGCATTTTCTGCAGCACCAGTACGTTACCGTATGCCGCCACCATTTTCCAAGCTTTACATGCACCGAAAAGCTCATGCAGTATGCAGTGAAAAGCAGTATCCCCGCCATTCCCGCACAGGATGAAACAACGATAAAAGATACAAGTCCCGTCAGTCCGGCATCTGACCATCCGAATACGGTCTGGCCGCAGACAGCTACTGCGCATGCAGCCAGCCATTCAGCAAAAACAGTCAGGGCAAAAGACAAATCCAGCGGCAGCTTATCCCAAAAACCCATGCTGATGCCCTCCCTGCCTTTCCGGTGTCCGGCTGCCGACATTAAAAATCCAAAAGAAAATACCAGTAAAATCAATGACAGCACAAGAATAAAAATCACCGGATACCGCATACGGTAAGCAAAATCAGCAATCAGCTTTATCTGGATAAACATATCGCCGCCGCGGAAGCTCTGCTCTCCCAAAAGAGGCTGCCTTGCGTAAGAAGCTACAATATAATGCTGCGTTTTCACCTCATGCCTTCTGACCGTATAAATGACGTTATTGTTTATTTCCAGATCTGTTAACCCCTTCTTTGAAGCTTCGGCATATCCTTCCGCTTCAGGATTCTGTATGATTCTAAGGTCCGTCAGCCTGATATCAGGACCAATGTCAGACATGACCCAGATATCTTCCTGAAAACGCGGCTGCCCGTCCTGTGTGGCAAGAAACTTTTCTGCCCCGCTTAACGGCTCTGCACTGTCTATCCCGTCACCGTATAGATTTCCGGTAAGCATAAACAGCTGATTCCCGCCGCGGGCATAAATATTCTTCGATTCCATGTCATAGACATATTCCCTTAACGGATACGACTCATCGGTATAATATTCCGGCTGGCCTCCGATGACATAATAAGAATCCAGAATGTTTCCGCTGCCGATATGAAAATCTGCATTTTCGCTGATGTCATATTCTTCAAAATGCAGCTCTTCTGTTTCCGGGATTTTTCCATCCGGGATTTCGTCAAAGTTTCCCCCGATATAGCTTTTCGGATTTTGAAAATCTGCGTCTTTGATACTGTCTGCTTTTACAACCCCGTAGCGGAAGTTTGTCTTTGAAAGCTCTTCTCTGCAAAAATCTTCCTCATATCCTGACATAGCCATCACAGAATAGTCACTGCATACTTTCTCGTATCCTTTCTGCAGCATTTCACTTTTTTTCATCTGATAGCCGCCCATGGAATCCATAACCATCATTCCGGCAGCGCTTCCAAGAAACAGTGCCAGACATACCATCATAAGAATCATAGCGATAATCTTCGCTGACATGCTTGATTTTAATTTTTCCATTTTTATTTGTCCCCTTCCATTTTATAACCTCTTCCCCAGACCACTTTTAAAAAGCGGGGCTGCGCCGGGTCATATTCAATCTTCTCGCGCAGATGGCGGATATGTACGGCTACCGTATTCTCCGTTCCGAAAGAAATATCCTTCCACACCTGCGTATAGATTTCACCCGGAGAAAATACCTGGCCAGGATGTTCCATTAAAAGCTTTAATATATCGTACTCGGTACGGGTCAGCGCTACCGGCTCGCCGTCTAACGTGACCTCCTTAGACTTATCATCCAGCTCAATGCCGCCGATGCACAGCCTGTGGTCTTCATTCTGCTTTCCGCCTCCTAACTGCATATAACGCCTCAGCTGGGATTTCACCCTTGCCTGCAGCTCTACCGGATTAAACGGCTTGGTTACATAATCGTCTGCTCCAACCGTAAGCCCCAGGACTTTATCTGTATCCTCGCCCTTTGCCGTCAGCAGTATGACCGGCACATTGCTGTATTCCCGGATTTTAACCATTGCTTCAATCCCGTCCATCTGCGGCATCATAATGTCCATCAGGACCAGATGGATTTCCGTCCTCTGGATTACTTCCAGCGCCTCCCTGCCATTAAAAGCCTCATATACCGTATAGCCTTCGCTGCTTAAATAAATGCGCACCGCAGACACGATATCTTTTTCATCATCACAAACCAGAATATTGTACATAGCTTCCTCCAAAATACCTGCATGAAACATCAGGCCCGTAAGCATGCCCGGGCAGATAAAAATCCGTTACATGCATTATGATTAATCACAGATACATTGTAACGGATTTTTTATGAAGTTCCAATTGGTTAAATTATTAAGACTTTTTTAATATTTCTTAACGGTTATCGGAAATACCCCCGAAACCCTGTAATTTCCTTTGCTTTTTCATACAAATCTTTTTCATTTGCCTTCAGGTAAAACCGAAGCGACGCCAGCTCCTTATCCGAAAACCCCCTGGATTTTTCAATTTTCCCGCCGGGTATCACCCCTTCTGCAAAATCTTTCTCGCCGTTCCTTGCAAACCGTACTCTGACAATCTTTTCACTTCCCTGCTTCATAATACCCGTATAGGTTAATGATACATCATCCATACTCCGACCTCCCTGTACTCGTTCTGATGCCCTGCAGCCGTTTTCGCAGGCGGACTTTTTGACATAGTCTGATTTATATATCGGACGTGCCGGATATTTTATGAATATTTTCTGTGATTTCGAGCATTCTTTTATTATCAAGAATCCGGAGGTTAACTATGGCTGTCTATAAAGTTGAAATCTGCGGCGTAAATACTGCAAAGCTGCCTGTATTAAAAGAATCTGAAAAAGAAGAATTGTTTAAAAGAATAAAAGAAGGCGACCAGGACGCCAGAGAACAGTACATTAACGGCAATCTGCGACTCGTTTTAAGCGTAATCAAGCGCTTTTCCAATCATCATGAAAACGTGGACGACCTGTTCCAGATTGGATGCATCGGGCTCATTAAATCAATCGATAACTTTGACCCGACTATGGGTGTAAAATTCTCGACTTATGCCGTACCGATGATTATCGGGGAAGTCCGCCGCTATTTAAGAGACAATAACAGCATTCGTGTCTCCCGTTCGCTGCGGGATAATGCATACAAAGCTATCCACGCAAAAGAAGTCTTAACCCGCACTTCCAGCCAGGAGCCGACATTAGACGAAATCGCAAAAGAAGCGGGCCTTACAAAAGCAGAAATCGTCTTCGCACTCGATGCCATTCAGACGCCGGTCAGCCTGTACGAGCCTGTCTATACCGACGGCGGAGATACCCTGTATGTCATGGACCAGATATCCGATAAGAAAAACAAAGAATCCAAGTGGATAGAATCGCTGTCTTTATCAGACGCCATGCAGCGGCTCAACGACAGAGAAAATTATATTATTAAGCTGCGTTTTTTTGAAGGAAAGACGCAGATGGAGGTGGCCGAGGAGATTCATATTTCGCAGGCACAGGTGTCAAGGCTGGAAAAATCCGCGTTAAAGAGCATGCAGAATTATCTGTCGCTGACCTGACAAGGACTTGCAGAAGTTCCTGCTGCCGGCTTTCCCCTGGCACACGAAACCGGCTGCTGCCAGGCAGTCCGTTTCCTGCCTGGCGGGCCGGCTCAGCGGACGCTTTATTTGCTCCACTTATCGCACAAAGCATTAATCTGGTCTGCGAATTTCGCTAATTCCTTATTCGGACGCCCCTCTGATTTATGGATAACACCCAGAATACGTTCGCCTGCTGCCAGAAGTCTTGCAAATACATTTTTAGATGCTTTCATGGACTTCACGCGGTCTTCTCTTTCGATGCGCTTGCGCTGTCCCTGTTTCATCTGCACGCCTGTTAACAAATCAAATGTATCCCCGCTGTACGGCGCCTGTGCGTCATAGCCGAACTGCTGGTTCAGATGCGCTGCAAACGCATCGGTCAGTGCATCTTCGCCGTGTACAATGAAAAATTTCTTCGGCATGCTTTCCGCAAACGCGCCTGCCCATCTGGTCAGCTGGTCTTTATCCGCATGTCCGCTGATGCCTGGAAGATTTAGTATTTTGGCTTTTACTTCTACCGTTTCGCCAAACAGCTTTACTTTTTTTGTCCCGTTTAACAGGAAATTTCCAAGCGTTCCCGGCACCTGGTATCCGACAAATATAATTGTAGAATCGCTCCGCCACAGGTTATGCTTTAAGTGATGACGGATACGGCCGGCCTCACACATGCCGGACGCCGATATAATGACAATCGGGTGCTCTACAAAGTTAATTGCCCTGGATTCATCGCTGGTAACCGAAGTTTTTAAGCCCTCAAACCGAATCGGATTGATGCCGGATGCAATCAGTTTTTTGGCTTCTTCATTAAAGCAGATTTCGTTATTTTTGTGAAATACATTCGTAGCCTCTACAGACAGCGGACTGTCTACATAGACTTCAAAATCCTCAAATCCAGGCAGCAGATGCTCCGCTTTGATGCGGCGCATGAAAAACAAAAGCTCCTGTGTACGGCCTACGGAAAATGCCGGTATGACCACATTTCCGCCCCGGATAAATGTATCCTTAATTACTTCTGCCAGCGTAACCGCATAATCCGGCGGCGCCGCATGCAGCCTGTTGCCGTACGTAGACTCCATAATGACATAATCTGCCTCTTTTATGTATTCCGGATTCTTGATAAGCGGACGGTTTCCGGTTCCGATATCGCCGGAAAATACGAGCTTTCTTGTCTGTGCATCTTCCGTAATCCACAGCTCAATGCTCGATGAGCCAAGCAGATGCCCGGCATCCACAAAACGCACCTTTACGTCTTCGTCAATTTCGATTTCCGTATCGTATTCACATGGAATAAAATGCTGCAGTACCCCAATGGCATCGTCCATATTATAAAGCGGCGTTACTTCTTTTTTCCCTGCACGCTTTGCCTTGCGGTTGCGCCACTCGGCTTCAAACATCTGGATATGGGCACTGTCTTTCAACATAATGTTACAAAGCTCGCAAGTCGCTTTTGTGGCATAGATTTTGCCGCGGAACCCATGGCTGTACAAAAGCGGCAGCAGTCCGGAATGGTCAATATGGGCATGCGTTACAAATACATAATCAATCGCCGCAGAATTGACCGGTATTTCCTGATTCTCATATAAATCCGGCCCCTGCTCCATCCCGCAGTCCACCAGCATGCTTTTGCCCGCTGACTGTATAAAGTGGCAGCTTCCCGTAACCTCGTGCGCAGCTCCTAAAAATTCCAGTAGCATAATACCAGCTCCTTTCCCGTTCTTATTCTTATGTGGGTGAATCTGGTTTTATTATACTAAATAAAGGCAGCTGTGTAAAGAACAGCATGCCTTTCCCTCATACCGGTTACAGTTCCGTCTTCGGCTAAACTGTAACCGGAATTTTCTGCTCAGTTTATTCAAAACGCACGATTTCTTTGCGAAGCCGCTTCATAATCTTTTTCTCCAGCCTGGAAATATATGACTGGGAAATTCCCAGAAGGTCTGCGACCTCT
Organism: uncultured Eubacterium sp.; assembly: GCA_947384955.1. Lineage (GTDB taxonomy): Bacteria > Bacillota > Clostridia > Lachnospirales > Lachnospiraceae > Eubacterium_J. Next base: position 27,493 of record CANDJC010000027.1, on the reverse strand, counting down.
TTCTGCGTCATCTCGTTTCCCTCCGGTTTATTATAGCCAAACCGCAGCTCCACAATCATGCGTTCCCGCCCGGACAGACGGTCTACCGCATTGCGCAGCAGCTTTTTCTCTACCTCGGATTCCATGTCTTTCGATATAATATCCTCATCCGTGCCCAGAATATCCGATAAAAGCAGCTCGTTTCCGTCCCAGTCTACATTTAACGGCTCATCAATCGATACTTCCAGTTTTGTCTTGCTCGTTCTGCGCAGATGCATCAGAATTTCGTTTTCAATGCAGCGCGACGCATATGTAGCCAGTTTAATATTTTTAGAAGGATTAAACGTATTAATCGCTTTAATCAGTCCAATCGTCCCGATGGATATCAAATCCTCGACGCCGACACCTGTATTGTCAAATTTTTTAGCTATGTAAACAACCAGCCGCAGATTATGCTCGATTAAAAGACTTTTTGCTTCTTCCGTTTCCCTGCCTTCTCCTGCCAGCTTTTCAATACACTCATTCTCTTTCTCTGGCTCCAGCGGAGACGGAAGCACATCCGCACCCCCGATATACCAGATTTCCTTTTCTGTTTCCGGGAGCTTTAGCATATATTGAAAGGTCCCTATCATCTTTAGCAGCATACTATCCGTCCTTCTCATACCTGCCTCCTGTTGGATTTTCCTGTGGATTTATGATTATCTGATATGGTTTCTTTTCAAACAATGCATGGTCTGCCAGTCCCAGCACAGCCTTTTGAATCTTCTTTTCGCAGCTTCCATATGCATAGCATAATTCCTCAATTGTCACTGCTTCGAGCAGTCCGTGCCGGCATCCTAAGGATTCGTATGGTATCAGCCGCACCGCCCCTGCCCTGCCAAACGCCGTTTCATAAACCCTGCGGTCAATCATGCTCACAGCCTTTCCTGTATAAGGGTCACGCAGCAGGTTGCCGCTGTCCGAAAGCGCTTTTATCCGAATCTTTTTCCCTTTCTGGCTGACCTGTGCTTCAAAATAACGGACACGGTTTTTCAGCTGCTTTTTTATCCAGCATACCGCGGCAAACAGCAGAATCAGAGCCGCAGAAAGCGCCATTTTATAAGAAAACAAGCCGTTTCCTCCCTCATACAGCCACTCGGTTATCCCTCCCATTAGAAGAAATACAAAGTAACCTGCACAAAGGTCTGCAAAAAAATCCTGTTTCGTTTTTTCCCGAAAACAAAACACAATCACAGCAGGATTTACAGCAAAATGCACCAGCAGCAGATAAGCCGCCATCTGCTTTGAAAATATGAACACGGCACAGCTTGCGGCTGTTCCAAGCACGGCTCCTGCTAAAATGCGGTGCGCACGCACTCTTCTTCTTAAAAAAATATTGACCGCCAGAAGAGCTGCTAAATCTGCAAAAAAATTGTTCAGCGCCAGCACATCTATGTAAACTTCATATATTGCATCCACCTCCGTCTCTGACAGGCTGCATGAATTGCAGCTCTTTTTTATTTTAGATGATGGGGAGGGAAAAAAATGTCAAAGTTTTAGGGTTGTGCAGGAAAACTTGGGAGAGAGGGGGGTGGCTTCGCGGACGCTGGATGGAGAAACTTTTTCCTTCGGATGTTCCGGTTTCCGAAAAATAAGAAGTTCTAAGTTTTCTGCATCCAGGCAGTGGCTGCGGACGGACCGGCGCCTGATGCCCTGGCGTTATTGGATGGGGTTATGCAGTGACACTGGCAGGCGCCTTTTGGGGACTTCATGGTTTTCTATGGAGGCAGACAGTGTGTCCCCAAATCCTGGGTGGTGAGCAGAAAACTAAGAACTTCTAATTTTTCTCCAAAGTCACATCCGAAGGAAAAAGTTTCTCCATCCAGCTGATTTCGATAGAATTCAGGTTTTAGATTGTCTGACGGCAGTTTGTCTGATTATGGAATGTCTGGCGGCGGTTTGTCTGACACTCTGAAACCCCGCGAAAACCAGCTGGATAAGTGTGTCTGCCCTGTCTCAGTGTGACTGTGGAAGAATGTTAGAAGCCCTTAGCATTCTGCTCAATACCCAGGATTTGGGGACGCAGTGCCTGCAGCCGGAAAAAACTCTGAAGTCCCCAAAAGGCGCCTGCCAGCACCACTAAGTATGCCCAGCCAGTAACGCCAGGGCATCAGGCGCCGGTCCGTCCGCAGCCACTGCCTCGATGCAGAATGCTTAGGGCTTCTTACATTCTGTAACGGAACACTGAGACAGGGCAGACACACTTATCCAGCGTCCGAGAGGCCATCCCCCTCCGCACACCAGAAAACCCCCTAATCCTAGAAAAAAGGCCGCCCGGATTACGGGATTATTCAAAATCCCTCCCCAAGCAGCCTTCGCCCAATCATCCACATATTCCCTTTTCATTCGCGCACACCCGCGCAAACTTCCTTTCCAGCTAACACCTCACTGCAAATATGTATCATACATTACCGCCGCATGCATCAGACATCCAGCTTACTTCTTCGGATTCTGCAGAAAACCAGGAATTTTAATATCCCTCACAGGAACAGAGCTTTCCGGTTTTTTCGGCTTATTAATCCCGTATACCGGCTGCGATGCAGCACCCCCCGTATTCATTGTAAAGCCGCCCGTCTGCACGGTCCCGGCAGCACTCGGACGCGGCGAGAATGCCCCTTGTGAAGGACGGTTCATGCCTGTCCCGGCATTTGCGTATTTCAGTCCCGTCATGCCTGGCATCAGGGAAGGAGCCGGCTGGGTTTCTACATCCTCGATTCCGGTAGCGATAACGGTAATCGTAGCCTCGTCAGAGCGTGACTCATCGTATTTTGCCCCGAATATAATATTTGCATTTTCCCCGACTAAGTCGCGCACATATCCGACCGCATCGTTCGCATCAAGCAGGGAAATTGCCCCTGAAATATTGATAATCACATGCGTAGCGCCGCATATATCCGTATCCAGCAGAGGGGATGAAACAGCCAGCTTGACAGCTTCGATTGCCTTTTCATCGCCTTTCGACTGTCCGATTCCGATATGTGCCAGTCCTTTGTCCTTCATAACGGTCTGCACATCTGCGAAGTCCAGGTTAATTAAAGCCGGCAGGTTAATCAGGTCTGTAATACCCTGTACACCCTGCTGAAGCACTTCGTCTGCTTTTTTCAAGGCATCCGGCATGGTTGTTCTGCGGTCTACGATTTCTAACAGCTTGTCATTCGGAATTACGATTAAAGTATCTACGCCTTCTTTTAAGCGCTCAATGCCCGATATCGCGTTGACCATGCGGGCTTTTGCCTCAAATGTAAATGGCTTTGTCACGACACCAACTGTTAATATCCCTTTATCCTTGGCTATTTTTGCTACGACCGGAGCTGCGCCTGTTCCGGTGCCGCCGCCCATGCCGCAGGTAACAAAAATCATATCTGCCCCTTCTACGGCAGCAGACAGCTCGTCCGCACTTTCTTCTGCAGCTTTCATTCCTACTTCCGGGTCTGCCCCTGCTCCGAGCCCTTTCGTCAGCTTTTCGCCAATCTGAATCAGAGTAGGCGCTTTGCAAAGCATCAGGGCCTGTTTATCTGTATTTACACCGACGAATTCTACGCCGCCGATATTTTCGTCAATCATTCTATTTACTGCATTGTTACCTGCCCCACCGACTCCGATAACAATGATTTTTGCACTGGAATCTGCTTCCGTTGTTGTAATTTCAAGCAAAGGTAATACCTCCTTAATTTATACATTATCCTGTGCCAGTGTAATCCAGACACAAAACATACTCTGTATTCTATCATATTATTTTTTGCGCATGAAATCAACCAGTTTTTTCAAAAAATTTTATTCTCTTCCGCATGCAGGCGCTGCTAATCCGGAGCAAAAACTGCGTCCGTATTCAGCGGCGTCCAGTTTTCCAGATGAAGCGTGCCTTTTTTGTCCGCAAGCTGCGGAATAATCGCATCTAAACGCATCACTTTTTCTATCAGGTACTGCGAATCTCCGATTTCAGCCTGAATGTTTCCAAAATCCACAGACAGGCCGGTTTCATGAAAAGCGATTGTTTCCGGCACCAGTTCATATTTTTCCAGCTGATTTGAGAACGTCAGCAAGAGGCTTAAGGCATCCTGATCCTTTAGATTTAATTTTTCATATACGACTACTTCGCGGCATTCAATGCCTTCGACTCTTGGAACATTCTCAATCAGTCTTTTTGATATTTCTACAACAAACCCGTCTTTATCAAAGTAAACATTCTGATTATTTGCTTCTATGTACCCGATAATTGCCTTTTCATATACTTTTATCTGAATTTTATGAGGCGAGAGCATCGCAATCTCCATTTCATCTATAAAAGGGATTTCCCGCATCTTAAACATTTTGTACTTTAATACGACATACAGTGTATTCCATGAGTATTCATCATTCAGCACACTTTCACGAATCTGCTTATTTGTATACAGCTCATTGCCGGTTACCTTTACTTCCTTCAGTTTAAAGCCTGTAACGCCGATTAACAGCAGTACCGCTGCAATGCCGGCAAAAATAAGCACCGATAGTAATGTCCGTTTTCTTCTTGCCCTCTTTCTTCGCCTTTTTTTAATCATGATCTGTACCTTCCAGCCGGATTCCCCTTGATACGCCCAGTGCAAGCCCCATTTCTGCTAAAAGAAAACTGGTTGACGTGCCTCCGTAGCTGATAAACGGCAGCGTAATACCGGTATTTGGAATCGTATTTGTAACAACGGCTATATTTAAAATAACCTGGATAGCAATATGTGCCATAATCCCTGATACAATCAGCGCTCCGTATAAATCCGCTGCGTTATTTGCTATCACCATCAGCCGCCAGATCATCAGCAGAAACAGCAGGATTACACAGACCGCGCCAAACAGCCCCAGCTCTTCGCAGATAATCGAAAAAATCATATCATTCTGCGCCTCCGGCACAAAGCCCAGCTTTTGCATGCTCTGTCCAAGTCCTTTGCCAAACAGCCCGCCGGAACCGATAGCATAAAGCCCCTGCAGCGTCTGAAACGCCGTTCCGGTTGTAAAATCTTCCGGATGAAGCCATGCCTCGATACGGTCCATACGGTAGGTAGCCGCCATAATAAACAGTACGCCGCCGCCGAAAACACCGACTACACCCATCGCAATAAACTGCCAGTATTTCGGGCTTGCCACAAATGTAATGACTATGGAAATTCCCATAATAATTATAGCTGTGCTTAGGTTTGTATACGCTACAACTACAAAAAGCGGTATCGTCATCGCCATGACTTTCAATAAATTCGAAAATTTTCCAATCTGCTTCGGTATGCGGCATACAATTCCTGACAAAAACAAAATTGTGGCCAGCTTTGCCAGCTCAGACGGCTGGAAGCTTAACGGCCCTAACGGCAGCCATCTGGCGGAGCCGTTTCTTTCATCTGCTACAAAAATTACAATGACACACAGCCCGAGTGCCAGAAAGTAAGCAAGATTCCCAAAATGAATCCATACGTGATAATCAATCCTGGAAATCACAACCATGGCTGTAATTCCAAGTATGGCGGCAAATCCCTGACGCTTTAAATAATGCATCGTATCGTTAAATTTTAAATTTGCATTATAAGCACTGACACTGTAAAGCATGACCAGCCCGAATCCCAGCAGAAAAATCACCAGAAAAAACAGACTGTAATCACAATATTTTGTTTTCTTTTGCTTCCCCTTGTTCCGTCTGCCCACTCTTGCAACTCCTGACTATTCTTTTCCATTCGTTCCGGAATTGTCTTCCGGCATCTTTGGTACTTAAGGCTCAGCCAGTCAGCAGAGCTTAAATCCTCTTACGATTTCTTTAAACCTTCTCCCCCGTTCTTCATAACTTTCAAACATATCCCAGCTCGCACATGCCGGTGAAAGCAAAACCGCATCCCCCGGCTGTGCATGGTCGTGACAGTACCAGACAGCCTCCTGAAAAGAGCCGCACATCACGATATCCAAAAATCCTTTTTCTTTCGCCGCTTTTGCTATCTTTTCTTTCGTTTCTCCAATTAAGACAAGCTTTTTTACCTTTCCTTCAAACGCATCAATCCAGCTGCCATATTCTGCCTGCTTATCGTATCCTCCTCCAATCAGATACACCGGCCTTTGCATTGCGCGTATGCCCTGAATGGCGGCATCTGTATTCGTAGCTTTCGAATCATTGTAATAGCGGACACCGTTAAATTCTCCCGTATATTCTATTCTATGCTCGACTGCCTGGAAAGTTTTCAATACTTCGGTAATTTTTTCCAGCGGAACGCCGAGCGCAGCCGCTATCGCGGATGCCGCCATTACATTTTCATAATTATGTATGCCCAGCAGATTCAGTTCATGAACATTGACAACCTGTTTTACCCCGTCATCCCCTGCCAGATAAATAATATCATTTTCTAAGTATAAGCCTTTTTCAAGCTTTCTTTTGCTGCTAAAATAAATCACGTTTAAAGAAAGTGTCTTTCCAAACTCCCGCAGTGTTTCGTCTTCATAATTCAGTATGCAGAACTGTCCCGGCTTCTGATTCTTTGTAATCGATTCTTTTATGGAAATATAACATTCCATTGTATGATGCCTGTTTAAATGATCCGGCGTAATATTTAAAACTGCCGAAACATCCGGGCAGAACGTTACCGCTGTTTCTAACTGAAAACTGCTGATTTCCGCTGCCGTTACGGTATCCTGCGTCATCCCGGATACAAGCGACGTATACGGAATGCCGATATTGCCGGCTACCACGACATCCTGATAATAGCTTTTTAAAATCTCTCCTGTCAGAGCTGTTGTCGTCGTCTTTCCATTCGTCCCGGTAATCGCAGCCAGCCGCCCTTTTGCATACTGATAAGCCAGCTCGATTTCTCCCCACAGCTTTACACCGTGCTCCTTTAATCTTTTTACCTCCGGCAGCTCTAAAGAAACTCCCGGACTTAATACTGCAAGAGAAAACTGTCTGATGTCTTCATCCTTTAATTCACCCAGTATCAAAGGAACATCTTTTAAAATATCTGATTTTCTGCGGATATCCGCTTCGCACAGTTTCGTGCTGCTGTCATATAATACAGTATCCACACCTTTTTCCAAAAGCAGTTTTACGGATGCAATCCCGCTTTTTCCCGCTCCAAATACGAGAACTTTTTCATTCCTGCCAATGCCCATTGCGTTTCCTCCTTACGCGCCTTTAAAGTCCCATATATGCGACCAGGCATAAAAGCGTTGTAATAATCGAAAATACTGCCACTACCTTCGTCTCAGACCAGCCGCCCAGCTCAAAATGATGATGAATCGGAGCCATGCGGAAAATCCGTTTTCCGTGTGTAAGCTTAAAATACCCTACCTGAATCATGACCGATAAAATCTCTACCCAGTAAATCAAAGCCACAATCAGAATAAACATCGGCATCTGCATCATATACGCGGCAGATGCTACAAAACCTCCTAACGCCAGAGAACCGGTATCTCCCATAAAAACACTGGCCGGGTATACGTTAAACAGCAAAAATCCAAGCAGTGCTCCGGTAACAGCACATGTAATCGGTTCAATCCCGCTGTTTGTGCCAATCGCTACCACCGAAAAAAATGTTGCAATTAACACAGTCACACTCGAAGCAAGCCCGTCTAAACCATCCGTAAAATTAGCCCCGTTAACCGTCCCTATCACTGCTAAAAACAGAATCGGCAGCGCAAGCCAGCCAAAATCTGCATACTTTCCCCCGGAAAACGGAATCAGCATCGTAAGCGGCACATCCGAAAACCTGGCCAGGTATATAGCAAAAATCGCAGTGACTACAATTTCCAGAATCATTTTCTGCCATGCAAAAAGACCATCCGAACGTTTTAATACGACTTTCAAATAATCATCAAAAAATCCAATTACCCCAAATCCTACAGTCACAAATAAAATCGGTATGATTTTCGGATAGGAGGATATGAAAAACAGCGAAGTAATAATCACTGCCGTTAAAATCATCAGTCCCCCCATGGTCGGCGTGCCTGTTTTCTTTTGATGTGATTTTAACTCTTCGCGTTCGGTGTTTCCTACCTTCAGCCTTCGTAAGAGCGGTATCATCAATGGCCCTAGAAGAGCCGTGACCGCAAATGCGACAATTACTGCAAAAATGTAGCGAAAATCAATCAGCTGCTGTGTCATTATCTTTATCCCTCTTTCATTTGTCATGCTGTTGCCTAAAAACTAAGTATAACGGATTTTTCTTCAGGTTTCAAGAGGCAATCAGACAGAATCAGCTCCTTTCTTATTTTAAGGGGGTGCTGGAATGAGGCACTGGATGTGCGGGGGAAGGATTTGGGGGATGGCTGCGCGGGTGCTGGATGGCTGGGGATGGGGAATTGGCTGCACGGACGCCGGATAAGCGGGTCTGCCTTGTCTCAGTGTGACTGTGGAGGAATGTAAGAAGCCCTAAGTATTCTGCGTCCAGGCTGTGGCTGCGGACGGACCGGCGCCTGATGCCCTGGCGTTGCTGGCTGGATTTAGGCTGTGGGTTTGGCAGGCGCCTTTTGGGGACTTCAAAGATTTTGAAAGTGGAAGGCTGTGAGTCCCCAAATCCTGGCTGCTGAGCAGAATACTAAGGGCTTCTAACATTCCTCCACAGTCACACTGAGACAAGGCAGACCCGCTTATCCGGCTGGTTTTCTCAGGATTTACGCTTCGTGTCTGAGGCTAGGTATTCTAATTTTATAATTATGATATAACTTTAATTGATAATATAGAATGCTTATATTTTACATATTATGGATATTGAAAAGTTTTTTCATGCCGCCAGTCTTCTCTGCTTATATTCAGTCTTTTGCTATAATTTTAAGAGAGATTAAATATTTTTGTTCTATATTGTGAACTCTATGCTGTACTGCTCAATATCCTTTCAAAAGTCTCTGAAGTCTTTCCGTTTTTTCCCGCTATTCTGTTTCCTTCACTTTCAGCTGAATAGAAATACCTTCCTGGTCCCTCTCTGCCATTCTTCTTTTCAAAATTCTCAAAATCCTTCTGATTTCCCTTTCTGTCACCCATATTCTTTCTCTGTCAGCCGGATAGTGATATGTTCTCCAAATCTTCCCTCACTCCGCCTTTTTGATATCCTCAAAATTCCTCTGCTCTCCCTTCCTCCTTCTAAAATTCTCCCAATGCCGGCTGAATAGAGATACCTTCTTGGTTCTTCTAATCTTCCCTTTTTTGATACCCTCAAAATCTTACAGCTTCTGCTTCCTTCCACTTATTTTCTTCCAATGCCAGCCGGATATTCCTTTTTTTGATATCCCCAAAATCTCACAGCTTCCACTTCCTGCAACTTTTTTCTCTTTCAGCCAGATAGAGACACCTTCTTGTTCCCTCTCAGCACTCCTCCTTTTCAAAATCCTCAAAAATCCCACATCTTCCTCATCTGCCGCCTAAATTCTTCCAATATCAGCTGGATGGAGATACTTTTTCCTTCTGCAGTGACTTTGGAGAAAAGTTAGAAGTTCTTAGTTTTCTGCTCAAAACCCAGGATTTGGGGACTCGCATCCTTCCTTTTTCGAAAACTATGAAGTCCCCAAAAGGCGCCTGCCAAAGCCACAGTCTAAACCCAGCCAGTAAAGCCAGGGCATCAGGCGCCGGTCCGTCCGGTACCAAAACCCCGACGCAGAAAACTTAGAACTTCTTACTTTTCGGAAACGGAACTGCAGAAGGAAAAAGTATCTCCATCCAGCGTCCGCGCAGCCATCCCCCTCAGCAATCCATCCGCCTTACTTCAAAACATATTTTCATTTAATTAGTAAATTTTCACTCCTCCTCCGTTCCACCCTCCTTTGTAACCTGCGACATATCCCTCTCAATCCCCAGATAAGGCAGAATATTCAAAAACATCTCCTTAGCCACCGGCGCCGCAATCGTCCCCCCGTAATAAACCCCGGTAGGATTATTAATAATCACCAGGCACAAAACCTGCGGCTCATCCACCGGTGCGAAGCACATAAAAGAAGAAATATAACGGTGCGCACTTCTCGGCAGCGTCTGGGAAGTAGCCGTCTTTCCTCCAATCTGATATCCTTCAATATAAGCTTTATTTCCACCGCCTTCAGACACCACCTTTTCCAGCAGGCTGCGCATCGTATTTGATGTTTTTTCACTTAAAATCTGGTTTTTCGGTGTATAATCAAACACTTCCAAGGCATTGCCCTCCTGGTCCTCCACCTGAACGCCGAAATGCGGTGTTACGCGTTTTCCGCCGTTAATCAGGGAAGAAATCGTAGAAGCAAGCTGCACCGGCGTAATCTGAAACGACTGCCCGAATGAAATCGTGGCAAGTTCTACCTGTCCGATGTTCTTTTTTTCGTGCATAATCGTTTTTGCCTCTCCCGGCAGGTCAATTCCGGTTTTGGATAAAAGGCCGAACTGTCTGAAATATTTATAATATTCCTCCGTGCCAAGGCGCATGCCGAGTTCAATAAATACCGGATTGCAGGAATTTTCCAGCCCTTGTACAAATGTTTCCGGGCCGTGCCCGCTTGTACGCGCACAGCGGATTCTGCGGTCTTCTACGATTTTATATCCCGGACAGTAAAAATTATCGTTTAACGATACTACGCCGGCTTCTAAGGCTGCGGATGCCGTAATCACTTTAAATGTCGAACCAGGCTCGTAGGTGTCATTGATGCAGCCGTTCCGCCACATCTGATTTAAGAGGTTCTGCTTTTCCTGCTGGTTTTGATACTGTGTGCCTTCGGGCAGTTCGTAAGGATTGTTTAAGTCAAATTCGGGGAGGTTTACCATGGCCATGATTTCCCCGTTGGAAGGCTTCATAATAATAATGCTGACACTGTCGGCTTCTTTGGCCTGCATGGCTTTTTCAGCTGCCTGCTGGGCATACATCTGGATATTATAATCCAGGCTGATGCGCAGGTTGTTTCCGTCCACAGGGTTCAGCCTTGTCTCTCCCGCATCTGCAAGCTCCACGCCTCGTGCATCCGTCAGTGTTAAAATTTTGCCGTTTGTACCCATCATTTTATCATCATAGACGACTTCAAGCCCGATGATTCCCTGGTTATCGCCTCCGGTAAACCCAAGCACCTTTGAGGCAAGCGAGCCGTAGAGATAATGCCTTTTATAATCTTCGTCGACTTTCACGCCGTCCAGCTTATAATCCCGTATTTTATCTCCGGTTTCTTTAGAAACATTCGACTTAATCCGCTCGATGGAGCTGTACTTTTCTACCCGCTTGCGGATGGTTTCTGTATCCATGTCCAGTTCCTTCGAGAGCACTTTGATGACACGCTCCGGCTCTTTTATCTGGCTGTGTATGACAGAAATGGTACAGACACTGCGGTTTGATGCGAGCACCTTGCCGTTGATGTCTAAAATTTTGCCCCGCGCTGCTTTGATATCGCGCTCTCTTTCATGCAGATCCTGTGCCTTCGCGCTGTAATATACCGACTGGAAAACCATCAGATACACAAGCCTTCCTGCTAAAAACAGCATAACAAGGAAGATGCAGAAAAATACGGTCACGATTTTTTTGCGGTTATGTGTTTTTGTCCCATTCATAAAACAAACCTCATAATAGCAGTTATTATAGCTTATTCTGCAATTATGAGGTTATGTATTTTTTACCGCATCAATTGTATTTTACAGACTCACCCAATGCTGCTTTCGCCTCATAGCCGGAAATTGCAGTGTACATATTGGTATCTTTTTTCTTTAAAGCGTCTTCGCCTGTTTTTTCATCTTTATAAATATTCATATACGGAAGGATTTCTTCCAAAATCTCCCTCACCAGATTCTGGGCAAATGTGCTGTGTGCCTGGGCTTCCCCCTCTGTCGGCTGGTTCGGCGTATCAATCACTGCGTAAATAACAAGCTGCGGATGTTCCTGCGGCAGATAGCCGATAAAGGATACTACATAGTTCTTATCCGCACGCGGCAGCTTCTCCGCCGTTCCCGTCTTGCCGCCCATGGAATACCCCGGAACTTTTACAACACTGGCCGTTCCCTCGCTGACAGTCGCAAATAAATATTCTTTGATTTTATCGCTTGTTTCTTTTGATACCGTCTGCTTTAACAGCTCAGGCTTGATTTCTTCTACCAGATTTCCGTTTTCATCCGTAATCCTGGACACCATATGAGGCCTGTAATAATTTCCGCCGTTAATGACAGAACTGAATGCACTGACCATCTGAATCATCGTGCAGTTAAAATTCTGCCCGAACGACGCACTCGCCAGGTCAACGGAAGACATCTGCTCTGCACTGCGCACAAGTGTATCTGTCCTCGCTTCTCCGGGAAGGTCAATATTTGTCCGAAATCCCATGCCGAAAATACTCTGATAATCCGAGAAAATATCCCGGCCAATTCTTCTGACCGCCTGCATCAGCGTATCGTTGCATGAATCCATCAGCGCCTTTTCTAACGTTTCCGTGCCATGACCGCTTCGGGCCACACAGCGGATTCTGCGGTCTGCAACCATTTCATAACCGTCGCATTCAAAGGTTTCTCTGCCTGTTAATTTCCCGCTGTCTAATCCGGCCGCAACTGTTAACGGCTTTTGCGTAGAACCCGGTTCAAACGTATCGCTGATACAGAAATTGCGCCATATCTGATTCAGCGCCTCTGTCTTATCATCTTCGCTCATTTTTTCGATTTCTTCTTTTGTATAAAATCCATCCAAAGAGCGCGGATTGGACAAATCATAATCCGGAAAGCATGCCATTGCCCGGATTTCGCCTGTATCAGGCTCTTCGATAATAACGCCGATTCTTTCTGCTCCGTTTCCGGGTCTTGCCTCATCTTTGTATGCTCTGTTAAATTCTTTGATTTTAGCTTCTACAACAGACTGGATATTCATGTCTATCGTTGTAACAATATTGTTCCCGTCCACTGCATTTTTAATCGTTTTTTCCATGGAATTGTCGGAATTTAAATACCCGTACTGCCTGCCGTTTGTGCCGTTTAATGTACTGTTATAATAATTTTCAAGCCCTGCCATTCCAACATTTCCGGAAGTCGTAAAGCCGATTACGGAACTGGCAAGTGATTTATACGGATAATTGCGCTTGTACTCTTTTTCAAACCAGATTCCCTTTATATTCTGGGCTGACTTGGAATCCTTATCCTTCTGCTTATTTAAAAAAACCTGAATTTCTTCGTACGGAAGCCTTTTTGCAAGGACTTTATAGCGGTTCTTCGGATTTTCGCTTACAAACGTACGTATTTCTGTTTCTGAAAGTATATCAGGAAAGCTTTCCATCAGCGCCTTCATCGTAGGCTCTAAGTAATCTTCTTTTGCTGTCAGTACAGATGCATCCAGAATGAGATTATATACGTCCAGGCTTGTAGCCAGCTCAATGCCGTTCCGGTCTAAAATATCACCCCTGCGGTAAGGAATTGTCTTGCTGTCATAATTTGCATTTGCAAGTACAATTTTCTGGTATTTCTGGCCGCTTGTATGTTCAATATACATCACGCGCCCCGTCATTGCCGCTAATGCTGCAGTAATGAAGAAAAATACTGTCATCATTTTCAAATGATTTCTGCGGCTTAGCCTGATCCATTTACGAACCGGCTCTTTCTTTCTGCGCCGTCCTGCGGGTTTTCGTGCTGATGCCATATTCTGCCTTTCTGTGACTTTTTTAAATCTGCATTTTACAGTCAGACTGTCTGCTTTTCTATCTGTATTCTGCTGTCAGACCGCCTGTTTTTACTTTTTATTTTACAGCCTGGCTGTCTGTTATTCTATTCATTCTGTTTTTTACTGCTTTTTTTCTGTCAGGCTGCTATTCTTTCTGCTTTTTTCTGTCCGTCAGTCTGCATACTGCGTCATATAGTCTGCATTATCAATAGAATAATAGACAATCTGCTTCTGGGAAGGATATTTCATTCCAAGCTTTTTTGCCTGTTTTCTGACTTCTTTCAAATCAATGGAGGATGTAATTCTTTTGTAAGCCGCATCATTTTCAAGCTTCAGGTCAGAAATTTCTCCTTCAAGCTGTTCAATCGCTCTCTGACGGATAATAAGGTCTGACTGCAGGTCTACATAGGCTACGGCTGTAAGCGCCACTAACCCGACACATGCCGATAAAAATGCGACATAGCCGGCGTTCATTTTCAGCGCACGTTCCCGGTTTCTCCTTGCCGCGCGTCTGCGCCTGCGCTTTTGTTCTGATATCCGTCTTTCTTCTTTTCTTTTTCTGCGTTCCTCGTGATAATCTGGTGCAGCTTCTAAGCGCCGGACTGTATTGCCATCCTCATACGTATGAATCTGATAATGTCTCTGCTCTTTCTTTCTGCTCATTTCTTTTAATGCTCCTTCCGTTCAAACACTCTAAGCTTAGCGCTTTTTGAACGTTTATTATTATTCAATTCTTCTTCAGATGGTACAATCGGCTTTTTTAGCATGCTGCCTTTGGATACCCTGCCACAGGTACAGACAGGAAAATCCGGAGGACATATGCATGGATTTTCATTCTTCTTAAAAATCGTTTTTACTATGCGGTCTTCCAGAGAATGAAACGTAATCACACAAATCCGTCCGCCGTCGTTTAAAAGGTCTATCATGCCGTCCAGGCTGTCCTTTAGTACCTCCAGTTCGCGGTTTAACTCAATGCGAATCGCCTGAAAAGTCCGTTTGGCCGGATGTCCGCCCGTCTTTTGCACCTTCATGGGAATTGCGCCGCGGATGACCGCGCACAGCTCCCCGGCTGTAAGAATCTCTTTTTCTCTTCTTGTATTTACGATGTGCTTTGCAATATTTTTCGCAAATTTGTCTTCCCCAAAATCGCGAATTATACGAAAGAGCTCTTTCTCACTATACTCATTCACGATATCTTTTGCTGTTAACTGCTGTCTGTCATCCATACGCATGTCTAACGGTGCATCTTCATCCCGGTAGGAAAATCCGCGCTGCGGCGTATCGAGCTGAAACGACGACACACCCAGGTCCAGGAGAATTCCGTCTGCTTTTTCTATGCCGAGTGTTCGAAGCTGTGCCGGCATATCTGCATAATTGCTGCGGATAATGGTCATACGGTCTTCAAATTCCCTTAAATGCACGCTGGCTGCCTGTATGGCATCCGCATCCTGGTCCATGCCGACAAACCGTCCTTTGTCAGACAGGCGGCTTAACACCTCGTAAGCATGTCCCCCGCCGCCTAAAGTCCCGTCCACGTAAATTCCGTCAGGCTTAATATTTAACTGTGCGACTGTTTCCTGAAGCAGTACCGGAATATGATTAAATCCCATATGTTTTGTTATGACAGGGTGCTTAAATGCTGACACCTAATTCAGCCATATAATCCGCAATTTCATCCATATCTCCGATGTCATTGCTGCGCTCCCATTTCTCCTTGTCCCAGATTTCCACGCGGTTTAAAACACCCGCAGATACAATTTCTTTTTCAAGACCGGCATAAGCCCTGAGAGCTGGCGGCAGAAGGATTCTTCCCTGCTTATCGGTTTCACAGCCTGCAGCTCCGGCAAAGAAAAACCGGACAAAATCCCTTGCTTTTTTATTGGTCAGAGGTACTTTGCGAAAAGCTTCTTCAATATTCGCCCACTCTTCTAACGGATAAACAAACAGGCAGTCGTCAAGTCCTTTCGTGACCACAAATTCCTCCCCGAGTTTTTCCCTGAACTTAGAAGGAACAATCAGCCTTCCCTTCGCATCGATTGTATGATTGTATTCACCCATGAACATCGCACATACCCTCTTAAGCTGAGCTGACCGCCGCCCTTATCTGCCACACTGCATGCATTTTCCTCCACTCTCAGCCACTTTCCTCCACGTCTATGAAATTATCATAACCTTCTTTGTGCTGTTTGACAAGTATTTTTCAATAAAAAAAAGAAAGAACGGTGAAATTCCGTTCTTTCTTTGTCCTGGTTATTCAGATAAAACCAGATGTCATTCCGCCTTATCTGGCTTATAGCGGCGCTACTTCGCCCGCATTGTAGTATCGTTCCAGCGCTGCATCCAGTTTCAGGCTAAGGCGGAAGCATTCTTCTGAATTCAGGTCCCGGGCTGCTGCCTCATTCAATTTTTTTCTTAGAGACTCAATCTCCATCTTTAATGTACTTTGCTGATTCATCTTATCACCACTCCGTTTTATGTATAAGCCAATTTAATTGTGGCAAGACTATTGTACTATTATTCTACAAAAAATGTCAATTATTTCACATCGACAACCTTCGACACGTTTCGGAAACGGACGCGCGAACCAGCTAAGCCCGTTTCCGAAAATGAGTAATGCTCTTTAAAACCTGGCTGTTTATAGGCACAATATGGGCAATGTCGTCTTCCACCGTATTCTGCTGTGAAAGATAATCCTGATGTGTTTTTTTGACAAAATCAAACAAAGCTTCCGGAGCTGCAAATTCAATGTATTTTTTCTTCCGGCTGGCTGCTTTGCCGCTTAAAATATGCTGGCGCAGCTTTTTTTTCAAATCCTCTTCATAAGAGCAGTGTTCCCTGAAGCCGCCTGTAAACTTGCCGTTATGGGGAAATGTAAAATAATCTGCCAGATAATGCGATACTTCTCCTAAATGCCTGTAATACTTTGAACTCTTTTTCTCCTTCTCCGCGTCCTTTAACTGGGCTAAGTCGCAGATACGCTTCTGCCACTGCGGAAACGTCCCTGTCATCTCATGGCGCCTGTAAATAAATGACGGTTTAATATCCGGCAGCACACTGCCCAGATAGAATGCATATTTATGTTTTTTTAAATCCTTGTCCCTGGATTCCTTCACCAGGTATTTTGCGAGTGTGATATGTGACTTTTTCCTCAATTCAAAACATACCCCCTTTCTTTCTCTTTCGCATTTTACCATTTCTTACAGACAGTACCGCCCGGCCCCTGCCGCAGCCGTACTGTCTGTAAGCATGCTTTTTTAGTTATCCTTTACAAAATGTCCCGCAGACTGTCTGCTCGCATTTGCAGGCGTTCGAGCCGCCTACATCAATCCCGTCTGCGTGGCAGCTGCAGTTATCGTTATGCATACAGTTTTTTGCTTCGCAGCGGATATTTACTTTTAAAGACGGTTCTCTAAAGCTGTTTGTAAAGGAATCGCCGCTTTTTTCTTCAAAACTGTCACAGCATGTTTCGCTGCTGCTTTTGGCTGTGGCTCCTCCTACACTGATATTGTCTCTGACACATCCATGGTCCTGGTTATACCGGCAGTTCATAACACTGCAGTCTAATCTTGGCATGATTTTCCTCCTTTTACTACAAGAATGCTTATGGCATTCGGTATTTAAATGCAGATATAGTATCTGTAGAAAATCATATTGTATGCAGGGATTTTTAGATACCAGATTTTGGAGCCTGCCTTATCTTGCTTTTTCTTCTTCCGGCAGTTCCTTTCGGATTTCTTTTGTACGGATTTCCCGGCAAATCTGTTCGATAAATTCCGCTAACGGTTTTACGCCTTCATTTCCGGCAAAACGGCTGCGTACCGAAACCGTGCCGTCTGCTTCCTCCTGCTGTCCGACTACCAGCATATACGGCAGTTTGTCAAGCCTTGCTGCGCGGATTTTAAACCCGATTTTTTCAGAGCGGCTGTCAACGGCCGCGTCAATGCCGTTTTTCTTTAATTCTGCTTCTATTTTTGCTGCATATGCGTTGTATTTATCGGAAATCGGCAGCACACGTACCTGTTCCGGACACAGCCAGGTAGGGAATTTTCCGGCGTATTTTTCAATCAGCCAGGCGAGCGTGCGCTCATAGCAGCCTAAAGATGTCCTGTGAATAATATACGGACGTATTTTCTCACCGTTTTCATCAATATAATACATGTCAAAATTTTCAGCGATTGCACAGTCCAGCTGAATGGTAATCATGGTATCTTCTTTTCCATAGACATTTTTTGCCTGTATGTCGATTTTCGGCCCATAGAACGCTGCTTCTCCGTCAGCTTCGACAAACGGAAGCTTCTGCTCGGTAAGAATTTTGCGCAAGGCATCCTGTGTGGATTCCCAGTACCTTTCATCACCCAGATATTTTTCCCGGTTATCCGGATCCCATTTTGAAAGCCGGTAGGTCACGTCTTCCTGCAGCCCGAGCGTTGACAGCGTATAGTTGGCCAGATTCAGGCACCCGGTCAGCTCTTCTTCTGCCTGGTCCGGACGGATGACCAGATGGCCTTCGGAAATGGTAAACTGGCGTACGCGCGTCAGACCGTGCATTTCACCGGAATCCTCCGAACGGAATAACGTCGATGTCTCACTCATGCGGTATGGAAGGTCGCGGTATGACTTCTGTGTATTTTTGTATACATAATACTGAAACGGGCATGTCATCGGACGGAGTGCAAACACTTCTTTGTCTGTCTCTTCATCTCCGAGCACAAACATTCCTTCTTTATAATGATCCCAGTGGCCGGAAATTTTATACAAATCGCTTTTCGCCATAAGAGGCGTCCTTGTACGCACATAGCCCCACTCGTTATCTTCTAAATCTTCAATCCAGCGCTGAAGCTTCATAATCATTTTTGTGCCTTTTGGAGCAAACAGAGGGAGTCCCTGGCCGACCACATCTACCGTTGTAAATAATTCCATTTCACGGCCCAGCTTGTTGTGATCCCGCTTTTTCATATCCTCCAGATGTTCCAGATAAGCCGCCAGCTCGTCTTTTTTATTGAACGCTGTCGCATAAATACGCTGCAGCTGTGCTTTGTGCTCGTCGCCTCTCCAGTAAGCCATGGACGAAGAAATCAGCTTGTAAGCCTTGATTCCTTTCACTGACATTAAATGAGGGCCTGCGCATAAATCTACAAAACCGCCCTGATCATAAAAAGAAATCTCACTGCCCTGCGGCAGGTCTTCAATCAGCTCTATTTTATAAGGCTCTTCGCGTTCCTTCATATAAGCAATAGCCTCATCTCTTGGAAGCGTAAACCTTGTAACCGCATGGCCTTCTTTGATAATTTTTTTCATTTCAGATTCAATTTTGTCCAAATCTTCCCTGGAAAAAGGCTCGCTGTCAAAATCATAATAAAAGCCGTCTTCAATTGCCGGGCCGATTGCGACCTTCGCATTTGGAAACAGACGTTTCACAGCCTGCGCCATTACATGGGAAGCGGTATGACGGATGACCTTTAATCCTTCTTTGCTGTCTGCGGTAACGATATTCAGCTCACAGTCATTTGAAATTTCCGTCCGCAAATCAACGATTTCCCCGTTTACATTTCCGGCGCATGCCACGCGTGCAAGCCCTTCGCTGATATCTTTTGCAATATCATATACGGACATAGCTTTATCGTATTCTTTCACTGTTCCGTCTTTTAATTTAATCTGCATTTATCTGTATCTCCTGTCTTTTTATTGCTTTTATTTATAACAGCCCAGACTTGCTGGGCTGTTCCTGGTTCTTTATTCAGACTGCTCCTGCTCATCCTCGCAGTTACAGCAGCTGCTGTTGCCGCAGCCGTTATGGCTCCCGATGATGGATGTTTTCTTCGGTCCGAAAAAAACGCCGAATACAATGCCTGCAAGCACACAGGATAACATCCCTAAAAATAATTCTCTTTTAGAAACAGCCGCTGCACCATCTAATGATTCCCAAAAATCTTTAATTTTTCTCATATCATTCCCTCTTTTCCTGTTTTTTAATAGTTATCTGTCTTTTTTTAATTCAAATCTTTGTACCAGTTCATTTAACACAACTGCCTGCGAAGCCAGCTCCTGTGAAGTCGCAGACGCTTCCTGAGCCGCGGCGGAGTTATCCTGTACACCCTGGACAACTTCTTCGATGCCGCTTCGTATCTGCTTCATATTATCAGCCTGCACTGCCGTATTCTCGGCTGCTCTTCGAATCATCTCATTCACTCTGCCGACTGCGTCTACCGATTCTTCCAGCGAAGCCATGACCTTATCTGCTATCGAGCTGCCTTTATTGATTTCATCCATGGAAACGCCAATCAGGTCTCTTGTCATATTTGCCGCCTTCGAGCTTTCCATGGCAAGCTTGCCGATTTCATCCGCTACGACTGCAAATCCTTTTCCGGCTTCTCCCGCACGGGCTGCTTCAATCGAAGCATTTAATGAAAGCAGATTGGTCTGGTCTGCAATTTCCTCGATTGTCTGAATAATGCCTACAACCTGCTGGGAAGTTTCGTGAATCTTTCTGACAGCTTCCATCATCTTTGACATTTTTTCCTGATTTTCTTCCATCATCTCCGTTACGCGCATCGTCGCTGCCGCAGAATCATCCGCAGCCTTTCTGCTTTCCTGCACCTGTTCTTCCACCGAAGCTGTCGCTGCCGCAAGCCCGTCTACCGCAGCCGCCTGCATTCCGGCGCCTTCTGCAAGCACCTGGGAAGCATTCGCAAGGTCGGAAGCGCCTGATGAAACCTGCTGGGCGCTGCTGTGAATATTCAGCATGACGTCGTTCATCGAATCCGAAATATTCATTAAGGCTGACTTGAGTTTTTGAAATTCCCCAAGATAATCATTTTTCAGCGAAATGTCCAGCCTGCCGTCAGCCAGCTGTGTCAGAACCTCAGCCATTTCATCGATATATACAATATATTCCTTCAGGCGCGATACCGTATCTCCGATGGAATGCCCCAGCTCCCCGATTTCGTCTTCGGCCGATATATGTAAATCTACATTTAAATCTCCGGCCGCCAGCTGCTGTGCCGTATGATTCAGTTCGTGAATCGGTTTTGTCAGTCTTTCCGCACTGCGTTTAATGCTCAGCACAATCAAAAACAGGCCGATTAAAAATATAATTCCAAGCGCTGCAACGATTCTGACAAGATGACTGTAAAATTCCCAAAACGGCAGATTGCTTACTACTGTAAAGCCTGTACTTTCACTCAGACAGACGACGCCGTATTTCGTTTTACCGCCCGCCTTGTATTTTAAGAATTTCTCCTCTCCACTGGCAACTGCTTCGATTAAATTATTTGAAATATCCGTTTCTGAAAGTTCCTTTTCTACCATATCTTCCTCAGGATGACAGACAATTCTGCCCTCAGAAGATATCAGAAATATGTAACCGCTGTTTCCGACTTTGTATACATTCATCACCTGAGTCATGCGGTCTAACGAAATATCAACGCCGGTAACACCCACAGCACTGCCTGATGCATCATAAACAGGTGTTACAGCGCTTAATATCTGTTTTCCGCTGCTCGGGTCCACATACGGTTCTGTCAGCACTGTCGTGCCTGTTTCAATACAGGAATACCAGACACGTTCCTCAAACACCCATGTCTCGTCAGACGTATAATTATCTGACTGTGTAAGCACGCTCGTATCCATATCCGCAATCCATGCCGCCATAAAATTTTCAGAATCTGTCTCTACTACATTCTGCAGATATTCCCGGACAGAATCCATTTTCTCATGCTCTAGTATGCTGCTTCCCGGTTTTGTTTCAGACAGAATCTGTCGGATATCCGGATTTACCGCAAGCTGCGCAGCTGTTTCGATATATTTCTCCAAAAACCCTGTCAGCTCATGAACTGCTGATTCCGATTCCAGCGCAAGCTCTGTCCTTTTCGACGAAACAATCTCGCTCCTGACCATTAAAATCGTAACAGCCGCTACAATCAGAAAAACAGCCAGGACACTGTTGCCTATCTGAACTAAAATCTCATCTGCAATTTTTTTCCTTGGACGGCCCGCCCCGTCTTTTTGTTTCTTCATAACGCCCCTCCTGCCACCCGTATCGGCATCTCATTCTGCTTTCATAATAATTGTATTGTATAACTTTTTAAATCCTAATGCAAGAAGCAAATCAGTGTCCCGGAACAATCTCCAGCCAGTAACCGTCCGGGTCTTTGATAAAATAAATGCCCATTTCCAGATTTTCATAACAGATGCATCCCATCTCTTCGTGCAGCCTGTGTGATGCTTCATAATCGTCTGTCTCAAATGCGAGATGAAATTCGCAGTCCCCTAAGTTATAAGGTCTGTCCATATCCCGCATCCAGGTTAATTCCAGTTCAAAATCTGACTGTTCATTGGAAAGATAGACGATAATAAAAGAGCCATCAGCGGCTTCTGTGCGGCGGTGTTCCTTTAAGCCCAGCGCTTTTGCATAAAAATCCAGCGATTTTTCAAGACTTCGTACGTTGTAGTTTTCGTGAATCATTTTGAAATTCATGAGGTGTTCCTCCGTTTCGTTTTTATTTGTCTGTTTTTTATAGTATATACGATTTGGAGCGGGAATTCAAGAAATAAAAGCCCATCCCCTCTCCCCTTGCCACAGACTTTTGAAATCTGGTAAAAAGGACTTGGCATTCAAAATAAGATGGGGTATAATAATGCCTGAGCGGTTTCAAAGAAAAATTTTTATATTATTGAAATAAGATAATGAAACAGAATAAAAAGGATGGTACACCAGTATGGCATTATTAGATGAATGGAAAAAAATTGTTTATAATGAAAAAACAAACAAAGGCGAACTGCAGAAATTATGGCAGAGATATTTTATGCTGGAAAAAGGCGTTTATGAAAAACTTCTGGTAAACCCGGAGGAAGAAGTATCCGGCACGGTAAAAGAACTGGCAGAAAAATATAATTTAACGATTCTGGAAATGACAGGATTTTTAGACGGCATCAATGACAGTCTGAAAGAACCGAATCCAATCGATACGATGGAAGAGGATACCTTTGTAAGCCTTGCCTTTGACAAAGTAAAATTATACAAAAACATGGTAGGCGCCGGTGCAGACTGGCTTTATAATCTTCCTATGTGGGATGAGATATTTGACGCTGATACCAAAAAAACACTGTATCTGGAGCAGAAAAAATCAGGAACAGTGATTGTAGGAAAGAAAATCGGCCGCAATGAGCCTTGTCCGTGCGGCAGCGGCAAAAAGTATAAATACTGCTGTATGAATAAATAAGAGAAGCTTCATTTTTCGTAACGCCAGTTTTCATTAGTACGAATCTATATAAAAACGCCTGTAAAAATATCACAGGCGTTTTTTATACGGAATATTCTACAGGCTGAGCTTCCTTTGAAACCTGGATGTTTTTTTAACAAACGGACTGGCAGAAAAGATTCTTCCATATATTATTAGATGCTTATCCATATAACAAAGCTCCTATTTTCTGCTATTACTGTGCATCCTTTGTATCCGCTGTCACAGACTTCCGTAAAGCATCAACTTGTTCACGGGAATAATCCGTAACAAGCGAAACAATTTCATTTGTTGTATAATTTTTCTGAATCATGCTTATCACAATATGTTTATACGATTCTGCAGCCTTCTGTTTCTCTTTTTCCACCGCTTCTTCCTTGTCTTCTTCATACTGCCTTGCCGCCTCTGTCAGCGCTTTCTGTTTTTCCTCTTCATGCTGTCTTGCCGCCTTCGTCAGCGCTTCCTGTTTTTCCTCTTCATGCTGTCTTGCCGCCTTCGTCAGCGCTTTCTGCTTTTCCTCTTCATGCTGTCTTGCCGCCTTCGTCAGCGCTTTCTCCTTATCTTCTTCATACTGCCTTGCCGCCTTCGTCAGCGCTTCCTGTTTTTCCAGCTCAAATAGTCTTGCCACTTTTGTCAGTGCTTCCTGCTTTTCATTCTCAAACAGACTTGCCACCTTCGTCATACAAATTATCAGTAAATGCAAGTATACCGGCAAGTGTAAAAATCTGCTGGTTTCTATCCTGAATTTTTGCTGCAAGTCTGACGCTTTCACGTATCTGACGTTTTTTATCTTCTTTTCTGCGGTAGGAAAGCGGAAGAATTATCAGTTCCATCAGTTCCTCATCTGTAAGACGCTGCTTTTTTTCCACTTTTTCATGCAGTCTTTCAAAGATACTTTCCGCATCCAGCTCTGACAATAATGCAGGCTCCACATTTACTTTTACTGCTCCAATATCGTATACAGACGATACGGTACTCCTTTGAACGTCACCTGTATAGATTACAATCATGCGCAGTATCGGGCATTGTTTTTTCTGATTCTGATAACGGCTGGCGATTCCCGCCAGATAATTTAAATATTTTATCTTATCGGCTTTATCATAATCACTTTCATAATCTACAATAGCTGCAGAACCGTCCGCAAGCTCAAAAAGATTATCGATACGGAGTTCATTTGCCTTTACAGCAGGGATATTTGTCGGCTCTGCCCTTCTGACCGGCGGTATGTTCAGACCATAAACACGAAATGATTTCCCTTTGAAATTTTCCGCCAGCATTTTGCTTGTTATGTCTTTGTTCTGATATGCGATATCTTCACTTCCCATGCTTTATCCCTCTCTTATATGAAATTGCCGGCCAGCTGAATTCATTATATCTGATTTATATCAGAAAATCAATGAATCTGTAGTTTAAATTCCCAATCCTGACCAGTTCCGCCCGGAAAATAAGAAAAGCTGCCCGAAGGCAGCTTTTCAATTGGGGGAGGATAAAGTATTTATTGTATCTTTTGCATGCAATCCGAAGTCTGCTTTGGGGGAAAGTCATCTTCGGATTACTTATAGTATAGACGCTTTCCCAAAAGATATTCATAAGATTTGAAATTTTTTAGAAATTTTCCTTTCTATAAATAATGCGTCCTCTATTGACTTCATCCTGGTAAACTGCTATTATAGGAAAGTGGTTCTGCAATGATAAAAGACAGAGCCGCTATCCGAATTATATACATATATTTTAACTAAGAAAAAAGGAGATTTTCATTATGAAAAAACTTATTGCACTGTCACTCACAATGATGCTGTCCTTTTCACTGGCTGCCTGCGGCAGTTCTGATGCTCCGGGCAGCAGCCAGGATTCTTCGAATACTCAGACAGACACAGCTTCCGATGACCAGACAGACAGCGCCGCGGATAAAGAAGATGACGGCAGCAGTACCGATTCTGAAAGCAGTACCTCTTCTTCTGCTGACAGCGATACCGCCTATGTAAAAGAAAAAGGCACCCTTGTGGTCGGAATTACGGATTTTGAACCAATGGACTATAAAGATGCAGACGGTAACTGGATTGGATTTGATGCCGACATGGCATCTGCCTTTGCAGAAAGCCTCGGCGTAAAGGCAGAATTTATTGAAATCGACTGGGACAACAAAAAAATGGAACTGGAAGGCAAAACCATTGACTGCGTATGGAACGGCATGACTCTGACTGACGAAGTGTTAAGCTCAATGGAATGCTCCAAGCCTTACTGTAACAATGCACAGGTTGTTATCGTTCCTTCCGACAAAGCTGACTTATATCAGGATGTGGAAAGTCTGTCCGAACTGAATTTTGCGGTAGAAGCAGGCAGTGCCGGCGAAGCACAGGCAAAGGCTAACAATTTGTCCTACACCCCTGTAAAACAGCAGTCCGGCGCTTTAATGGAGGTTGCTGCGGGAACCTCGGATGCAGCTATTATTGATTCTCTGATGGCAGCCGCAATGGTCGGCGAAGGCACGGGATATGAAAATCTGACTTATACTGTCGGATTAAACAGTGAAGAATACGGTGTCGGCTTCCGGAAAGGCTCTGACCTTGCCGCTGCTTTAAATGACTTTTTTGCTGCAAGCTATGAAGACGGCACTATGATGAAATGTGCTGAAGCTTATGGTGTACAGGCCGCTGTCGTACAGCAGTAACCGGGTATCAGTTCGCTTTTGCTTTCACCCTGGGTATCTCCAAAGCACGGCTTGGGATACCCTTTTTCATATCATCACAAAAGGCAGGATACATAAATGGAACTTTTTTTCGAACAGCTTCCAATTGTTTTGAAATCGCTGAATGTTGGATTTATTCAGACGTTAAAGCTTTTTATTATTACACTTTTAGGTGCGTTTCCATTCGGGCTTATCATTTCTTTCGGCTCCATGTCCAGGTTTCGGCCGCTTGCATATTTTACCCGTTTTTTTGTATGGATTATCCGCGGAACCCCGCTGATGATTCAGCTTTTGATTATCTTTTACTTTCCAAGCCTGGTACTGAAACGCCCGGTCTGGGGCAGCGGAGAAGCCGGACGTTTCCTCGCTGCGAGCGTATCCTTTATCGTTAACTATGCCTGTTATTTTTCCGAAATATACCGCGGAGGCATACAGGGCATTCCCGCGGGGCAGACAGAGGCAGGTCTGGTGCTTGGCATGACCAAAAGCCAGATATTCTTTAAAATTACGCTGCTTCAGATGATTAAGCGGATTGTTCCTCCCATGTCGAACGAAATTATTACACTTGTAAAAGACACTTCCCTCGCCCGCATTATCGCACTGCAGGAGCTTATCTGGGCAGGAGAGGCGTTTTTAAAAGGTTCTCAGGGTATTTCAGGCGCTATCTGGCCATTATTTTTTACGGCTGTCTATTATCTGATTTTTAACGGCCTGCTTACCATTGGTCTTGGAAAGCTGGAACGCAGATTAGATTATTTCCGTTAAGCTTAAAAGGAGGAATCATATGCCAGTTTTAGAAGCAGAACACATAAGCAAAACCTTTGAACATACACAGGTTCTAAAAGACATCAGTTTTTCTCTGGAACGCGGACAGGCCGTATCCATTATCGGTTCTTCCGGAAGCGGAAAGACAACGCTGTTACGGTGCCTGAATTTTCTGGAGCGGGCAGATGGCGGCATTATCCGCGTCAATGGCGAAACTTTGTTTGATGCGGCAGCGCCAAACGCAGAAAATGAAAAAGACCTTCGAAAAAAACGGCTGCATTTCGGCCTTGTTTTTCAGTCCTTTAACCTGTTTCCGCAGTATTCCGCTCTTGAAAATGTCATGCTTGCCAAAGAACTGCTCGCAAAAGAGCTGCCGGACTACAAATCGCGCCGAAAAGAAATCCAAAAAGAAATCCGGGAACTTGCCATACAGCTCTTAGAGCAGATGGGCCTGTCTGAC
Organism: uncultured Eubacterium sp.; assembly: GCA_947384955.1. GTDB lineage: Bacteria > Bacillota > Clostridia > Lachnospirales > Lachnospiraceae > Eubacterium_J. The sequence goes on along the minus strand of CANDJC010000027.1, from coordinate 757 downwards.
CGGATGAATAATTATCCGCATCAGCTCTCCGGCGGGCAGTGCCAGAGGGTCGCGATTGCAAGGGCTCTGGCTCTGACACCGGATATTCTCTGTTTTGACGAGCCGACTTCTGCTCTGGACCCGGAGCTGACCGGTGAAGTGCTCAAAGTCATCCGGGAGCTTGCTGAAAAGCAGACCACCATGATTATTGTAACGCATGAAATGGCATTTGCCAGGGATGTTGCAAATCATGTTATTTTTATGGATGACGGATGCATTCTCGAACAGGGAGACCCCCATGAAGTCATCGAGCATCCAAAAGAAGAACGGACAAAACAGTTTCTGTCGCGTTTTACACAGGGTTAGCTGACGGCATGTTATAAGAAGGGAGACAGCCTTATGAAACGGATAAAACGTATCCTTGCGGCTGCAGGTGTTGTTCTTTTGGTTCTGATGTACCTTATCACACTGTTTTGTGCACTGTTTGATACGGGTAACAGCATGATGATGTTTAAGGCCTCTGTCATGTGCACCATACTTGTTCCCATCCTTTTATGGGGATATACAGTTATTTACCGGCTCGCAAAGGGACGTCATGAACAGGAGTTAGAAGAAGCCCTTCATCGGCTGGACGAAGAGAAAAAGAATCAGGTATAGGCAGATTATTGTGGCCCCTCGGACGCCGGGAGAGGGGATTTGCACGGTCTTCCTGCGGCTGCTCCAGAATGTTAAGAATCCCTAAGCGTTCTGCATTTACGCTGTGGCCCCGGACGGGACG
>CANDJC010000026.1 GCA_947384955.1 uncultured Eubacterium sp. | reverse complement strand
TCAACCACCCTTCTTGGAATTCCTTATATATGAATTATACAGGAAGCTCCTAATCCGTACATCCATCGTTTTTGAATATACTGTACAAACCCAAGACTGTCCATCAGCTGTGTCAGAAAGCCTCCGACTCTTGGAAATACAGTAACCCATGAAAACAAATATGTTTTTCCCAGTTCAAATGGATGAAGCAGAGGAAACGCTTTGAATGACATAGCCAGAGTTAAGCCTGCCATGCCAAATTCCATCATCTGGTCGAGCAGCATTTTCAATGTCAGGTTCTGTATAAAATAATATGAAAAATTTGATAGTGTAAATCCTCCTGTAAGCCTCATATCTCCAAAGGAAGCCAGTGTTACCAGAGCAAAATACATCATGCATGCCAAAGCCAGATAATAAAACAATGTTTTTCTTTTCGTTTTTTGTCTGACATATCGAAAATAAATAAATAAAATTACAAGAATGTGCCCAACTTTTTCCTGCCTTCTGCCACTAGACATAGCAGCTGCTGAATAAAACATTACCAGAATCAATACGGCCGTGCACAGCTTTTTTTTCTCTTTATAACCCAGTAGGAAAAATACTGCTCCGGTATAGAAACCATCCGATACTGTCTGGATAATTCCGCTGAGATTTGTATTAAAAGTAGCAAGATATCCGCCTGACTGATATGCTCTGAACCAGACAGCATCTACATAAATTCTTGGCAAAAAGCAGACTGCCATTAATAATTTCCCGATGTATCGAAAAAAACAGCTGCCAACTGGTAAATTTCCAGATAATGTTTTAATTTTAACTGCTTTTCTGGAAAGAATAAGGCCGAATGAAAAAAATATCATGCTAAATATATAAAAAAGCAACGCCTGAATGCTGGCATGTTCGCCTGCTGCAGATAATGTATCTATTACATCAAATGGCTATATATAATCTATATGCATAGCATGTATAAAAAATTGCGAACAGTGAAATACAAATGTCAGCAATGTAAATAATGCTGGTATGGAAAAGAACCCGTAACCTAAAAAACAGATACATGCAATTACAGTCACTGTTTCAATAAATGACAGCATTGCAAGATAATCAATACTGTCTATAATGAAACTCATCATTGCAATAATACTTTCTATCATCAGCAGAAAGACTATTTTTTTGGCAGCCAGAGATTTATTTCCATCCGATGGAGGCATTTGAATGGTTCTATAAAATTAAAAAACGGAACTTTTTTATTATAACTACGGTTGTACAAAACTCTACCTTTCTATATCAAAAAAATTGCGTTATCCAGAATACAACAATTCATTCCTTAATTCCGGCTTCTTCCAGAAAAAAATTATAATACAATTTAGATATATGCCTGTAATCATATGCCTTACGCATTGTTTTCCTGTTATATTCCCTGTTTACCGGTACTCTTCCCTCCAAAACCGCAAGCATTGTTTCTGCCAGAGCATTTTTATCTGCTGACGGCTCGTAATATACCGCCAGTCCCTTTGTAACTTCATATAAAGAGGTATCTTTGGATGAAATTACCGGGCATCCATATCCCATTGCTTCCACCGGTGTCATCCCAAACCCTTCATATAATGACGGTGTGACAAATAAATCCGCATGCTCATACAGCCATGCCAGCTGTGCATCCGGCACAAAGCCGGCCATGATGACTCTATCTTCCAGACCATATGTTTTTACATATTCTTCCAGATTTTCCCCGCCGTTTATTTTGATACCGGTCAGTACAAGCTTCTGGCTGATTTTGTCAGCAATCTTTCGGTATGCCTTTAAAAGTGTAATCAGATTTTTATTCTTGCGATGCGCATTTACAGAAAGAATATAAGGAAACCCTTCCATTTGTGCATTTTCACTTTTTTCACAAAACACGACCGGATTATATATCTGACGTACCTTACCGCGCAGAATATGAGGATAACATTCGTGCAGTGTTTTTCCACATATTCCGAAATTGCAATTACACGGCTGCATTTTACAAAGGACAGTCCATATGTAAGGTTCCGGTAAATTTTTTGAAATATACTGAAATTTTCAGGATAATATTTATGCTGAAGATCGTGTGGATTTATAAAAACCCTGCAGCCGGTAAATAAGCCGAAGCCTGATACATGAGATGGAAAGAAAACGGCTAAAAGCTGGTACTTACGGACTAGCTTTGGTATTTCAAATGTCTGGAATGCCAGCATTCCCGCTTTATGACTTCCTCTTATCTGATATACGCTGAAATTACTGTGTGCAAAATCTTTCCTGTATTCTTCATAAATTTCATTACGGATAAAATATGATAATCAAGAAAATCGAATTGGTTCAGCCCGTGTGTAAATGGAAACTCTTTCTGTCCTTTATCATTTGCCTGTACAATTTTCGAAAAAACAGAAGATCCGTCCGGCGTATTGCCGACGATATAAAAGCCTCGCAGCCATTGAAATGTACATTTTTTTTCGCGGCATTTAAGTTCTGCCAGAAATCGAAGCGCGTTTTTGCTTATACCATACAGACTTTGCGGATTACAAGGTGTATTTTCACAGATACTGCCTTCAAAAAATCCTATTTCGTGAACAGAACCCATGACTGCAATTCGTTTTACACCGCTGTCTGTCATCTTTTCTAAAAATTCATTATGTTTTGGCAAATCATTCACATGATTCAGGGAGTTGTGGACAAATCCGTCTCTCCATGCCATATGTACAAGTACATCCGGCCTTTCATAATAATTGTATGGATCTTTGATGCGGAACATATCAGATGTTTTTATCCGTGCACGTTTATCTATAAAATTATCATTCAAATCTGCAGCTATCACATCTATTCCGTCATCAAGAAGCTGTTTTACCAATCCTTTGCCCAGATAGCCATTTGCTCCGGTAACTAAAATTTTCATAATATTCCCGCCTTATCTATTCTGCTGCCTTATTTCTTTCAAAATCTCTTTTGGAATCTGAATATGGCAGGATTTTACATTTTCCTCCAAATGAATCATGGAAGCCGTACCAAAAACCGCGGAAGAAACCATCGGGTTATCCAGCACATATTTTAGTGCTATCTGTGTACCGCTTAATCCGTCTATATGATTAATAAACCGGTATTTTCTCCCCTGAATCAGCTGTCTGCGAAAATTCTTCAATGCTCTTGCAAAATACCATATATCTTTTATATTCTTAATTTTGAAAATACGGTTTGAATATAATGATTCTGCAAGGGGCGCTCCGGCTATGATTCCGATTCCATTTTCATAAAGCCTGCGGATTAATGCTTCCCGTTCCTGATTCATAATATTATAATCCAGCATTACAAAATCAAGCTTCCGTTCACTGCAGATAAATTCCAGCACATTTGTATCAAATGAATTTGCCCCAACTGCCCTGACAATTCCTTTCGATTTCAAATCATTTAATTCCTGGTACAATTCATTTGTAAAATCCAATATTCGGGGACCGTGAATCTGCAGACAGTCAATATAGGATGTTCCCATACGCCGCAGACTTAGTTTAACACTTTTTCGCATCCACTCAGGAGAAACATCATGCACCAGTTTTCTGCCGGCAAGTCTTGTACCAAATTTTGTAGAAATAACAATATTTTCACGTTTTATGGTATTAGATGTTTTTAATATGTTTCCGATTCTTTTTTCTGCATTCCCATAACTGTGCCCAGTGTCAAAATAACGGATTCCAAGGTCATATGCCTTTTCAAATAAATTTTGCGCTTCTCTATCGCTAATTATATTTTTCCCCCAGATACTCGCACATCCAAATCCTAAGCAGGTAACAGAAATGCCAGTGCCGCCAAGCGCATTTTCCTTTAACTGTTCATTTTGCATAATAGGTTTTATGAGTTCCTTTCACCGTTTTTATTCTGGTATATGTTTGTCTTTATTAACAGCGCATGCTTCGCCATTCCCGCAGCATCCATTTTCCGCTTCAGGCAGTTTTCTGCATGTTCCCGCACGCAGTCCCTTTTAACCCCCTTCCCCGCCCATGCAGCCGTCAGACTCTCACATCAGGTTCCGGTTTTTTACCATCATCCATTTCCATCCCGTAAAAACGCCGCTGCGCCAGCCACAGCCATGCCGTTTTCCAGGTAAAACCTCATCGCATCATCAATCATCCGGTGTGTTGTCACACCGATTTTAAACACCATCAAAACATTCCCGGCTTCTGCCAGAGAATCCCATGCAGCAGTATCTGCCCCGGCATTTTCCGCCGTATCCATAGCAATCCCGAAATCTTCCAGCTGCCCCGCCATGCTGTCCAGACATTTCCTTTCTGCTGCATCCCGCGGAAAATCCGACACTGCACACAGTTTTGTGATTTTCTGCTTCTGACAGGAAAGCCGGATTCGGTTCAGCACCTGTTCGACGGTTTGTCCATACGCATCCCGGTGTACTCCTGGCAATTTTTTGCTGCCGCTTTTATTCCGGCTGCTTTCTGCTGCCGGAATAACCCCGTAAACCGGAAATGCATAAATCCGTTTCAGCTCATCCAGGCTCTTTACCGTATCACGGAACATATACCAGCAGGAAAACAGGCAGCAGTATGCAAAAATTCCCCCGGCAAATCCGAGCACGATGTATTTTACCGCTGTTTTTATTCCATAGCCTTCGCCAGATAAAGTTTCATCTGCCAATCTCTCCTCCAGTTCTTGCTCAGAATCTGTTTTACCGGAAATGTTTCCATCTGTTCTGCCCCTGCTATCCAAAGCTGTTCCCTCTTCCTTGCGGACGCTCCTGGTTTCTTCAAGAACAGCTTCTTCATAAACAGCCATCTGCTCCCTGCTAAAACCGTCTGTCATTGTTTTCAGGCTTGCTTTATTTGCCGAAAGCCCGGCTTTTTTATCGTGCTGTGTACGTAACAGCTCACTGTCTGCCGTTACGCTTTCCATGCAGCTTACAAGTGAAAGCCTGTGTTTTCCGGCTGATTTTTGCACTTTCTTCGCATATGCTTTCAGCACCTCCTGTAAATCCTCTGCCAGCTTTTGCGCTTCCCCGGCATCTTTTCCGGTCACTTCCGCATAAAAAAGCGATTCCGACAAAATGTCCTTTCCATCCTGTTCGTTTATGGACAGCTGGTAAGGAGAACTGTATGTTTTCTGATAAGCGAAAATAAGCTCTGACAGAAAGTTTTTGTCCAGTGACCGTCCGCTGTCTGATTTCAGCAGGTCATCCGCGGCTCCTCCGTTGACAAGAAAACTCAGGTAACTTTCGGTAACAGCCGCCAGTTCCTGGCGTTTTGCACCGTCGATACGGTAAAGCATAATCTGACGGTTTTTCCTGTAAGCATCTATCTGCATCAGTACGGATTTTTCCAGGTAATTTTCCAGTCCGCTGATTTCCTGTTTCAGCAAAACGGCATCTGCTACAGCCTGTTCCTCTGCCTCACTCAGTTCGGCGTCTTCTGCCGCTGCAGCCGTACCGGTATCTGCACGGCTCCTGTTTATCAGCCATCCGGCTGCGCCTAAAACCACGGCACATGCCAGCGCGCAGACAGCAATCTGTTTCCACCTCATAAGAAGGCTGTGCAGCAAATCTGCCAGATCAATTTCGATTTCTTCTGTTTTTTTCCAGGAATTTACTCTGTCCATTCCAGCTATTTATCCTTTCCGTGTTCGAAATAATATTTTTAAAAATTTCATTCCGAACCTGTTTCATTTTGAATCTGTTTCATTTTTAAGGAGCATTTCCCTTTTCATTCAGAGTCTTTGCTTTCATTCATGATTTCTGCAACCGACCTCATGATTTTCACATACATTGCATAATTATCCGTCCTGACACCGTCTTTCTTTTTCTTTTTTTCCGGCAGGCTCCACATTTCCAGCACGGACTGAGACGGATGCACGATGCCCCAGAGCAGCTCATCCGCTCCGGCACCCAGTATGTCACAGAGGCTGGCAAACGTTTCCAGACTCATGCAGCGTGTTCCGCGTTCGATATGGCCCATAAAAGAAAGGCTGATGCCGCATCTGGATGCTGCCTCGTCCTGTGACCAGCCTTTTGATTTTCTTGCTGCACGGATTCTCATTCCGATGCTTTTATAATCTAGTTCCTGCATAGCTTCCTCCTGTCTGATATCTGCATGCCGGCATTTTTTAGGATGCGGGACAAATTCCTGTACATAACAATTTACTATAAAATGTTATGCTCTAAATAGGTTCTGAAAAGTCCAAAAAGCCTTAATTTATGCGGGGCTGACGGAAACATAAGCAAACACCTCAGACCTGTTTTTAATCCAATTACAAATCTAAATTTATCAATATCAGACTATTTCTATAAATTTATAATCCTTGAAAATTTATACAATCTAACCAAAAATCCAGTCTGAAAAGGGAAGATTTAAAAGAAAAATATAGAAAAATCACCAAAATTATCTTAGGAGTTGCAAAAGAAGAAAAATTGTTGTAGAATTCTTTTGAGCAACATTTTATAGTAAAATGTTATCTTATAGAAGCAAATTTTAGATTCTTTACCGAAGATTGGAAAAAGAACTATCCGAAACGCAGAAACTCCCAGACTATTATTAAATAACCGTCTGGGAGTTCTATTTTAATAATATTATACTGGAATATCATTTTATTCCGGCACAAAAATATCTGCTTTTCGTTATAAACTGTCCGCCGGATTTTTAAGTGAATCCCCTCGTCACATCCAGTTTCCTGTTTACAAAATCATTTCCCCCGCGTCCGTCAGCTTCAAAAAATACTCAGGAAGCGGAGCCGTCACCTCCACATATCTGCCATCCCGCGGATGCGCAAACCCAATCACCATCGCATGCAGGCACTGTCCCTGCAAGTGAAACCTGCATTTTGCCGGACCATACAGGGAATCTCCTAACAGCGGATGCCCGATACTGGCCATATGCACACGGATTTGATGTGTTCTGCCCGTTTCGAGTTCAAATTCCAGATAAGAATGCTGTCTGTAACGTTCCAAAACACGGTAATGTGTCACAGCCGGACGGCCGTTTTTCACACCAGCCGCCATTTTCAGACGGTTTTTCGGGTCGCGTCCGATAGCGGCGTTTATAATCCCTTCCCCGTCCCTGATACGGCCGGCTACAATGCCCCGGTAGCGCCTGGTTACGGAATGTTCTTTCAGCTGCGCGGCGATAGCGGCATGCGCGGAATCGTTTTTACATACAATCAGAGAGCCAGTCGTATCTTTGTCAATGCGATGAACAATGCCGGGACGGATTTCCCCGTTGATTCCGGACAAATGATTCTGGCAGTGATACATAACGGCATTGACGAGCGTTCCGGTATAATGGCCGGGAGCCGGATGGACCACCATGTCTTTCGGCTTATTCACAATCAGGATATCATCATCCTCGTACAAAATATCCAGCGGAATATTTTCCGGCAGAATGTCCGCGCTGACTGCCTCAGGGATTTCCACATTTACAAGCTCGCCTGTTTTTACGATGCAGCCGGACTTCTTTGCAGGTTCATCCTGGATGCAGACCTGTCCGGATTTAATCAGTTTTTGAAAATAGGACCTGGATAATTTCGGATAAATATCAGCCAGAAACTTATCCAGACGCATTCCGTCATATACAGGATTCACTTCAAAAATCTGAACGATGCAGTTTTTAGACTGACACACAACGGTTCGCTCCTTTCTTTTCAGATGCTTCTCTGTTTAAGAAGCTTTCCTGCTGTGTCCCGGGAGGAGCCGAATCTGCTCAAAATCTTCATCTGTGTAATAAAACAGCATCAGCAGAATCAGCAGAGACGCAGAGACGGTTACATAAATATCTGCCACATTAAAAACCGGAAAATCAATCAGGGAAAAATAAAAGAAGTCTATTACATAACCATGTAAAATCCGGTCAGCCGCATTTCCCACAGCGCCGGATAAAAACAGAATGGCCGTGATACGAAGAAACAGAAAATGCCTGGTGAGCGGAATTTTAGCATAAATATATGGAATTAAAACCAGCATCAGCGCAGCCATAACAATAAAAAACGTCCGCTTTCCCTGCAGCATTCCGAACGCAGAGCCTCTGTTTTCCAGATACTGCAGTTCGAAGACGCCTTCGATAAGCGTTACAGACTCCTGCCCTTTCAGGAACTTTAGTGCGGCCTGCTTGGTAACCTGGTCTAAAAGTACGAGCAGCACGGTGCTCACAGCCAGGCAGAGCATGCTGATTTTTCCCGACAGAGATTTCATTGCCATACACCTCCTTAAGAATAAATTTTATACCGGTATTTTATCCTTCCTTTTTTCGTCGTGCCATAAGATGTCTCAATCTGAAATTTTCCATAATGGCGTACAGATAAAATATCTCCGCTCTGGCAGTTATAGTCATTTTGCTGAATTTTGCGGGAATTTATGAAGGCATTTCCTTCAGAAATTATTTTTTGTGCAGCGGATCTTGTCAATTTACAGACATCTGCGAGAATTGTGTCTAATCTGAGTGAAGAAACGACACTTTCTTTTTCAATCAGCCGGGGCTGGTAAGAAAAATCTGTCAATGGAATGATCCGGCCGCTTACCATTGTATGCCGGATTTTTGTACAGTGCTCTATGATATATTCCGTCATGGAAGTAACGCAAAACAGAATGATCTCTGTATCCTGCACCAGTATGTCACCCAGCATTTCCCGTTTGATTCCAAGATTCATAAGAGCGCCTAATACATCCCGGTGAGTCAGGTTTTCTGCAAACTTTACATTCAGAGGGGTAAATAAAACTGCATCTATCGGATATTCCCATGCATAATAAAGAGCATCAGGGACAAAAGCAGCCATCTGACGCTCTGCATGACAATAGCCGCCAGATAACTGAAAGGAACTGCGAAATTCCTTTGAAATCTGGTGGAAAATATGAAGCTCATTCAGATTTAAAAAATTACTGAAGGTAACGATATTTTTATCACTGGCGCGTCTGGATAATTCCAGAAAACGTTTTTTTAAGTACAGTTCATCCTGTTCCATACAGCCCTCCTAGAGATCCATACGGATAGATGTTTCTCCATAGGTATCCAGAAGGCTCTGAAAATCCCCTGATATTTCAACGTTCGCCGGTGTAATGATAAATATATAATTGGAAATCTTTTGTAAGTTTCCGCTGATTGCAAAACAGGAGCCGGAAGCAAAATCAATAATCCGCTGTGCGATATCCACATCCAGCCCTTCCACATTTAAAATAACCGGGCGGTTCATCAGAAGCGTTTCTGTTATTTCCCTGGCATCTTCAAAAGAAGCCGGTTTAATGACACACACTTCCAAAGCAGCTGAAGAAGCCCTTTTGGATGAAGGCCGCATCGGAGTTACCTTGCTGTTTGTTTTTGCGGTAACACGGTCACGGTTTCTGTTAATATCAATCGGCTGATTGCTGCCTGAATTTTTATAGGCAGGCTCGTCCGGTTCTTTTGGCTGATTCCGGCGGCGCTTTGGCACCTCCTCCTCGTCCTCATCGTCGTAGTAATCATCATAGTAATCTTCGTCATCGTCTGGATTCATATGCATTACATTTAAAAGGGAATCTACTAAACTCATCTAATCTCTCCTTTTTGATTCCTGGCTATAATTCCTTTCACCAAAAATGCCGGTTCCTACACGTACCATATCAGCGCCTTCTTCAATTGCGACAGCATAATCTCCGGTCATTCCCATGGAAAGTACACGCATAGCTACATTATCAATGTTTTTAGCCTGAATGTCAACAGCTAATTGCTTTATTTCCTGAAAATATTTCCTGTTCTCCTGCGCATCCTCCACGTACGGAGCAACCGTCATCAGACCTTGGATGCGGATATTTTCAAGATGAGAAACTTCTTCAATCAGCTGCAGGGCATCTTCTTTGGAAACACCGAATTTCGTCTGCTCGTCTGCAATATTGACTTCGATTAACACAGGCATAACCAGCCGGTGCTTTTTCGCCTGAATATTGATTTCCTCCGCCAGCCGGTAAGAATCTACCGAATGAATCATGCACACTTTGTCAATAATATACTTCACTTTATTCCGCTGCAGATGTCCAATCATATGCCATCTGATATCAGACGGAAGCGTCTCATACTTATCACAGATTTCCTGAACCTTGTTCTCGCCAAAATCCCTGACGCCCGCATCGTAAACTTCTTTCAGCATTTCTGCCGGCTTTGTTTTGCTTACAGCAATCAGCGTTATCTCAGAGCGGTCTCTCCCGCTCCTTTCACATGCTGCCTGTACCGTTTCTTCCACTTTTTTTAAATTTTCTTTTAACACAATATACTGCTCCCTTCTTTATTCCTAAATCATCCGTGAAAAGCTGATGTGATGCTTTTGGATATCTGTCAGCTGCAATCGCTTTATGGTGTTATCATCTGGTCTTCCGTGACAGAATCTCCGTCCAGCGCGATATGGTCATACAGCATAATCCCGTATTCCGTTCCGGCTTTTACAATGGTATAACTGCTGTTGCTGAAAATTTCCTCAATCTGTTTAAACACAGCATAACCGCGGTTAATATTGTAAACGCCGCGAAGCCTTGCGGTTTTTGAAATTTCATAACGGTCTTTGGAACCGGTCTTTACGATTAAATCGCCCCTTTTTATATTTTCATGAGAAATATAAGCCATTTTGTTTTCTTCATCTTCATAATATACGGCTGCCGGAACAAATTCTGCATCCGAGTAGCTGCCGTCATCCCGCAGATGCTCTACCAAAAGCCCTTTCTGGCTTCCTGTTCCGCTCTGGGTAAAATAATCATCCGGCACCAGCTCGAATGCTTTTGTTGTAATGGCACTGTTTGGTATTTTAAGGCCTGTCTGCTGGTCTAGCAGAATATTAATATCCACATACCTCTCATTTGCAAAACGTATCATGGAATGGTGAAAATTCAAAAACAAAAAATCCTGCCCGTTTTTCTGTTCTATCGTATATCCGGCCCATGCCGACGTCTGGTCTTCTTTAAACCGAATCTGTATGGTATCGCCGTCCTGCAGGTTTCTTTTCATATCCGGCTCAATCATAACCGCAATCTGCCACTTTTCATCAGAAATCAGTTTATAAACAGGCTGTCCGGCCTGAACCGAGCCCTCTGTTTTAAGACTCACTTTTTGATGCGCAGAATGGTCGAACATATCCGCCGTTACCGAATCCGCGGTCACATCTTCCATTCCGTCTGTATAATAAGCGACAATGCCCGGCTGTTCGGAACGGTATAAATGAAACGTCTGGTTATCTCTGGCAAATTCGGTATATTCTGAAATCTTATCTAAAGCTCCGAGATTTAGCGCTTCCATAAGCCTTCCGCTTAAATCCGTTTTAAAATTATAGGTTGTATAATAGGCATTATCCCGGTATCCTTTGGCATACTCGCGAATCGAAGACTGAATGTCTCTCATATTATCTTCGGTCAGAACAGCATTCGAGCCAACGGTTTCATTCAGCCGTTTGGATACATTTCCGTTTTCATCCACAGAACATACAAGCGTTCCTTTCGAAGCTTTCGTATTGTCTTTTAAATAATAATCCAGGCTCCCGCTCTCACTGGCGTTCACAACCGTTTCGGTCCGAAGAATCAGCCCTGTATAAGACGTATTGACTTCTATCGTACCCGGCTCCACCTCATAAGGACTGACATGGACGGCTGTAAAGTAACTGTACAGATTATAGGCAATATAAAATGCAGCAAATGAAAATACAACAATTCCAATATTCAAATGAACCCCGCGGGGAAACCGGACAATATTTTTCTTTCTTTTTCGTTTTCTTACTGCCAAGGCTGTATCCTATTCTTTCTTTAACATTATACTTACAAACTCCGGCATCCGTAATTCCGTCTGATTTTCAAAATATTGGATGCATGTTTTTTTCAGATTGGTTTATACTATCCGAAAAGGAGGTAATTCTTATGAATTCAAAATTTTTAGATTACACGCTGCTGACCCTTGTAATTATTGGTGCCGTCAACTGGGGGCTGATTGGATTCTTCCGGTTTGACTTAGTAGCATTCCTTTTTGGAAATATGTCCTGGCTTTCGAGAATTGTATATGCGCTCGTAGGCATCGGCGGGCTGTATCTGCTCAGCGCTTACGGCCGCATACGCTCCATGGACCAGGCATAAACATGCACAGGCCAGGCATAAAACAAGGTGTCTTAAGCATTTTAAGACACCTTACATACGATTCTATATAAAAATTCTTATATACGAATTCCTATAAAGATATAATTACTTTTGCTTTAGCACATTCTGGTAAATCCTGTTCGTCCTTAGATATGCTTAAGATAAATTTTACATTATATTTTTCGCTGATGATATCCAGTTTTTCAATCGCATGCTGCAGCTGCTCGTCCTTAAGACCGGCAATCGTAACAAAGCTGTCTAAATACATCTCCTGCAAATCATGATCCTGGGAAACGATGCCGCAGATAAATCCTAAAAATTCATCGCAGTTTGAAACAGGAAAGTCTGTTACATTGATTAGGCGTATTTTATTGTTCAGCTCATACATATGCTTCTGGCTTTTGTCCAGATATACTACATTCCCCTGCGCACTTTTAATAGATACATTTGCTTTGTCCAGCAGATGTTTTGTTTTTCCTTTACCCTTTTTTCCGCATATAATCTCGACCATTATTCTCTCCTCCTGCATGTTATTAAATGAGTCTTCTAGCGAATTCTATCTAATATCATTATTATAGAATACTTTTGAGTAAAATACAACCGCTATTTCAAAAAATGTGCGGGAGAGGGGGGAGGGGGGCTGCGCGGACGCTGGATGGAGAAACTTTTTCCTTCGGATGTTCCGTTTCCGAAAAGTAAGAAGTTCTAAGTTTTCTGCATTCAGGCTGTGGCTGCTCACGGACCGGCGCCTGATGCCCTGGCGTTACTGGCAGTTCTAAGCAGTGGCGCTGGCAGGCGCCTTTTGGGGCTTCGAGGGTTTTGTAAGAAGATAAACTGTGAGCCCCAAATCCTGGGGATTGAGCAGAAAACTAAGAACTTCTAACTTTTCTCCAAAGTCACATCCGAAGGAAAAAGTTTCTCCATCCAGCTGTTTTTTGGCTTAGTCCAGGTTATTCTGAATCAGTTTTTAAGTTTTCTCTGGAAGGCAGAAATGAAGTAAAGGTCAGGGGATGCTTATATTCAAAGCTGAAAAGTAAGACGGAAAAAGCACAAACACATCATTTCAGTGCTATTTACTTTGTCTAAAACTCTAATGTTGCAATAAATTCTAAAATTGAAACATATTTCAATACCAGCCGGATAAAGTGTCTGTTATTGTTTTATAACGAATAAAAAATACAGATAAACAAAAAAACGTACCGTCTTCCAATAACCAGCCGGATAAGTGTGTCTGCCCTGTTTCAGTGTGACTGTGGAAGAATGTTAGAAGCCCTTAGTATTCTGCTCAATACCCAGGATTTGGGGCTCACAGTTTATCTTTTTACAAAACCCCTGAAGCCCCAAAAGGCGCCTGCCAGAGCCACTGCCTGGAGTATACAATAACGCCAGGGCATCAGGCGCCGGTCCGTCCGGCTTGCCATAACCCTGGCGCAGAATACTTAGGGCTTCTTACATTCTGAAACCGGAACACTGAAACAGGGCAGACACACTTATCCGGCGTCCGCGAAGCCGCCACTCCCCTTTTCAGCCCCCAGTTATCTCTGCATAAGCTCCCCCATCAGCCCATAAAGATTCTCACTGCTGTCCGCCTTAAGCACAATCGAAATCACCGGCTCCCCCGCCGCATTCTGGCTATACAGCGCCAGGCAGTACCCCGCTGCATTCGTAGTCCCGGTCTTCCCGCCAATCACGCGAACCCCGTCCGGCGGATTCACCTCCCCGTTTAAGAACTTATCCGTCGTTTCCCATTCCTGGGTCACCTGATTCCCGCCAGCGTCCTTATAAACAGCATGATGCGAATGTGCACTCACAATCGTCTGGAATTTTTCATCCTGCAGCGCAGCGTTCAGCATCAGATACAAATCATACACGCAGGTATAATGTTCATCATCGTGAAGCCCGTGAGGATTCGAAAAATGAGAATGCGTAGCGCCCAGTGCAGCGGCCTCTTCATTCATCAGGGACGCAAATGCCTCGCTGCTTCCTGATACATGCTCTGCAATGGCTACAGCCGCGTCATTGCCGCTTTCGAGCAGCAGGCCGTACAGCAGCTCTTCCAGAGAAAGGCTGTCGCCTGCCTTCAGGCCGCAGACAGAGGAATCTCCTGCCTGATTAGCGGCCTGGGCGCTTACGGTTACGATATCTGTCAGATTTGCATGTTTCAATGCGGTGTATGCGGTCAGTATTTTTGTCGTACTGGCCGGATACAGTTTTTTATAAATGTTTTTCGAATATGTAACGGTCTGTTCATTTAAGTGAAAGACACCGGCGGCCTGGGCTGCGCTGTCTAAAGCGGCCGGTATGCTGATGGAAACATCTTCGGCCGTACATAAATCTTTGGCAAAATAGGAAAGAGAATCTGTGGCGGTTTCCCCTTCCGGCTGCAGGGATTCATAATGAATCTGTGTCCCGTAAACATCATAAGGATGTTCCAGTTCATATGTTTTTGAACCGCAGCTGCAAAACAAAAGCATGCCTGCAGCCGCAATCGCAGCCAGACGGTACCGCCTGTTATCTGTACATCTCACGCCACTCTAAATCTCCTCTGTCTAACGATTTAATTAAAAGCTCTGCTGTAGCAAGATTAGTTGCCAGCGGAATATTATAGGTATCACACAGTTTTACAACATTATTGACATCCGGTTCGTGTTTTTTCGGCGTCATAGGGTCACGCAGGAATATTACAAGGTCAATGTCATTTTGCTCAATCTGTGCGCTCAGCTGCTGTGCGCCTCCTAAATGCCCTGCCAGATATTTGTGGATGGAAAGATTTGCCACCTCTTCAATCAGACGTCCGGTTGTACCTGTTGCAAACAATTCGTTTTTACATAAAATACCACGGTATGCAATACAAAAATTCTGCATAAGTTTTTTCTTCGAGTCATGTGCGATTAATCCAATATTCATTCTGTATATCACCCCGTTTCTAATATTTTTTTGGCTGCAAGCCCACATTTAGTACAATACCTATCCCTATATACAATGAAACTAAAGATGTCAGCCCGTAACTGACAAATGGAAGCGGCAGTCCCGTATTTGGCAGAAGGCCGGTTGTAACTGAAATATTTACAAAACTCTGAAAACCGACAAGAGCCGCCATGCCGCAGCAAATCAGGCGCCCGGCTAAATCTTTTGCTTTTCTGCCAATCAGAATGCATTCCAGCGAAATCAGCATCAGCAGGATGATAACCGCTGCTGACCCGACAAACCCCAGCTCTTCCCCGACCACGGAGAAGATAAAATCTGTCTGCGGTTCCGAAATGAAATTTCCATTTTTAACGGAATCAAAATTATCGTTGTTCAGCCCTTTGCCCCACAGCTGGCCGGAACCGATTGCCATAATGGAATTCTGCTGCTGGTATGCAATAT
Source organism: uncultured Eubacterium sp. (assembly GCA_947384955.1). Taxonomy (GTDB): domain Bacteria; phylum Bacillota; class Clostridia; order Lachnospirales; family Lachnospiraceae; genus Eubacterium_J. The sequence continues at coordinate 29,779 of CANDJC010000026.1, read as the reverse complement.
CCGGATATTTCTGCGGATAGCGCCAGCCTAAAATCCGGTTGACCTGATAGCCTTTGATAATTGTCTGGTCCGGCTGCATAATCAGGTACAGTACAACGATTGCTGCCGGTATTAAGACAGCTGCCGCTCTTCCAATTATTTTATAACTTATTCCGGCAATAAACAAGAGGGTAATGAAAATTAATGTCGTTACAATTGTCGTAGACAGGTCAGACTGTAAGACCAGCCCGAGCGGAATCGCAATCAGCACTCCCGTCACCGCTAACGCGCGGAATGTATTGATCTGTTCCTGATAGCGCATAAAAAAATACGCAAAAAACAGGATAACCACGATTTTTGACAATTCGGACGGCTGGAAGCGGATTCCGGCAATTTCAATCCATCTTGTTGCGCCATGCGAGCCCTTGCCCATAAGAATAACGGCAGCAAGCAGGGCAATATTTCCGAAATACATCGGCCAGGCCAGCTTCAGCAGAAAGGAATAGTCAAACAGCGACAGCACAAGCATGGCCGCAAGCCCGAGCATCAGGCCGAGCACCTGCTTGTCCTGTACCGCTTCCCTGGCGCTTCCGATTACTAAAATGCCGATGACAGTCACGGAAATGACATACAGGCACAATCGGAAACGGTAATCTTTTATGGAATACATTTTAAACATCTCATTATGCCTCCGGGTTTTCTCGAGTAGTATGTAAAAGGTCTTTTTCTTTTATCTTAAGACTCCTGATATTCCGGCTGGTGCTTGACACATACAATCGGAATGTTTGCATAAAGCGCCGGGACCGTGCCGTTATGCGTCTGCGATGCCGTGCGCGTAATCTGAATGTCAAGTCCTTCCGTATCGATTTCCATATATTTAGAAATCACCTGGATAATATCGTTTTTTATCATTTCCAGCATATCTGCAGAACAGTCTGTTCTGTCTGAAATCAGCAGCAGCTTCAGGCGGTCCATCGCCACATCTTTAGAATTCCTTCGAAATATAAAACGCAAAAATCTCATGAATAACGCCTCCTATACACGCCTGGTTAATCCGCGAAAACGCTGAAACCATACTTTTTTCTGGCCTAGGTCCATAATAGGCAGCTTTTCACCGCAGATGCGGCGGCAGATATTCTGATATGCCTGTCCGGATAAAGAATCAAGACCGGATAAAGGTTCCCCCTGGTTTGTGGAAATGACAATGTTTTCATCATCCGGCACCGCGCCGATTAACGGAATGGGCAGGATTTCGCAGACATCCTTTAATGACATCATGTCGCCCCGCCTTACCATATCCATGCGGACCCGGTTGATTAACAGCTCAATCTGCGGCATGCTGGCGTTTTTTAAAAGTCCGATAATGCGGTCTGCGTCACGGATTGCCGATACTTCCGGTGTGGTTACGACAATGGCCCGATCTGCTCCGGCAATCGCATTTTGAAATCCCTGCTCAATGCCTGCAGGACAGTCCAGAAGTATGTAATCAAACTCCTCCCTTAAGCCGTCCGTCAGTTTTTTCATCTGCTGCGGCGTAACGGCCGTTTTATCACAGGTCTGTGCGGAAGGAATCAGGTACAGGGTCGGATGGCGTTTATCCTTAATCAGCGCCTGCTTCATCCGGCAGCTGCCTTTGATAACGTCTACAAGATTATATAAAATCCTGTTTTCTAATCCCATGACAACATCCAGATTCCTGAGTCCGATATCGGTGTCGATTAAAACGACTTTTTTGCCGAGCATGGCAAGGGCGCATCCGACATTTGCCGTAGTCGTAGTTTTGCCGACACCGCCTTTTCCTGATGTAATTACAATGACTTCACACATATTATGAATCCTCCTGATTTATTAAAATTGTAATAAATCTTTTGTACAAGGTTCCATTATGACATGTCCGTCCTGAACACGCGCTATCTGTGGTGAAAACGATAGTTCGTCCGGCTTTTTCCTTTTAAAAAGCCCGCCTTTGTTTTTCTTCTTTTCTTCTTTTTCCTGCGGCATAAACAGGATGCTTCCGATTTGAAGCTGATTTGTATCTATCGATAATGCTGCGATGCATGCAGCAGAATCTCCTTCATATGCCCCCGCATGGGCAAAGCCGTCTAATACGCCGAATACAATAATATTGCCGCCGGCTCTGATTCTGGCCCCTTTGGGGATATTTCCAACCACGACCGCTCCGGTATCAAACGAAAGGTCGTCTCCCGGCTTTAAGGAACCGTAATGAAATACGGCATGGTTTGTTACTTTTTCCCGTATCAGCGCTTCGGTATCCGCAAGCACGCAGGCTTCCCGGATACCGTCCTGCTCCATAATGCAGACAATGCGAATGGTAGAATGCGCTTCTATGGCTGCGATTAAATCATACTCCTGTTCAAATGTAAGCGGATATCCCTCAAACGAGATTCCGATTTTTGCGTCTTTAAAAAACATGCCCGATTCTTCAAATTTTGCAGTGACCGCTTCTAACAGGTCCGGGAATGTCATCCCGGGATTCAAAACGAGATGAATTCCATAGGACTTGCTTTTTATCATGACTGCCTGTGTCATTTTCTTCCCCCTTTAAGCTAATCTGTGAATCCATTGGAAGAATTGCCGACATCTTTTGCTTTGCCGTTTAGCAGGGTATCTGCATCTTCCAGCTCAAAGTAATATTTCAGTATCTGCGCAGAAACATCTGCCGCATTATGCGATGTATATCCGTATGCAATCTTTGTCGCAATCGATATTTCCGGTTTTTTAAACGGAGCGTAACCGACAAATAAAGCATGATTTCCCCTTGTAGGCACCTGCTGCGCCGTTCCGGTCTTGCCTGCGACAGCAATCGGAAAATCGGTAAATTCTTTTGCGTCTGCAACAACCAGGCGGTTGCCTTCCTGAATGGCATCCCAGCTGCTGTCCGCGATATTGTCCATTTTATTTTTGACAGACGGCTTATACTTTTTAATCACATTTCCTTCATTATCCGTCAGCTGTTTTAACAGCGTATAGTTATAAACCGTGCCCCTGTTTGCGACTGCCGTTACATAGCGGGCTAAGTGCACGGTTGCAAAGTTGTGATTACTCTGCCCGATAGCGGCCATAACCGGAAACTGGTCTGCAATTTTCGGCTCGTTTTCCGGTATTTCGATGCCGGTCTTATCTCCAAGGCCGTATTCTTTCGCATAATCTGTAATTTTCCGGATACCGGTAGGGTCGCTGTATGTGCTGCCGACAAGGCTTAAGTCATAGCCGACCTGGTAAAAGAAGTAGTTGCAGGATACCCGGATAGCGTTCGTTACATCCAGCATTCCGTGGCGGGACGGGTAAATCCAGCATCTCGGCTCGTTATCTACCAGTTCAAATTTGCCCTGGCTGTTTATCTGAGTAGAAGGATTGATAATGCCTTCGGTCAGTCCGGTTGTCGCCGTAACCATTTTAAACGTAGAACCGGGCGCCGTGCGCTCCTGTGTCGCATGATTATACATCGGCTCCGAGCGGTCGGTCTGCAGCTTTGCAAAATATTCGGCATCTACCGTATTTGCAAGGCGGTTGTTATCATAACCCGGATAAGATACGAGCGCTTTTAATTCCCCGGTATTTACATCTGTAATTACACAGGAGGCCGTACACGGGTCTAACGCTAACTGTGCCGGCGTGATTTCCATATCCCGGATACGCTCTTTCAAAAAAGCAAACGCGGAAACAGAGCCGTTTTCTAACTGCGCCCGTTTTTCAGCATCCTGTTTTATGAGCTTTTGATCATATAAAATCAGGCATAACTGCGTGCCGCTTATCATATCCTGTTTAATCAGATACTGATAGATTTTTTTCTGAAATCCTTCATCGTCTTTTAAGGATTCAATCATGTAATCGATTAAGTCCGCATAAATTTCAGAAGAATCCGAATAATTTTCTTCGGTCTGGAATACATTATAATCAATCCACCCGGCATTGATGCAGTGGCTTAAATATTCTTTTAAGCTGATGCTTTCTTCTTTTGTCCATGCAAGATAGGTCTCATCTGCTTTATCAATGCGGTCCGCTATCAGTACCTGATTGTCCTGCAGCATTTTCATAATATAACTGTAATAATTCTGATATTCCTCCAAAGCCGCCTGATACGCTTCCGGTGCGGAAGATGTGCACTGTTCGCGGATTCTTGCAAGCACGGAATCGAAATAGTTCTGGTAAACTGCAGCTGCTGCTTTTTCCGTATCGGAGGCAGATTTATGTGTAAAATGGGAAGTATCGATGATACCGTTATTAATAAGAGCAAAATACACATCATAAATCGGTATTTTAATATCCGATGCTTTCCCTGTTGTATTTACATATTCTCTGATATTTTCAATTTGATTATATAAAATTCCGGCAAGCTCCTGCTCTAATAAATGATACACGGCCTTTTGCAGGTCTGCGTCAACGGACAGATAGACATTGTTGCCCGCAGCCGGTTCCTTATAATCCGTTGTTTCCAATTCTTTTCCGCGGACATCTACAAACACGGTTTCCGAACCCTTTTTTCCCTGCAGCTTTTCATCCATAACCTGCTCGATACCGGCTTTTCCGATAATGTCGGTTAAGGAATAAGAGTCATTTTTTTCCGATAATTCTTCATATTCTGTGGTAGATATTTTTCCGGTATAGCCGATAATGGAAGCAAAATATTCACTGTCGGTATATTTGCGGATATAGTCTTCTTCTATTTCGACGCCCTGCAGGCTGGATTTATTTTCTTTGATATATGCCAGTGTATTGTCACTGACATCCGCGGCAATCGTTGTGGAAATATATTTCTGAAAACTGTTCTGCGCAAGCGCATAGCGGATGACTAAAATCTGATACTGCAGCTTTTTCGGATAGTCCGTTTCATCCAGCCCGTACCGCTCGCTTAAGTAGGAAATAATCTGTTCCTCGCTGGCTTTTGATGTATCGTATCCTTTATTCTTATCCCAGCCAAGGTCTTCAATTTTAGATTTTCCATAGACATCTGCACGGAAACGCATCAGCCTTGTGCCTTCTGACTGAAACGCGTATTTTCCGTTCTTTTTTAAACGGATGTCAAAATCATTGACATATTTATCTCCGTTTGCCTCAAGTACATTTAAAATCTGGGCAAGAATGCTGTTTAACGCTTCGTTTCTTTCAGTGTCTCCCGAATATGTGCCGTTATCCTCAATGGTTACTTTATAGGTCAGTTCATTGTATGCTAACACCTTTCCGTTACAGTCTAAAATATTTCCGCGAGTGCCGTTTAACACACGCTCCTTGCGGATGCGCAGTGTATAATTTTCCTGATAAGACTCTCCGTTAATAATCTGCAGCGTAAACAGCCGCTGCAGCAGCACCCCTCCCATTAAAATAATAATCAGGGAAAGCACAAGCAGTCTGGAACTTATAAAACTTTTCAAAAAATCTTTTATGGAATCATATTCATACAAATTTCATGCCACTCCTTTTTTCAGATGCTTCCAGCTTCTGGTTGATTTTTAACAAAAGCGGATACAGAAAAATCATAATCAGCACCGTATAAACCAGCTCTGGTATGATTACATGCAGAAGGTAATAATCAAAGTGAAACTGTCCGCGGAACATAAATTTTAATACATAGACAGCTGCATTATAAACAATATCGCTGACCGAAATTAAAAGCATCGGCAGCTTGATATCGTCCGGGAAAAAGAACCTGCGGAACATCCCGTTGCAGTATCCGGCATACATAAATACCAGAGAATAAAATCCGAAGATTGTCCCGTAAAAGGCATCAAATACCAGCCCGGTAAAAAAACCGATGTACATGCCTTCCCTGCGCCCGCGCATAAAGCCAAACGAGGATACTACAACAATCAGAAGGTTCGGAGCGATAGAAGCTAATGCTAATGCCTGAAACAGTGTCGTCTGCAGTAAAAAGCATACGAATATAATCAAAAATACGGTTATCTTTCTCTTCATGCAAAACCTCTCATGTAAAGCTAGTTATCCTCTTCCTGTACAGCCTGCTTTTTCTCTAAAATGACAAGCACGTTTTTAATATGTTCAAAATCCACCGCCGGCGTAATCGTCCCGGACTTGGTCAGATTATTCGAATCCATGTTCAGCTCATTGATATGTCCGATTAACAGTCCCGGCACATATTTGCTGCTCGTATCCGATGTCACGACCTGGTCTCCGACAGCGACTTTATTATCCTCGTCTGTTAAATCCGTAAAGCCGATGACCTGAAGCCTGCTCATCATTTCCAGGTCGCCGTCGACAAAGCAGCCGTCCGATGTCGTCAGCACCATGGCGCTGACACTGTTGCGGTCGTCAATAATCGAGCGTACGTTGGCATAATTGGGGCCTACATTTGTCACAATTCCGACAAGCCCGCTTCCTGCAATGACATTCATATCTACTTCAATGCCGTCATTATAGCCCTTGTCAATAATAAACGTATCAAACCAGTTGCCGGCATCTTTGCCGATAATGCTTGCGCCGACTTTTTCGTATTTATACTTTTCATCCAGCTCTAACAGCTTGCGCATGTCCTCGATTTCAGACTGCTCCAGCTTGTACGTATTCAGCTCTGTCGTAAGCTCGTCTACCTGCGCCTGGAGTTCTTCGTTTCTTTGCATCACATCTTTTAGCTCTGTCAGATTATCCGCCAGGCCGCTGACCATGGAGCCAGCCTTGTTAATCCCCTTCTGCATCGGGATAAATACATAGCCGGCAGCCGTATTCAGCGGCGTAAACTGAACATCAAACAGGAAACTGGCAAACATTGCGATAATACAAAACGCGGACAGAGTCATCAGTATATATTTCGCCGGAATCTTAAATCGCGCTTTTCTTCTTCTTTTCATGCCAGGGACTCCTATTTATAAATACTGGATTTCAGGCTGTAAGCAAGGTGTTTGTATTCATTATCCGATACGATTTTAATCAGGCCCTGGGCGACGCTTTCTTCCGGATTATCACAGCAGTTTACCTTGATATTTGTAATTTCGGAAAACAGCTGGTCTAACCTTTCGATTTTTGAGCTTCCGCCTGTAATATAAATACCTGCGTAAATAATATCCTTTGCTAATTCCGGCGGCGTTTTTTCCAGAATCAGCTTGATATTGGTACAGATATTTGTCAGATGGTCCCGAATCGCTTCGTATACAATCGATGCCGTAATTTCCATTTCAATCGGAAGTCCGCTTACGACGTCCCGGCCTACAATCACCATTTTGTCTTCGCGCCCGTCTAAGGCACAGCCTATCTGTTCTTTTAAAGAGCAGGCGGTTTTACGGCCTATCACCAGGTTATAATTTTTACGGATAAAGCTGATAATGGATTCATCCAGCCGGTTGCCGCCAAAATGCAGCAGATGGCTGATAACGAGTCCTCCTAAGGAAATGATGGAAATCTCCGTCGTATCCGCTCCGATATCCACAACCATAATCCCGGTAGGCTCATTGACATTTAAGCCAAGCCCGACCGCATCGGCAATCGGTTTTTCACACAAAAGGACGCTCCTTGGCTTTGCCTTGCTCTTATAAAAGATATCGGAAAACGCCTTTTTCTCCACTTCGGTAATATCCGTCGGCACGGCGACTACAAATTCCGCGCCCCGGATTTTTCCTTTTGCATTTTTTTCCAGAAATTCAAACAGCATCGTCTGCATATTGTTGTAGTCTGCGATGACTCCGTTTACAATCGGAAAAGTGACCTGAATCTGATCCGGTGCCTTTTCATACATCGCATATGCGTCATTGCCATAGGAATACATCTGATTCTTATTGATAATCGCAATCGTATTTTTTTCATTCAGAATCGTTCCGCTGGCTTTGCAATAGATTTTCAAATTGGCTGTGCCTAAATCCACGCCATAAACATTTGCTGACATAATTTTGTCTCCTATCAGGGCTCAAAGCAGTCCCTTTTCTCTAAAACTGTAATATTTGTTGTCACCGATGATGATGTGGTCGTCTAAATGAATCTGCAGCATCTTTCCACACTCAGCGATGCATTTTGTAACCTGCATATCTTCGCGGCTCGGCTGCGGCTCGCCGCTTGGATGGTTATGAAGAATGATAATCGACGCGGCCTGTGCCTGCAGTGCCTGGATAAACAAATCTCTCGGTGATACAATCGAAGCACTGACGCTGCCGATGGTTAACACCTTATCGCCCAGATAGCGGCCTCCGCTGCCAAGAAGACAGGCGGTAAAGCACTCCTGCTTTTCGTGGCGCAGCTTTTCCATATAGAAATCCGCCACCGATGCCGGGTTGTCAAACGACAGTTCCCGAAAACGCACGGTTTTTGCAATCCGTCTGGATATTTCCGCGATGCACTTTAGCTGTACGGCCTTGGCTTTGCCGATTCCAGGGACCTGCATGAGCGTTTTTAAGCTGTAATCGTACAGATTCAAAAGATTTTTGTTTCCATCTGATAATAGCTGGCTTGCAAGCTCTACCGACGTCTTTCCTTTCATTCCGGTCCGGATAAAAACTGCGAGCAGTTCTGCATCCGATAAATATTCCGGCCCGTATTCCATACATTTTTCATAAGGTTTTTCAGAATCCGGAAGTTCTTTCATAGTTAAGTGTTTTTGTCTGTTTTTCATAAATATCCTTTCCACTCTCTATCAGGCTGAGTAAAAAAGGAATATACAGTATATAATCTTAGCATATTCATCCAAGATTAACAAGATTTCGCTCATAAAGTTTTTGTAAAGACATTAAAATTCCTAATTTTGCATGATACCAGGTAAGTCCTCCCTGAAAATACACGTTGTACGGCTCCCTTAACGGCCCGTCCGCGCTCAGTTCAATGGAAGAACCCTGTACAAATGCTCCGGCAGCCATAATGACTTTGCTGTCATATCCGGGCATGTCCCATGGCTCGGGCGTTACATAGCTGTCTACCGGAGCAGCCGCCTGAATCCCCTCGCAGAATGCTAAAAGCCCTTCCGGCGAGCCAAGGGTCACTGCCTGAATGATATCATAACGCGGCTCAGCTGCACCCGGAAAGACCGCAAACCCCAGCTTTTCATAAAGATTTGCCGCAAAAATTGCTCCCTTTAACGCCCCTGCCGTTACGACCGGGGCCTGGAACAGTCCCTGGTAAAAAGACTGCATGATACCGAGCGAAGCTCCCACTTCCCTGCCAAGCCCCGGGGAAGTCAGCCGGCATGCCGCATTTTCCACGCATTCTTTTGTCCCGGCAATATAACCGCCGCTCGGTGCAAGGCCCCCGCCCGGATTTTTAATCAAAGAACCGACGACCATGTCCGCGCCAAAATCCGAAGGCTCTTTTAATTCTACAAATTCACCATAGCAGTTGTCAACCATGCAGATGATATCCGGATTGATTTTTTTTACAAACGACACCAGCTTTCCGATTTGCGATACCGATAAGGTCGGTCTTGTCTGATAGCCTTTGGAACGCTGCACCGTTACCATTTTAGTCTTGTCATTTATGGCATTTTTAATTCCTGCATAATCAAAACTTCCGTCCATAAGCAGGTTTATCTGGCGGTACGTAATGCCGTATTCAGCCAGCGAGCCTTTCGACGGGCGGATACCGATGACTTCTTCTAATGTATCGTAAGGTTTTCCGGAAGCAGACAAAAGCTCGTCTCCCGGACGAAGATTGGATAAAAGCGCCAGTGCCAGCGCATGGGTTCCGCAGGTAATCTGCGGGCGCACAAGCGCATCCTGTGTATGAAAACAGTCCGCATAAACCTTTTCTAACGTATCCCGTCCGTAATCGTCATAGCCGTAGCCGCTGCTCCCCTGAAAACAGGCGGCGCTTACTTTGTTTTTCTGCATGGCGTTTATGACCTTTAACTGGTTTAGCTGCGCCGTTTCGTCAATCTGTGCAAACCGCTCCTTTAAGCTTTCTGCAATCGTTTCCCCAAATTCTGCCGTTTCTTTCGAAATACCCATCTGCGCGTACATTTCTATCAGTAACCAGCGTTTCTCATTCACAGCACTCATTCTTTTCAATGATTCCTTTCTGCTTCAGTATAGCATTCATATAAGATAAAATTTTGTCGTTATCATAAGAAAACATGTCCTTATTCACCCATATGACATCTTTTTCCCGCCGAAACCACGTAATCTGACGCTTTGCGAAGTGCCTGGTATCGCGTTTTATTACAGATACCGCTTCCTCTAAGGTGCATTCGCCGTCAAAATAAGCAAACAGCTCCTTATAGCCAAGCCCCTGCATGGACACCAGATTTTTCGTATATCCAAGCTCTCTTAATCTGCGCACCTCCGTAACCAGCCCGTCTGCCATCATTTTATCGACACGCCGGTCAATGCGTTCGTATAAATGCTCCCTTTTGTCATTTAATACAAAATAAGCCGGACAGTACGGCGTCTGTTTTTTGTGCTCCCTTTCATTATGCTCAGAAATGCGCTCTCCTGTCAACTGAAAAAATTCCAAAGCCCGAATCACCCGCTTTTTATTATTCTCATGAATCGCCGCCGCGGATGCCGGGTCAATTTCTTCTAACATCCGGTGAAGATATGCGTTTCCATGCTCTTTTGAAAGAGCTTCTAACTTCTGCCGGTACGCCGTATCCGCATCCTGCTTTGAAAAATCAATATCATAAAGCACCGCCTGAATATAAAACCCGGTACCGCCTGTTAGAATCGGAATCTGGCCCTTTGCGTAAATCTCCTGCAGATACTTTTTTGCATACTGCTGGAATCTGACCACATTAAATTCTTCGTCCGGCATCAGCTCGTCAATTAAATAGTGCGTCACGCCCTGCATTTCATCCCGTGTAATCTTTGCGGAGCCGATATCCATATATTTATAAACCTGCATGGAATCAGCAGATATCACAGCGCCGCCGATGCGTTTTGCTAACTGAATGGATAAATCCGTTTTGCCGACAGCCGTAGGGCCGGTTAAAATAATCAGCGGCTTTTTGCGTTGTTTTTCATCCATAACCTAAAAGCTCCTTTATACAATCCGCTTAAACTTTCTTTCAATTTCCGTTTTCGACATCGCGATAATGACCGGCCTTCCGTGCGGACAGTGATATGGATTTTCCAGCTCAAGCAGGTCAGAAAGCAGGCTGCGCGCCTCTTGTTCAGACAGCCGCTGCTTCCCTTTCACCGCTGCCTTGCAGGACATCGACGCAATTTTTTCCAGTATCATATCCGGCGTCTGCCTTCTCGTATCATGATTTAATCCGTCTAACATTTCCAGGAAAAGCTCTCTGGGGTCAAGGCCGTACAAATTATCAGGAACCGCGCACAGCGCATACTCCCTTCCGCCAAATGCATTGATTTCAAATCCAATCTGCGAAAACTGCTCCTCGTATTTATGGAATAATTCCTGCTCCTGCATCGTCATGGTAATAATGATGGGCGGGCTGATTTGCTGAGAGGTAAATTCCTGTTTTTTCAGCTGATTCATCATCCGTTCATACAGAACTTTTTCGTGTGCCGCATGCTGGTCAATCAGAAACAGTTCGTTCTCAGCCTGAACAAGCCAGTATGTATCAAAAATCTGGCCGATAACGGTGTAATTGCGGCGCTTCGCTTCTTTGATAAAATCCGTATGATAAAATTCCGTCTCTGCAATGGACAGCTGTTCATATTTGTATGTACCGGTACTGCAGCTGTCTTTACATGCGGCTGAAGCTTCTGTATGCGGCTGTGTTTCCATATCGGAATCGCTGCTGGCAGATGTCTGGCTGTCTGCAGCCGTGTCTTTTCCATTCACTGCATAACCGCGCATATCTGGATAGCTGCCTGTGGCAGCGTAACTGTCTGCAGCCAAATGGCCGCCTGTATCCGAAAGGCTGGCTGCATCTGAAAGGCCGCCTGTGTCTGAGCAGCTGGCTGCATCCGAAAGGCCGCCTGTGTCTGAGCAGCTGGCTGCATCCGAAAAGCCGCCTGTGTCCGAGCGGCTGGCTGCATCCAAGAGGCCGCCTGTGTCTGAGCGGCTGGCTGTTTTCAAATAACTGCCTGTATTTAAATTGCTAGCCGTTTCTAAAAGACTACCTTCATCCAAATGGCTGTCCATATTTAAATGACTGCCTGTATCTGAATTGCCGGCTGTTTTCAAATGACCGCCAGAGACGGAATGACTGCCTGTATTCAGAATGATATCCTGACCTGGGTTATTCAGGAATGCTGACGGAACGCCGCCAGACATTTGCTTTTCAGCACAGCTATCAGAAACAGCAGCATCCCGCAGCTTAGAGTCCGAAGCGGCTAATCCTTTCTGCTCCGCATTTTCTGCTGCAGGCGGTTTTGCGTATTTACGTTCATAAGGGCTGTCAGATTTCAGGGCTGCTGAAAGCGCCTCCAGCCTCTTTTTTTCAAACGGTTCCGGCCTTCGGCTGACAGGTCTGGTATCCGGTTTCTTTTTTTTCGTTTCTTTATCTGCGGAAACATCCTGAATCATATCCTGGTGCTTTAATGCAGCCTGAAGGATATCCGTCAGCTCCCTGTAAACAGACTCGCTCTGACAAAACCGGATTTCCATTTTCGCAGGATGGACATTGACATCTATCAAATCGCTGTCTATAGAAATCTGCAGCACCGTAAACGGATACTGATGCTTCATCATAAATGGCTTATAGGCGTCTTCGATGCACTTTGTAATCAGCGTACTCTTAATATAGCGCCCGTTAATAAAATATATTTCAAAATTCCGGTTTCCCCTGGAAATAAACGGCTTTCCAATAAATCCCTCTACAGACAGCAGCTCCTTTTTCTCCTGTACAGGTACCGTCCCCGCCGCAATATCTCTGCCGAAAATATGATAAATAATATCCTTAATCCGCGTATTTCCATTTGTATGCAGCCTCGGCTGGTTATTCACAATGACCTGAAAAGAAATATCCGGATGCGACAGCGCCAGACGCTCTGCCAGCGTAGCAATATAAGAAGCCTCCGTCTGCGCCGACTTTAAAAATTTCTGCCTTGCAGGCGTATTATAAAACAGGTTTCTTACAAGAAACGTCGTCCCCTGCGGCGCGCCGATATCCTCTATGCTCTTTTCTTTGGAACCTTCTATTACATACTTCGTCCCGGTTAATTCCGACGCGGTTTTTGTAATCAGCTCCACCTGCGCAACCGCCGCAATACTCGAAAGAGCTTCCCCGCGAAAACCAAGCGATGAAACTGTCAGAAGGTCTTCCGCACTTGTTATCTTGCTGGTGGCATGGCGTAAAAATGCGGAGGCAACCTGCTCCTTCGGAATGCCTTCGCCATTGTCTGTAATCCGGATTAAGGAAATGCCGCCGTCTTTGATTTCAATGGTAATGGCGGTTGCTCTTGCATCAACGGCATTTTCTACCAGTTCTTTTACAACAGAAGAAGGCCGTTCAACGACTTCTCCGGCGGCGATTTTATCGATGGTCTGTTCATCTAATACTTGTATTTTTGACATAAGGACGGGCTCCTTTTTGAATGTGGCGATACATTTTCAGGCGACTGGGTGACGCTGGAGAGGGATTTTTTTAAGCGTCAAAGGGGGAATTGGAAACGGACGCCAGAGGGAGAAACTGTTTCCTTCTGATGTTCCGTTTCCGAAAAGTAAGAAGTTCTAAGTTTTCTGCATTCAGGCTGTGGCTGCTCACGGACCGGCGCCTGACACCCGATAAAACGAGGTGGGCCCTGCCCTGGCACAGAGAGAGTGCAAGGTTACTGGCACTGGCAGGCGCCTTTTGGGGCTTTAAGGTTTTATAAGGAGATAAGCTGTGAGCCCCAAATCCTGGGTTTTGAGCAGAAAACTAAGAACTTCTAACTTTTCTCCAAAGTCACATCAGAAGGAAACAGTTTCTCCCTCCGGCTGACTTTGGCAATTTTTTACGGTTTATTTTGCTGTACGGTGAGTTCTTGTTTCGGGCATAAATGGTGAATACTTTAAGGGCGGATTTTCAATATCTGTGCGGTAATTATTTTTGTTATGTAATGTTGTTTACATATGTTTTAAGTTTTTGCTCCTGAAAAATTTTATTTTATATTCACATAATACTGGTTTACAAATTTACTGATTTTGATGTATTATTACGAAAATCTAAATTATATTGTATTTAGCTATAGCTTATGGTTTAGATATGGCATAGAATCAAAAACTTGTAAACTGGTATCTCAAAAACACCCATTTACAGCTTTACTGATTTTAATGTATTTTTGTGAAAATCTATGCTATATACACCAATTTACAATTTTTCAAATTTCGATATATTTTTGTAATAATCAATATTATATCTTGTATATATTCGCTTCTATTTAATCTGTATCTTGTATCAAATCAAAAGCTTATAACTGGTGCGCTATATATTACATTTGATTATCGCTGTATCATCTTCATATGATATCGAATAAAAAATTTGTAACAGGTGTCAGAAAGAAAATTATAATTAAATACATATCATTTCGCCATTCAAACGTTTATTCTCGCCAAAATCAGCTGGATGGAGAAACTTTTTCCTTCTGATGTGACTTTGGAGAAAAGCTGGAAGTTCTTAGTTTTCTGCTCAAAACCCAGGATTTGGGGCTCACAGTTTATCCCCTTATAAAACCTTGAAGCCCCAAAAGGCGCCTGCCTGTGCCAGTAACTTTGCACTCTCTCTGTGCCAGGGCATCAGGCGCCGGTCCGTAAGCAGCCACAGCCTGAATGCAGAAAACTTAGAACTTCCTGCTTTTCGGAAACGGAACATCAGAAGGAAAAAGTTTCTCCATCCAGCGTCCGCGGAGCCCCCTCCCCTCCCCCTAAAATGCAGAGTATCCCCTTAAATTACCACCTATTTTTCACTTTGTTCTGCAGCTCATTCAGTTTATTCATAGCCTCAAGCGGTGTCATAGAACTAATATCCACACTTCGCAGCTCCTCAATAATATCATCATCCTTCACCGTATCAAACAAAGAAATCTGCTCCAAATCCAGCGTATCCGGCTGCGTTTTTTTCTTTTTCGGTTTTGCGGCTGCATTCTTCACCGTCAGATTTTTTGTAATTTCCGTAATATCATGCTCGCTTAATTCCTCGACAATTTCCTTCGCGCGCTCAATCACGCTTTCCGGCACGCCTGCCAGCTTGGCGACCTGGATGCCGTAGCTTTTGTCGGCGCCTCCCTTTACGATTTTGCGAAGGAATACAATGTCGTCCCCCTTTTCTTTTACAGCGATACAGTAATTATTTACGTTATCAAGCTTTCCCTCCAGCTCCGTCAGTTCATGATAATGTGTAGCGAATAACGTTTTGGCACCCAGAAGCTTTGGATTTGAAATATGCTCGACGACTGCCCAGGCAATGCTTAATCCGTCAAATGTGCTGGTGCCGCGTCCGATTTCGTCTAAAATCAGGAGGCTTTTATCGGTGGCATTGCGCAGAATATTTGCAACCTCATTCATTTCCACCATAAACGTGCTCTGCCCGCTGGCCAGGTCGTCCGAGGCGCCGACTCTGGTAAAGACTCTGTCTACCAGGCCGATATCCGCAGATTTTGCCGGGACAAAGCTGCCCATCTGCGCCATCATGACAATTAGTGCAGTCTGGCGCATATAAGTGGACTTTCCTGCCATATTCGGGCCTGTAATAATGGAAATACGGCTGTCCGCATGGTCCAGATACGTATCATTTGTAATAAACATATCATGGCTTATCATTTTTTCAACAACCGGGTGACGGCCTTCGCGGATATCAATCACACCGGATTCATTCAGGCCGGGCCTGCAGTAGCGGCCTTCTTCTGCCACAACAGCCAGCGATACAAGCACATCTAATACGGCAACCGCCTTTGCTGTTTTCTGGATGCGGATAACTTCTTTTGCAATGCTTTGGCGTATTTCGCAAAAATAATCGTATTCCAGCGCTACCAGCTTATCTTCCGCTCCTAAAATCATATCCTCCAGCTCTTTTAGCTCCGGTGTAATGTAACGCTCGGCATTAGCCAGTGTCTGCCTTCGGACATAATGCTCCGGCACCAGATTTTTATATGAATTTGTAACTTCCAGATAATAGCCGAATACTTTGTTATGTTTGATTTTTAAATTTTTAATTCCTGTTTCGTCCCGCTCCTTCTTTTCCACATCGGCTAACCAGGTCTTGCCGTTTGTCCTGGCCTCACGCAGCCTGTCGATGTCTTCTTTGAAACCGTTTTTGATAATACCGCCTTCCCGGACGGAAATCGGGGCATCTTCTTCAATCGAGGACTCAATCAAATCATAAATATCCTCCAGCTCGTCCATGTCTTTTAACGTTTCTTTTAACAAAGAACAGTGAAACTCAGCCAAAATCTGCTTCAGCGGCGCAATCATTTTTAAAGAATTGCGAAGCGCGATGAAATCTCTGGGATTGGCGGTCTGGTATGTAACACGCGCAATCAGACGCTCCAGGTCATGAATCGGATGCAGATATTCGCGGATTTCTTCACGGTCTATGACGCGGCTGTTGATTTCTTCAATGGCATCTAAACGCCGTTCGATTTCGCTGCATTCGATTAAAGGCTGCTCCACATAAGAGCGCAGAGTCCTTGCACCCATGGCTGTTTTGGTTTTATCCAATACCCATAACAAAGAGCCGCGCTTTTGCTTTTCCCTCATCGTTTCTACAAGTTCCAGGTTCCGCCTTGTGGAGCTGTCTATGACCATAAACATTCCGGTTGTATAAGGATGAATGGAAGACAGATGTTCCATGGATGTTTTCTGCGTTTCATACAGATATTTCAAAAGGGCCCCGGCAGCTGTCGTACCGTAAGGATAATCTTTTAAGCCAAGTCCTTCCACACTGTTGACTTTAAAATGTCCAAGCAGTGCAGCCGAAGCTGTTTCATCCGAAAAATACCAGGCATCCAGCGAAGAAATACTGACACCGAGCCGCGCACGAATCTCTTCCATATCAATCCCGCTCATGTAAAAAGCTTCGTTGCAGATAATCTCAGAAGGCGCAAATTTATTTATCTCATCCATAAGTTTCTGCTCGGTTTCCACTTCGGTCACATAATAATCGCCTGTTGTTACATCCGCAGTCGAAATGCCGTAGCGCCCGTTTAAATAAATCACAGACATTATGTAATTATTTTTAGATTCATCCAGCGCCTGAAGATTCGTATTCGTGCCAGGCGTTACAACCCGGATGACTTCGCGGTGTACAATGCCCCTGGCCTGTTTTGGATCTTCAACCTGTTCACAGATGGCGACTTTATATCCTTTTCCTACCAGCTTATTTAAATAGCCTTCAACGGAATGGTACGGAACGCCGCACATAGGAGCCCTCTCTTCCAGGCCGCAGTTCTTTCCAGTCAGCGTTAATTCCAGTTCTTTTGATGCTTTTAGCGCATCTTCAAAAAACATTTCATAAAAATCACCAAGACGGTAGAATAAAATGCAGTCTTTATAATCCTCCTTCATTTTTAAATACTGCCGCATCATCGGCGTTGCTTCTGACATCATATCTGCCATTTAGTTTGAAACCTCTCTCTTCTTTTGAAATCTTTCATTTCTATTTATAAATCAAAGGTATTATAACCCTCTGTAAAGAAATGGGCAAGTACAAATGTGCATAAACGCTGGAAAATTGTTGCAGGAGGTGATGTGAGAGGGATTCAGGATGTGAATCAGTGGCATTATTTAGGGTGTCCCGAAAGCTCCCTAAAACAATCCGTTACTCACCCATCTTCCATCCTACAAGTGCCTCTGCTGTTTTCATCCCATCCATTGCCGCCGACATAATCCCGCCAGCATACCCGGCACCTTCCCCGCATGGATAAATCCCCTTCACTGCACTCTGATACTGCCCGTTACGCAGAATTCGTACCGGAGAAGAAGTCCTGCTTTCTATCCCGGAAAGAATCGTATCATAACGGTTAAACCCCGGAATATAGTCAGCAAAGCGTTCCATGCCGTTAATAAACGCTGCTTTCAATTCATCAGGCAGAAGCATTCCCAGGTCAGCAAACGTACAGGCTCCTTTTGTCTGGGAATCAAATTCGCCATAAGCTGACGATACCCGTCCCTTTTTATAATCCCCATACAGCTGCTGCACAATTTTTCCATTTCCAAGAGCAAAGGCACGCGCCTCGAGCTCTCTTTGAAATGCAATCCCGCTAAGAGGAGAATTTCCAAACCGTGCAAAATCTTCGGGCGTAACAGAAACAATAACTGCGCTGTTGGCATTTTTTCCATCCCGTTTTTGATAACTCATGCCGTTTATGGCAAGGTGATTTTGTTCGGAAGAAGCATTTACAACATATCCGCCCGGACACATGCAGAAAGAATAAACGCCCCGCTGCGGTGCAAAAGAAGCTGTGACTTTATAAGAGGCCGCAGGAAGATAGCGCATATCCGCTCCATGGTACTGATGTTCATTTATCATTTTCTGCGGATGTTCGGCCCGCAGTCCTACGGCAAATGCTTTCGGCTCCATTGGAATTTTCTTTTCATACAGCATCTGAAAAGTATCCCTGGCACTGTGTCCGATGGCAAGGACAAGTGCGTCTGCCGGTATCTGACGCGTCTTTTTATCTTTTTCCAGCGTAACGGAACAGATTTTTTCATCCTGTATCCCGATATCTGTCAGACATGTTTCAAAATAAAAAGTACCGCCAAGGCGGATGATTTCTTTCCGCATGTTTTTTAGAATGCCAGTCAGCATATCGGTTCCGATGTGTGGCTTGTTTACATACAGAATGCTGCTGTCTGCCCCGAATTTTACAAACGTTTCCAGCACGAAACGGTTTCTCCCAAAGGTATCTTTTACCAGTGTGTTCAGTTTTCCGTCAGAAAAGGTCCCGGCGCCGCCCTCGCCAAACTGTACATTGGAAGAAGGATTTAAGACGCCGTCCTTCCAGAATTTTTCTACATCCTGTTTTCGTTCCTCCGCTTTCTTTCCGCGTTCAATAATTACAGGCTCAAAACCATGCATGGCCAGCAGATACGCACAAAATAATCCTGCGGGGCCGCTTCCGGCAATTACCGGACGGTGCTGCAGTTTCTTTTTAAAATGTACGGCTAAGCTGTCTTTCCCGCAAGAATACAAAGAAGTCTCGTTAGGAGTTAACATAATATTTTTATTGTAAACCCTTTTGATAAGCTCTTCTTCCTGCTCTGTATTCATTCCGAAATCTGCATCTGCGGTATAAACATAGCACGCCTCCCTGCCGCGTCTTGCGTCGATGGACTGCTTTTTTATCCGGATGGCAGCCGGATGGTCAGAACGGATGCGCAGAAGTTTTTTTATTTTGCGCTCAATATCATCTTTACTGTGGTTTAGAGGTACTCTTATCTGCTGAATTCGAATCATGTGCCTGTATGCTCCTTCCTGCTATATATCCGCTTGCCCATGCCCACTGCAGGTTATATCCCCCGCATTTTGCATCTGCATCTATGATTTCTCCTGCAAAAAACAGGCCTTTTACCAGCCTGGATTCCATTGTCCGGGGATGAATCTGCGATACGGGCACGCCTCCTGCTGTTACCTGCGCAAAATCAAAATCCCTGTATCCTGTAACGGTAACCCTGTTGTCCTTGATGTACCGCACCAGGTTTCGAATCTGTGTTTCGTCCAGGTCTCTGCATCGTGTGTTTTGCAAAATGCCGCTCTGCGATAATATCACTGCTGAAAGTTTATCTGGCAGAAAGCCGTTCAGACCTTCCCCTGCTTCCTTCTGTGCCGTATAAATGCCCAAAAACCGGTTTTTCAAATACGCGGTCAGTTCTTTTTTAGACATATCCGGCTTAAAATCCAGCGATACCTGCACCTGTCTGTTTTCTGACAATGCGCGTACGGCCGTCCGGCTGAACTGAAAAATCACAATGCCTGATATTCCGTAGTCCGTAATCTGAAGCTCTCCACGCTCTCTGGCCTTCGTTTTTGTATCAATCAGCAAAGATGCCAGACATCCGGTACGGACACCGGCTGGCAGCTTCCGTCTGGAATAGTCTGCAGTCAGTGCTGTCAGAGCGGGCAGTGGTTTTGTAATGGTATGTCCAAGCTGTTTTGCATAAATATAACCGCTTCCGTCACTGCCTGTTTTTTTTGCGGCCATTCCGCCGGCAGCAAGGACACAGCTGCGACAGTATACGGGCTGTCCTTTCGTCTGAATCAAAAAAATATTTTTATCCGTGTCCTTTTGGATGCTTTGAACCGCGGCCGATAACACAAGCGGTATCTGAAGCCGTTTTACTTCCGCTGTCAGTGCATTTCTTATGGATGAAGCCTGCTCGCTTTCAGGATAAATGCAGGTCCCGTTTTTTTGAAGCGGACGGATGCCAAGCTCTTCAAAAAAACGAATCGCATCTGTACAGGAAAACTGTTCAAGTACCGTACGGATAAATGACCTGTCTTCACAGTAATAAGCATCCAGCGCCTGGTCTGCATTGGTATAATTGCATTTTCCGTTTCCGGTAGCAAGAATTTTTTTCCCTGGCTGGTCCATATGTTCCAGCAGTATAACATCCCTGCCTCTTCGCGCCGCGCATATCGCTGTCATAAGGCCGGACGCACCGGCTCCAATCACAGCCGCATCATAAATACGGGCTTTCATTCTGCATTCTCCGCAAATACATACCTGTTCAGACGGCTGAATGCTTCCTGTACCCTTGTAAGCGGCAGCGCCAGGTTCATCCGGATATGACACGGACCGTAAAAAGGCCTTCCGTCCTGCCACCCCACTCCGACATCCCATCCGGCTCTTAAAAGCTCATCCATTGTTTTTCCATGTTTCATACACCAGTCTGTACAGTCTAAAAACAGCATATAAGTTCCCTGCGGCTTAGAAACCGAAATGCCGTCAAAATGTTTCTCAATAAAATCACAGGCATAATTGACATTTCCGCTTAATACCTGGCAGAGTTCCTTCACCCATTCCCGGCCTTCCTCTCCGTATGCGCCAGTCAGTGCATGCATGGAAAGGACATTCATGCTGTTATAATGCGTCTTTGCCCCCTTCGAACGAATCCGGTCGCGCATGGTGCGGTTATAAATAATATGATAGCTTCCAATCAGTCCGGCCAGATTAAACGTTTTGCTCGGAGCATAAAACGCCGCCGTATGTTCTCTGGCATATACACTGACAGACTGCACCGGAATGTGGATGTTTCCATTTAACAGAATATCTGACCAGATTTCATCCGAAATAACCGTTACTTCATATTTTTCAAAAATTTCCATCGCTGTTTCCAGCTCTTCACGTTCCCAGACCCGGCCGGAAGGATTATGCGGCGAACAAAAAACCGCCACATGAATATGGTTTTCTTTGATTTTCTTTTCCATATCTTCATAATCCATGCGGTATACATTCTGGCTGTCTTTTTTCAGCCCGCTTAACACCATTCGATACCCGTTTTGTGTAATAGACTGCGAAAAACCAATATAAACAGGACTGTGAAGCAAAACCGCATCCCCAGGCGCCGCATAACTGGTCAGTGCCGATATCACACCGCCAAGAACACCGTTTTCATATCCAATATGTTCTTTCTGCAGGCCTTTTACCTGATGCTGCTGCTCCTGCCAGCTGATAATGGAACGAAAATACTGTTCACAGGGCTCAAAATACCCATATGCCGGATGACTGGCACGCCTTATGACAGCCTCTGGCACACTCGGCACTGTTGGAAAATTCATATCCGCAACCCACATCGGAATAAAGTCAAATCCTTCTTTCGGAAGACCAGGAGCTCCTTTCGTTCCGGCCCCGTCAAGGGCAATCGCATCTTTTCCATTCCGTTCCAGGATGGATGTAAAATCATACTTCATCACTTAAGCTCCTCCTCATTGTAAAATAATCCATGGATACAAAAACTATTCCCGTTAAAAAACATCTTCCCTCTGCATTGATTTCATAACCTTACTGATTATAATTCATACTTCTTTCCGTGAGAAAGCAGCTGCCCGTCCGTCAGTTCCAGACATAAAATAATTGTATTTTCATCATCAAAATCCGTATGCCCGTTATCAATCCATTCTGCAAAAGCTTTTTTCAGCTTCCCGGCAATCCAGCTGTTCTCCTCATTTCCAAAATAACCAAGACTGATACCTTTACCATGTCCCGTAAACCATTCACCGGCAATTCCCACAACAGGGCGGTCCGCTATCTGTTTCATTTTATTCGAAAGCGCATGCGTAATAATATAAAAAGCGCCATTTTCATAAAAAGCATTTACATACCTTACACAGGGAATATGATTATCTAAAGTTGCAAGCGCGATTACCGTATCTTTACCAAACCGCTCCGTCATAATCTCTTCTGCTTCTTTATTTAAACTTAATTTATTCATTGAACGATTCTCCTCTTCTTCTTTTATCCTCCATGCTAAAAATAAGGCAGAAAATCCACCCCTCTGCTTCATTTACACGAAAGCTTTCCCGTCTCCGCCAGTGATTCATTTCTATTTAATATACTCAATATTTCCTTTAATAGCAACTGTTTTTTATGAAAATCTGTGACCCTCCAGATTAAGTTACGCATCAGTCAGACATAAAAAATTCCATTCTCCCGTACGCCGAGAGATGGAATTGCACAATTTTTCTGCGGCGCTTCCAGAATATTAAGAATCCCCCTCTCCCATCTGTTTTCTGGCTGGCGTTACCTGCATGAATTTCGAAGTACAGACAGCTTTTCAGCAGCAGTTTACCCTCTTCCTGCCAAATAAAAATCCAGCATAAAGTCTCCCGTTTTACATGTAAAGCCAGCTAAAACCAGCCGGGTGACGGGAAGATGCACCGGCTTTCTGTGACATCGGAGGAATGTTTAGAATCCCTTAGCTTTCTGCCACAATAACCAGGCGGCAAAGCCGCAGCGGCACCAGTAGCTTCTGGCAGTAAGCCAGGGCGAATAGGTGCCGCGTCCCGTCCGCTGCCACAGCGTAAATGCAGAATGCTTAGGGATTCTTAACATTCCGGAGCCGTCACAGAAAGCCGGTGCATCTTCCCGTCACCCGGCGTCCGCGCAGCCAGCACCCCCCTGTCTAAACCACTACTCCTCCTCTGAAAAAAATCCCCCACCGCTTGCACACCGCCCAAATCTTTGCTATACTTATCCATGTCTGAAAAAATTTCCCGCACCCCGCGGTATATTTTTCACACACCCAGCATAGAAAGAACTCTGGAGGCATCCATGGAATTTTTAAAAAAGCATCTGACTACAACACAAATCATTACCCTAAGCTTCCTGCTCGTCATATTCATCGGTACGCTTCTTTTAATGACCCCGTTCACATCCGCGCAGGGCACAGTGACACCTTTTGAAGACGCCCTGTTCACAGCAGCCAGCTGCGTCTGTGTGACCGGCCTTGTAACCGTTACGACAGCTTTCCACTGGAACCTGTTTGGCCACATCATCATTCTGATACTCATACAGATTGGCGGGCTGGGTGTCATAGCTCTTGCTACCGTCTTTATGATGCTGCTTGGGAAAAAAATATCTTTAAGCAGCCGCAAACTTTTAGGGGATGCGTTTAACCTGGAAACACTGCAGGGGCTTGTTAAATTTCTTCGAAAAGTATTTTTCGGCACATTTCTTGTAGAAGGAATCGGTGCACTGCTTTATCTGCCGGCGTTTGTTCCGCAGTTCGGCGCAAAAGGCATCTGGTATTCCATTTTTCATTCCGTTTCAGCCTTCTGCAACGCCGGAATCGATCTGATAGGAGCAGACAGCCTTATGCCCTTTGTACACAATGTCTGGGTAAACGGTGTGACAATGGCGCTGATTATCGTAAGCGGCCTTGGCTTTATTGTCTGGTTTGATATTATTGAAACCGTGAAAAAAAACCTGCACTCCAACCAGAAAAGATTTTTTTCCGCACTCAGGCTTCATACAAAAATTGTGCTTGTCATGACAGCTTTCCTGCTTCTTGCAGGAGCTGTGCTTTACTTTGCTTTTGAATATTATAATCCGGGCACGATAGGAAATTTCACGCTCGGGCAAAAGATTCTGGCATCCTTCTTTCAGTCAGTAACAACAAGAACCGCCGGATTTGTAACGATTTCACAAAAAGCGCTTACAACGCCTTCCGTTATCGTAACGCTGTTTCTAATGTTTACGGGCGGCTCTCCGGCTGGCACTGCAGGAGGCGTAAAGACAACAACGCTTGCCATTATCTTTTTAACTGTAACTGCTACCGTGCGCGGCCGGGAGGATATTATCTGCTTTCACAGAAGAATTTCTGATAAAACTGCCAGAAAAGCGCTTGCCGTTGTACTTATCAGTTTTTTTGCAAGTATTGCAGCAGTCATTGCCATGATGATTTTTGAACAGGGAGACGCCGCGGACCAGATTTTTGAAGTATACAGCGCGCTTGGCACGGTAGGTATTTCCAGAAATTACACATCCCTTATCGGCCTTGCCGGAAAAATCATACTCTGTATCTGTATGTTTCTCGGACGCATCGGCCCGATTACAATGGTGCTTGTATTCACTATGCGTGACCGCCAGACAGCAGCGAAACTGCCTGAAGAAACAGTTACTGTCGGATAAATCTTTCTAGAAACAGCTTTACTTGTAACATCCGGCAGCAGAAATAGAACAATGAAAATTTAACGAATAACAGCTGACAAATAACAGCTGACAGAATCAGGAGCGTAATTATGAGAAAACAGGAAAGCAGAAAATCATATGCCGTGTTCGGCCTGGGTGAATTTGGCAGAAGCGTGGCAGAAGAATTAATGGCTGCAGGAGCGGATGTGCTTGCAATTGATAAGGATGAAGACCTGGTAAGCGATATCGCACCGGATGTCACAATGGCAGTCCAGGTGGACGCTACCGAACTGCACGCATTTGATTCCCTTGGCCTTTCAAATATGGACGGGGTAATTGTAACGATTACAAGCTGTCTGGAAGCAAGCATTATGGCAATCATGGCTGCTAAAGAGGCCGGGGTTCCATTTATCCTTGCCAAATCCCGCAATGCAACGATGTCAGAAATCTTTGAACGGATTGGAGCTGATAAAATAGTAACCCCGGAACGGGACGGCGGCATCCGTGTCGCAAGAAATATCGTAAACGGTAATTTTATTGATTTTATCGAACTGTCCAAAAGTGTCCGCATGGTGGAAATTACCGTCAAAGAAGAATGGATTGGACGAAACCTGAAAGAACTTTCGCTGCGGCAGAAACATAAGCTGAATGTCGTAGCGCTGCGCCGGGACGGGGAACTTACTACGGATATAAATCCAGACCTCCCGTTTTGCAGCGGCGACAGTGTGCTTGTAATGATTGATAAAAAATATATCGGAGAACTTTTGGACTGATACTGCTGTAATATGTACCGCCTGAGCAGGTATTTTCCTTCCCAGGCGGCATAATACATAAGAAAAGCCAAAGCTATACTATTTCTGCTTCAAAAGCTCCCGCAGTTCATTCTCATCCAGCCCGTAATTGCGTATAATAGACTGTACCGCATTCTCAGGCCCGATGCCGGCTTCAAGCAGCATTTTGTAGGAAATAGCAATGTCATCATTTTTTACCTGACGGGTTACCTGCTGGGTTATTACTTTTGCATTTGCCTCCAGCTGTCTTGCTAAGAGTTCTTCCCTGGTCATCTGCTCAAACAATGTTTCATACACTCCTTTCTGATTCCGAATAAAATCCGATATCTCATATCCAGACTGGTATTTTAGTATTGCGTGCCTGACAGCTGTTTCCAGCGAACCATAGCGGCTGCGTTCCTCTTTGATAAAATTGATGATATCAAAATATTCCGCTAAAATCCCCTCTGAATCGCCTGCCGTCAGCACCGGAACAATTAATTCTATTCTGCTGGCCGGATTTCTTCCTACACTGGGACATTCCAAAAATGCATCTGACAGTTTCATGACAGGAGCACATGCATCTGTACCGGTGTAGACAATGTAAAACTCCGGTTTTGGTATCTTTACGAGCGCTGATGCATACAGTGCGGAAGTAAACTCACTCCTCATAAGCAGCCGCTTATATTCTTCCGCCAGATACAGCAATATCTGGACCGGCATATTGTAATTCAGCGTCGACTGGTGCTCTGTCAGTATTATCATCCGGCTGCGTACGGTAAAACAGATATCATTATAAATATCAATATTGAGTACATTATCCAGCTCGATATTCTCAAATTCAGAATCATCGATGTTTTCATCTTCAGGATACAGAACGGTATATAATGCTTTCCTGTATCTGGGTTCTTTAAACAGCCTTCTGAAAAAGCTGTCCTGAAATCTGTCATTGCCTTTTAGCTCCAGCTTATTTTCCATACTGTTTTTACTGGACAAAACACTTTTTACAGAAGACTTTCCATCTTTTTTCTTCAGAATCTGCCACCTTCCTTCCTATGAACCTTCTTCCCTGTGAGCCTTCCTTCTTTGAATGTTAAAGCAGCTTCCTTCCCATCAGGACACCCATTGCCGAAGCCATCATAAGTCCTCTTGTCCAGCCGCTTGAATCTCCGAGACAGTACAGTCCCTTTACATTTGTCACAAGATTTTCATCCATACGCACTTTGTTACTGTAAAATTTCAGCTCCGGCGAATAAAGCAGTGTTTCTGTACTTGCAAAACCTGGAACAACCTGATCCATAGCCTGAATAAAGTTGATGATATTCACCATTGCCCGGTACGGCATAGCGGCTGTAATATCTCCTGCAACGACATCCGGCAGGGTCGGGCGGACATTCGACTGTGCCAGTTCTTTCGGCCAGGTACGCTTGCCGTCTAAAATGTCTCCATAACGCTGTACCATAATCTGTCCTGCTCCAAGCATGTTTGTCAATTCTCCGACTTTTTGTGCATAAGAAATCGGCTGGTTAAACGGCTCTGTAAAATTATGAGAACATAAAATCGCAAGATTGGTATTATCCGATTTCAGGTCTTTGTAGGAATGTCCGTTTACAACAGCAAGGTCATTGTCATAATTTTCCTGGCTGACAAATCCGCCCGGATTCTGGCAGAATGTACGGACTTTATTCTTAAACGGTCTCGGATAGCCGATGAGCTTAGACTCATAAAGCACTTTATTTACTTCTTCCATAATTTCATTCCGGACTTCTACCCGGACTCCGATATCCACTGTCCCCGGCTTATGCGCAATATCATATTTTGCACAAAGCGTCTGCAGCCAGTCTGCCCCGCGCCTTCCTGCCGCAACAACCGTATGAGGTGCTTCCAGGCGCTGCTGTTTTGTGTCCCCTTCTTTTGTGATTACAACGCCTTTGCAGACATCCTCTTCCATAATCAGGTCCGTGCAGCTGTAGCCAAACAGCATTTCAACGCCTTTATCCTGCAAATAGGTTTCAATTGCCCCGTAAATATGCTGGGCCTTTTCCGTGCCGAGATGACGAATCGGACAGTCCACCAGCTTCAGGCCGGCATGAATGGCGCGCTTTCTGATTTCCCGTACCTTTAACGGCTCACTCACGCCTTCAATACGTGTATCAGCACCAAATTCCAGGTAAATTTTATCTGTATAATTGATTAATTCCTGTGCAAAATCTGCGCCGACAAGCATCGGAAAATCGCCGCCGACCTCATAGCTTAAAGACAGTTTCCCATCCGAAAAAGCTCCTGCACCGGAAAAACCGGTTGTAATATTGCACGGCTTGCAGTTTACGCATTTTTTCGTCCTGCTTTTCGGACATTTACGCTCCTCAATCGCCTTTCCTTTTTCCACAAGCAGAATTTTTTTGGTACTGTTATTTTTTACCATTTCCATTGCTGTAAAAATTCCTGCCGGTCCCGCGCCGACAATAATGACGTCATATTTCACGATATTTTTCTCTTCCTTTCCTGTTTTATACGAAAGCTGCTGAAACGGATTCTGGCAGCCTCTGTCTGACATACGTTCCCAAATGATTTATTTTAACTTTCGGATATCTTTATCCTCCATAAACTGCGCGCTGTTATACAAAATCAGAATGTCGTCTGCCGGATACATCTCTAACAGTGCATGAACCGGAATATTGACATACCTCAGATCCGCGATAATAGTCCTTGCATAATGATTCGCAGCAAACGGTGCAAAACAGTTGCCAAAAGAATCTTTTATAATCAAGAGCGTTTTTCCGTCTGTATCACCTGAATCGTTCTGTATATCTATCAGCGCCTGATTTCCGCCCAGAAACACACTGTACGGGTCATCTCCCTTTAATTTGGAAAAATCAAAAAAGCTGTCCGACTGAAATTCTCCCATATTATAATCAAGCGCGAATGCCGGCCCGTTTTTCCTCTCGTACAAAGATATCGTGTCTGCTTCTCCCCCGGTGCGTGTTTTTGCATAAGACGTGCCCCAAAATGCAGTGCCTGCCGGACTGATTTTAAAATCGTCTTCTGTTAACGGAACAAATCCCATGTCTTTCGCCCATGCTTCATAGGCGTAAAATGCACCTAACGATGTCCAGTGGTGGTCTGTCCGGTAATAAATATATTCCGAATCATGAGCATGCAGTATTTTCGTTACTTCGATTTGCTGCTTTTGGGGAATCATCTGTTTTGTCAGCTCAAAAAAACGTTCTTCCCCGGAAATCTGCGCAAATGCTGGCAGTTTTTCGGATAAAACACTGCTCTTTACCGGAACAAACATCACTTTTGCCTGCGGATATTTTTTTACAAACGCTGCGGTCCGCCGGAGATTCTTTTTCACCTGTTTCCAGTTAAAATCCTGCGTAAGGTAACGCTCCAGCAGATAACCGTCTTTTCCGAAATAAACGCCGTTTACATCCCTGTTTCCAAGCAGCCTTGACATATAGGACTGCAAAGATACCCAGCGTGTCCGCCCCGGTATCTGTTCGCATAAATAGGTTTCAAAATCTTTCTGAAAACTGCCCTTTAATAAACTTTCTTTTGTAACATCCGGCCGTTCTGCCAGCAGCCGACGCTCCGAAGATGAATAGGTCTTATCAGGCATAAGCCAGATATAAATGCTAAAAGCGGATAACAGCAAAATCACGGCTCCTGTAAAACACAGGAACCGGATTTGTATGCATCCATTTTCTTCTTTTCTTTTTTTTGCATGCATCATATTTTTACGCATATACCTTTTACTATCTGTTTGATATTTTCAGCCATCCGCTTTAACCATATCAGCAGCAAAAGCCGGACGATTGTTATTTCAGACTCTTTTTCACAGCATTTACAGCTTTCTGATTCAGATTTTTATATTCTTTTATAATCTGTTCTTCCGAGCTGTTTTCTTCAACAGCAGTATCAACATATCCTCCAAGCATGAAAAAGCATACATATTTACCATTTGTATATACTTTGGATGCCTGTATTTTCAACACGTTCATCGGATACTGCAGGGTATTTTCCTTTAAATTTTTCTGATATTTTTTCACTGCACTTAAAATTTTCTTTTTGGAAGATGAATTTTTTGCCTTAAATACAACAAGCTCATCTACGTGGGAGCTCATCATCGGCACTTCCGCATATGCAGACGAATATAGAGACGACGCTACTCCGTATTTATCTTTAATCTCAGATTTTCCCAGTTTATAATTTGGCAGATAGTCATCACCATACGCTTTTTTGACCGCTTTTGCAACTTTAGAAGCTGACGGTGCAGAAGCCGCCTGTACTGTGACGACCGGAGCCTCTGGACTGACAGATGGCGGTACGGCCGGACCGGCTCCGTTTATAGATAACGAAAATGCGCCGACGGCTACGGATGCTGTTACAATCAGTGCTGCAATTCCTTTTTTATTCATAATAATCCTCCCAATATGCAATTCATTTTATTGATTTTTTAACGCTAAGTACATTCTAACATACAAGTTTAAAAAAAGAAATGGGAAATATTTGAAATAAAAAGATTTTGATGAGGTTATGCGTTATTTTTTGGGGATGGGACGCCGGACGGGGAAATGTTTTCCTTCGGATGTTCCGCTTCCAAAAAGCAGGAAGTTCTAAGTTTTC
>CANDJC010000025.1 GCA_947384955.1 uncultured Eubacterium sp. | reverse complement strand
TTAACATTCTGGAGCAGCCGCAGGAAGACCTGGCAAATCCCCTCTCCCGGCGTCCGCGAAGCCACACTCCCCCACCCCAAACTGTTACGTATAATTTCAGTTTTTACAAAAAATCTCATTTTATGTATTGACAGACCATTTCAATTATTCTATTATAATTTAGTGTGTTCGTTAAATTGTCCGTGTCCGCATAATGAACACCAATACATTGAATCTTATTGCAAATGGAGGTGTTTCGATTGGCTAATATTAAATCAGCAAAGAAAAGAATTCTTGTAGCAGAAAAAAGAGCTGCCAGAAATAAATCAATCCGCTCTAAGGTAAAGACAGCGATTAAAAAAGTCAATGCTGCAATTGCCGCAAACGACAAAGAAGCTGCAGTAACCGCTTTAAGAGCTGCCACAGGAGAACTCAGTAAAGCAGCAACCAAGGGCGTTTATCACAAGAATACTTCTTCCAGAAAGATTTCGAGATTAAGTCAGGCTGTCAATAAAATGTAACAGTCCGGACATGCTGTCTGGAATCTGACCCGGATTTTTGGAGGAACATAGATGACTGCATAACAAAACCACTGATTCCCTCTTAATCAGTGGTTTTTTCGTTATTTCAGACCGGAGGATTTATGAAAACAATTGATGAAGATATTAAAACCGGACAGTTTAAAAATGTATACCTTTTGTACGGCAGCGAGGATTATTTAAAACACCAGTATAAACGCAGGCTGAAGCAGGCGCTGGCAAAACCGGATGATACGATGAACGTTACCTGCCGGGAAGGGGCGCATATCAATCCCCTGGAGCTGATAGACATCGCAGAAACCATGCCTTTCTTTGCGGACTACCGGCTGATTCTTATAGAAGACAGCGGTTTTTTCGAAAACAGCTGCGAGGAACTGGCAAAATACCTGCCGCAGCTTCCGCCGTCTACCGTTATGCTGTTTGTAGAATCCAAAGTCGATAAACGGGGCAAAATGTATAAAGCCGCAAGCAAAACCGGCAGCGTCATTGAGTTCGGGGAACAAAAGGAGCCGCTATTAACACGCTGGATACTCGGGCGGCTGAAAAAAGAAAACAAAAAAATCACCCAGTCTGTCCTTCAGCTGTTTCTTTCCAAGACCGGGACAGATATGAATATCATCGACAAAGAGCTTGAAAAACTCTTATGTTATACACTGGATAAAGAAGTTATCGAAGCGGCTGATGTGGAAGCCGTCTGCACGGAACAGGTATCGAACCGGATTTTTGACATGGTAAACGCCATTGGGAAACGCGAACAGAAAAAAGCACTTGCCCTTTACTATGACCTGCTTTCTTTAAAAGAGCCGCCGATGCGGATTCTGTACCTGATTAACCGGCAGTTCCGGATTCTGCTGGATTTAAAATCCATGTATAAAAAAGGTCTCGATGCAAAAACAATGGCCGCAAAAGCCTCGATTCCGCCGTTTGCGGTAAAACGCTCGCTGGAACAGGCCGCCGCGTTTTCTGAAAAAGAACTGCGCCAGGCGCTGAATGAAGGAGCGGAACTGGAAACGGACTGCAAGACGGGGCGGATGACAGATCAGATTGCGGTGGAAATGCTGATTGTAACGTATAGCAGGCGGGATGCCTAATCCCTCCTGTGTACCCGGACCCGCACCGTATCCCCGGGCTGCTTGCCGATTTTGTTCCTGATATCCTTTCGTATTCCAATGATATAGCACACCGACCCGTCCGGATTTTTAAGCCCCATATTGACCACACTTCCGTCATAAGGCTCCCCGTCAAATTCTGCGTGTATCTTTGCCCGTCCGGCCTGGAATTCTTTTCTTACATCATAAGGAAATACCGTGTAGGCGCCTCCTTTTCCTTCTGCTTCGTAAATAAGCGAATCGTATTCGTATATTTTTTGTTCCATAAAGTTCTCCTTTTAGTGCATCCATATCAGCTGTTCCTATCCGGCTGTACATCAGCTGTTTCTTGTGTCATACCTGCGTCAGATGCTCTCTTCTTTCTGCTATCCTCAATCTGCTTTAAAACATATGCTTCTGCCTTTTCATAAAAATACTGGGAATCTGATACCTGTTCTTCCACTTCTTTTTTTGATAATACAAAATAATCGTTATAGTCACTGTCACTGCGAATATCAAATGCTTCGGATATAATATCTGACATTGCTGCATCAAATATTCCTGTCTTTACATATTCTTTTCGAAAGTAAGCAGCAACTGCAGAATGCTTTGAAAAATCTATGCACCGCAGTGCCAGCACGCTTCTCATACAGTGAAAGACAGCATAATAAGAACGGTTTGCCGCTCCCTTATAATCCGATATTTCAATCAGGGCTTTTGCAGATACGATGCACTGCCTGGCTGTTTCCAGACGGTATAAAGCTAAGTCCATTCTTACTTTATCCATATATATTCAAACCTTCGCTTTCTATATTCTGATAAAACGGCTGGTACTTCATGTTATTTTTAAAATCCATGCAGTTACGCGCAAGAAGAGACACCATAATATCATTTCGCAGGCCAATGCGGCTCGCCGCCCGGCTGATTGCTTTACGGTTTCGCGTTATTTCTTCCTGTCTGCAGTTTAATAAAACCATAAAATCAATATCCGATTCTATTCCATAATCTCCCCGCGCATAAGAACCGTATAAAATAATACGCTCAATCTTTTCGCCGAATAATCTTATCATTTCTTCGCTCACTTCAGCTGTAATATCCCTGATTCTGTCATCCATATTTTACTTCCTTTTCTGACTTTAAATAAATCTTGTGCAAAACAGCCCGGCATGTACCGCTTCCTGTTCCAAATCCGTACATTCCAGGCTGTTTTTTTAAATCCATGCCCAAAGGCACGCAGATTTTTATTTATTTGTCAGGTACTCATGAATTCCTTTTGCCGCCGCCTTCCCGGCTCCCATGGCAAGAATTACGGTTGCGGCGCCTGTTACGGCATCGCCGCCTGCAAACACGCCAGGCTTGGATGTCTGTCCGTTTTCTTCTTCTGCCACGATGCACTGCCAGCGGTTGGTATCCAGTCCGCCTGTGGTAGAAGATATCAGCGGATTCGGGGAAGTGCCGAGCGACATAATTACCGTGTCGCATTCGATTTCGTATTCTGAGCCAGGTATTTCTACCGGTCTTCTTCTGCCGGACTCATCCGGTTCTCCGAGTTCCATTTTGATAATGCGGATGCCTCTGACCCATCCGTTCTCGTCCACAAGGATTTCCTGCGGATTCTGGAGCAGGTCAAAAATAATGCCCTCTTCTTTGGCATGGTGCACTTCTTCTACTCTGGCCGGAAGCTCCGCTTCGCTTCTGCGGTATACAATATGCACTTCCGCGCCGAGACGGAGCGCTGTTCTGGCCGCATCCATCGCTACGTTGCCGCCGCCGACTACGACTACCTTCTTCCCTTCTGAAATCGGCGTATCGTAATCCTTAAACGACTTCATCAGGTTATTGCGCGTTAAAAACTCGTTGGCGGAAAATACACCGTTTGCCTGTTCGCCCGGTATGCCCATAAATTTCGGAAGCCCGGCGCCGGAGCCGATAAAGACTGCCTCAAAGCCTTCTTCTTCCATCAGCTCGTCAATCGTAACGGCTTTTCCGATTACCACATTTGTTTCGATTTTTACTCCTAATGAAATGACATTTTCTACTTCTTTTGCTACCACGCGCTCTTTTGGCAGACGGAATTCCGGAATCCCGTATACAAGCACACCGCCGGCTTCATGAAGCGCTTCAAAAATCGTAACGTCATAGCCAAGCCTTGCCAAGTCTCCCGCACAGGTCAGCCCGGCCGGGCCGGAGCCAATCACTGCCACTTTCCGTCCGTTTTTCTGTGCAGCCGGAGCCGGTCTGATACCGTTTTCACATGCCCAGTCAGCCGTAAAACGCTCCAGCTTGCCAATGGAAACCGGCTCGCCCTTAATGCCGCGGATACATTTGCCCTCGCACTGCGTTTCCTGCGGACAGACGCGGCCGCACACAGCCGGAAGCGCGGAGGATTCCGCAATCACCTGATACGATTTTTCGATATTTCCCTCTTTTACCTGCTGGATAAAAGCCGGAATGTCAATCCCGACCGGACAGCCTTTGACACACTGGGCATTTTTGCAGTTTAAACACCGCTCAGCCTCCTGCATCGCTTCTTCTTTTGTATATCCCAGGCAGACTTCTTCAAAATTTGCTGCCCGTACTTTCGGTTCCTGTTCTCTGACTGGTACTCTCTTCATCACATCCATTATCTGTCACCTCCGCAATTTCCGCATCCGCCATGATGAGTTTCCCCTTCTTCTAACTTCAGCATTGCCCTGCCTTCCTGTGTCTTATACTGCTGCTGGCGTTTCATGGCCAGGTCAAAATCAACCAGGTGCCCGTCAAATTCCGGCCCGTCTACGCATGCAAACTTCACTTTTCCACCCACTATCAGACGGCATGCGCCGCACATACCGGTTCCGTCTACCATAATCGGATTCATAGACACAACCGTCGGTATTTCCAGCTCCTTAGTCAGAATACAGACAAATTTCATCATAATCATCGGCCCGATAGCTACGCAGTGGTCGTATTTTTTTCCTTCCTGCACCAGAGCCTTCAGCTGGTCCGTTCCCATCCCGTGAAATCCATATGTACCGTCGTCGGTCGTGACATACAGGTTTGCCGCCACAGCCCGCATTTCTTCTACATAAAAAAGCAGCTCTTTATTTCTTGCGCCCATGATGACATCACAGTCCACGCCGTGTTCCTTCAGCCATTTTACCTGCGGATAAACCGGAGCTGTCCCGACGCCGCCTGCAATAAATACGATATGCTTTTTTCTTGTCTCTTCCAGGTTCTTTTCTTCGCAAATCTCAGACGCGCAGCCAAGCGGCCCGACAAAATCGCGGAAGCCGCCGCCCTCCTCTAATTCTTTCATGCGCTCTGTAGAATACCCGACAGTCTGAAATACAATCGTAACCGTACCCTCCTGCCTGTCATAATCACAGATGGTAAGCGGAATCCGCTCGCCTTCTTCATCCATTTTCACAATTACAAACTGTCCCGGCAGACACGATTTCGCTACACGCGGCGCTTTTACGACCATCAGGTAAATCTTATCTGCCAGTAATTCCTTCTTTACAATTGGAAACATCTTGTACCTCCTCCTTATTTTTAAACTGGACGCTTTTGTTTAAGAAAAATACACCAGCTCATCTTCTGGTTTTTCAGCCGGCTTTATGGAAACCGGATAAAGCACCGGCCCTTTCCCGCGGTATTCCATCGCAAACTCATATCTTATCTCTGCGGTAATATCAATCCAGGAGCGGTGCGGTATCGTCTCCGCCCTGTCATATTTGCATTTAAAACCGACAAACTGAATATCCGCCTCACAGCAGGTCATAGCAAACCGTCCCGGCACAAATATGCTGCGTTTCAGCTTCTGCTCCGGGCGGTATACAAGCGCTAAAAACCGTACCTTTTTTCCGTCATATTTTTTCGGGTCTTCCGAAGCATCCAGATACCAGATGCCATAATCCGCATCCGACAGCTCAATCACATCCGCGTCCAAATCAAACGGCAGCTCCTCCATATCCCGGTCGTCAATTGTGCCGTCTTTCCGCTCATAGACAATCTGCGCCCTGCGGTTTAACGCTTTGACCGTCCTTCTGAATTTTCCTCTCGGCGTATCGTCATCACAGCGGTTAAATATTACAACATCTGCAGGAAACAGCTGCTCCATCATCATCGCGCGCATATTTGCCAGATACATTTCAAAAGTGCCTGCATCCACCGTGGCTAAAGACTGCACAATCACCCACCGCTCGGGCAGCGTCATCTCTAAAAGCGGCCCCGCTTCCCAGGTGCCGTTGTATTCCAGAAAAACCTGCTCCGGATGATACGTTTCATTCAGCTCGCGGAGTTTTTCTTCGGTAAGCTCATCCTGATTTTCTATCATGACAAGGTTTCCCGTAATCGTACGCAGCTTTGCTTCATCATACTCCTCATCCCCGTCTTCACAGCAGATGACCAGATTACGGGCATCTTTGCCAAATTCATTGTCATACAGTGTTTCATGAATCAGCGTCGTCTTTCCGCTGTCCATAAAACCGGTAAATAAATATACTGGAATTTCCTCCATGGGTCACATTCCTTTCCAAAACTGCCAGCGCTGCAGATTCTGCACCAGATGAAATAAAAGCACTTATTATGCTAACTCAAATAACTGCTGCAGCCCGTCCTCATTAAGCTCACATCCAATGACGCATAAGCGCCCGGTATACTCCGGCTGTCCTTCCCGCAGCTCATACTCGCCCGGTACCATGTCAAAATAAATCCACGTACCGTCTGCAGCTTCCACCATTCCTTTTGCCCGCAGCACCGTTCCGTATTCTTCTGTTTCAGAAAGAACCTTTAAGGCATGTTCGATTACGGATTTGTCATATTTATGAGGCGTCTGTCTGCCCCAGCTGGTAAATATTTCATCCGCATGGTGGTGGTGATGTCCGTGCCCGTCATGATGATGCGCATGGTCCTCATGGCTGTGCGCATGCTCCGCTTCCTGATGCACATGTCCCTCATGACCATGTTCCGTTTCGTGATGCACATGTTCGCTGTGGCTATGCTCCGCTTCATGATGTGCATGCTCTTCGCTGCCATGCCCTGCTTCGCAGCTGCCGTGGCATTCATGGCTGTGCGCATGCTCCGCTTCCTGATGCGCATGGTCATGTTCATGATGATGCGCATGCTCCGCTGCTTCCTTCGCATGGCGTGCCTCGGCTAACAGCTCCATTTCCATAGAATCACTCTGCTCCATCACCTTTAATACGGCCTCTCCTTTCAGGTCATCCCATGGCGTTGTAATAATAGCTGCTTTCTTATTTAAATCCTGTATCTGCTTCACACAAAGCTCCAGCTTTTCCTGAGATACATTCTGGCTTCTGCTCAATACGACCGTTGTGGCAAATTCAATCTGGTTATTGAAAAATTCTCCGAATGCCTTCATCTGCTTTGATGCCTTTGCCGCATTTACTACAGTTACAAGCGCATTCAGTTTTACATCCTGTTCTTTTTCTAAGTCAATCACCGATTTCATGACATCCGATAATTTCCCGACCCCGGACGGCTCGATTAAAATACGGTCCGGATGAAATTTATTTAATACTTCCTTCAGGTTCTTATCAAAATCGCCCACTAAAGAACAGCAGATGCACCCGGAATTCATTTCTGTGATTTCGATGCCTGCGTCTTTTAAAAATCCGCCGTCAATGCCAACTTCGCCAAATTCATTCTCAATTAGTACAATTTTCTGGCCCTGAAAAACTTCTTCAATCATTTTTTTAATAAACGTCGTTTTTCCGGCACCTAAAAATCCTGAAATAATATCAATCTTTGTCATGCTAACATCTTCTTTCTTCCTTAAATTGCCAGGCTGTACTGGCGTATACACATACGTATTTACTATATCATATTTTCCTGTCAGTATTCCAGTAAAATTTTTATAAAATACAGCTATTGTTTTTGTGAAAAAAACAGTTATAATAACATAGGGTACTCAAATCACTCCACGTTAAACAGACTACAAAAGAGGTGTATTCCATGTATCAGATTGCACTTTGCGATGATAAAGCCGAAGAATTAGACAAAATAGAAAGCATGCTGAAAATGTACCAGAAACAGCGCAGCGAATGCAGCGTTTCCATCCGGCGCTTTCAAGAAGCAGATGAACTGCTGTGGATGGTCCGTGAAAAAGAATACATTCCAGACCTGCTGTTAATGGATATCTTTATGCCGGGAAAGCTGGGCGTAGATGCCGCCAGAGAGCTGCGGGAAATGGGAATCGGATGCCATATCATTTTCCTGACGGTATCCAGGGAATATGCTCTGGAAGCTTTTCAGGTAAATGCCGTACAGTATCTTCTAAAACCCGTATCCAAAGACAGCCTCTTTCAGGTTTTAGACAAAGTGTGGAAAAAAATAGAAGAAGACCGGAAAAAATATCTGGTGCTTCGGATTGATAACAGACTGTGCCGGATTCCGTTACATGATATCGAATATATTGAAGCACAGAAAAAATGCCAGTGCATGTATCTGTCAGACGGAAGCTCCTGCCTGCTCCGCCTGACAATGGCAAAGATTTACGAAATGCTGTGCGGATATGGTGAATTTGTAAAAGCCGGGGTATCCTATATCGTAAACCTCCGCCATGTCGAGAGCATGAGCGTACAGACGATACAGCTGGATAACGGGAAAAAAATTTATCTGCCAAGAGGCGCTTATCCGGCTTTGAAAGAACAGTATTTCCATTATTACTGTGATGAAGAACTGTGACTGGAAGCAGCCGTGCAAAGGAAATTTCTGCATTCCGTATCCTGCAGCCGGCTGCTGCCCGATACAGCACCTCTGTACCGGACTCTGAGATTAAAATACTATAAATGAAACTCAGAATACAGCTTTTCCAGCAGGTGTCTGTTTTCTGAAAACAGAATCTGATTAATATCCTCATCACGATGCTGCTGTTTCAGGCAGCAGAGCAGTTCTTTCAGGCGGTCTTCGCCTCTTTTCTCCCCTATTTTTCTGCCTCTTCTCTCAGCTCTTTCTTCAAACATTTCAACGATTGTCATAAGCTTATCCGCCTCCTTTTTAATGCTTTTCGAATAGTCAGCATACGGATTATATTCCGAATCGGCAATTTTTTTCATAAAGACAGACTGCAGGTAACGAATCAGCGCATCCCCGGACTCTCCCTGGTCTGTAAAATCTTCTGACAGAAATACAAGGCACAGATGAATATAATCAATCTGGCTGTCTAATTTTCTGACTGCTGCATGAAATCTTTTTCTTTTATTTTTGCTGAAGCTCCTGCTTTCTTCCATAATGCTGCTTACCCCGTTCAGGGAAACTTCATATCTGGAATAGCGCAGAGTCTGCGGGATATCGTTAATGATAATCCATACAGAATATACAGGTTTCAGATAAGTATAAGCTTCTCCTTCCAGACTGGTCAGCTGTCTGCTGATGAGTCTGCTGCAGTAATAAATGCCTCGTGCCGGGACAGGATATCCAGTATTTTTTTCCCGCTGCATCTCCAGATCAAAGTACAGCCCTGCAGTAAATAAATCCTCTGAGTCAGGCATTCTGCAGCCCGCAAGGACATCATAACAGGTTTTCATTTCGTTTCCTTTTCCGACATCTTCTGTACCAATACTCGCAGCTGTTTCCTCATCTCCGCTTACAGAGATAATCAGGCTTTCGATTTCGGGCAGGGATATGTCCCTGTATTCTTTTACGATGTTTTTTAGAATCGGAGCAAGGAATTTTTTATTTTGAAACAGCTGCTTAAATTTCTGGTCATAAGTATATTCGGATTCTGTTAATGCATTGTTTGCTGTCATTTGATTTATGCTTCTCTTTTCTTTTTATTTATGCAAAACTGTGTTTTTATTAAGTATACTACATGAAAGATATAAAAGCAATTATAGAATAAGCTTATCTTTTTACAGACTAAACGGCTGCAAATCCTGTCTACAGCTCTGCATTTATCTGTCTTTGTCACACCAGCCTGACGGCTTTTGAAATAATCTATATACATCCGCCCGCCGCACACATTTCTATCATCTGAGCATCCAGCGCAGAATCCCCCGCAGCAAACGCCTCCTTCGGCGAAATCCCGCTCCACTTGCAAAGCAGCCTGACCCCGCCCGCCTTATCCGCCCCGTTTCTCGTAATCTGCATGCAGTTTTCCTCAATAAAATACTGCACCCGCTTTCTGACCGCCACCGGAACCTGCTCCATCAGTGCGTCCGCCTCTTCCACATCCCACGGTTTTTTCCCTGCACGCAGAAGCGTTATTTTATAACAGCGCCCGTCCTTCCGATACACAAGCACCCGGAAACGAAACTGTTCCTGAAAAAGCTTAAGATACTGTAGGCATTCTTCCCCTTCCTCCAAAAAATAAACCTGTTCCTTCCTTCCCTTCCATAAAACGTGAGCGCCTCCCGCAAAAACTCCTCCCGCAAACAGCTGCCAGATATTCTCTAACCGCTTGTACGCCTCTTCATAAGGCCGTGCCGTTGCCAGAAATAACAGCGTCCGTTCTCTTTCTGCCAGCACCTTCAGCCCTGTTCTTAACTCCTCCGAAATACCGTCCGGTTCCGCCTTCTTCTTTTCACCCGTCTTCCTGCCCACGCTCTTTTTCGGAAGCAGTGTGCCGTCAATATCCAGAAACACCGCTTTGGGGCGCCGCGGAATCCGAAACAGCGGATACGGGCCAAACAGCATCTCGTTTTGCAGATTTTCCCTTCCTCCATAAGCCAGATAACAGGAACAGCGCTTTTTCTTACAGCCATGCATGCCATTTTGCGCCAAAAAAGTTTCCCGGCCGGAATCAAACGCCCCGCTCAGATTACAAAGCCGTCTCTTCCCGTCTCCCTGCACAAAAATCCTTTTCTGGCACTCTGTTACCTCCTGCCTGTGCTCCAAAAGCTCCCGGAAAAAATAAGGGTCAATGTCCGCAAAAGCCGTCTTCTCTTCATCCGTATACGGCCTTCCCAGACCGTCCATTTTATTCACCCATAAATAAATTTCCTCTGGAAGCGCTTTTCGAAGCTGCATCAGCAGGTCCGTATGTTCCGGCACTCCCACCGCTCCCACACAAATCTTTACTCCCGTTTCCATACAAAACCTACATTTTTCTGCAAATTCCGCCACTGTCGTCATCTCAGGGTGAAACGTGGCCCAGAGCCTTAATTTGCGCGTAATTCCCCCTGCATTTCGAAAATCGTCCAGCAGCTTTTTCACAGAATATCCCAGATTCGTCTGTGCACCCGCGGCATCTGTCCCCGCAAGCGCGCTGACCCGGGCAAGTCCTTTTATGTACCACGGATGAATCAGCGCCTCTCCATAAGGCACAATCATCAGTGCATGATGTTCAGACTCCTCCGCATGCTTTGCATAAGCGCTCACAAAATCCGTCCACTGTTCCCTGTCCTTTTCAAGCTCGTTCAGCGGCATGGCATGCTTCGAAAACGGACAGTAAGAACACTGATAATTACAGCTTTTCAGACTCCCCCGGTACAAGACCATCCGTCCGCTCATAATATCCTCCTCCCATTCCTGCACTGCCTGCCTCTCATTCCCCGCTCCGCCTGCCTGACAAATGCCGGCTGTGTTCTTCCTCCCATTCCTGCATTGCCTGTCTGACAGAATCGGATATCAGCTGCGGCCCCAGGCAGTCCGAAAGCCCCAGCCCGGTTTCCGTCAGAGCCAGAAATTCCTCCTGAAAAACACCATCCGCCCTGCTTTCTCCATTCTCAGCAGCTTTTCTCCTCACATATCCTTTCTCTGTCCAGTCATTCAGTATCGGAAAATCTTCTGCCGCATCGCTGTGAAACAGATTCTGATAGCGGTTCAAAGGCAGCCCCGGATAAATCAGTAAATGCCGGATAACATAACGGCGTTTTAACTCTTCCTCTGAAAGAAAAAATCCATGCGTAATTTCCGTAAAATCATCCGTCTGCTCAAATTCCCGGATTCTCTGCATGCATTCCGCTTTTGTCACCGCATAAGGGCTGCAGAAATGAAGATTTCCAAGATAACTTCTTCCCCCGCATCCTAATGCAAGCGACGTCCCAGACCCGCAGTCCTGAAATTCCCGTTCCATATACGGCTGATTGTTCCCGGCATTCCGCAGTCCGCCTTCTGCTCTGGCATTATGCAGTCCGCCTTCTGCTCTGGCATTATGCAGTCCGCCTTCTGCTCTGGCATTCTGCAGTCCGCCTTCTGCTTTGCCAATCCGCCGAAAGCTGTCTGCTAAAGCCTGTGAATGCTGCCGCACAAACCGCCGCATCGAATCCTGCCGAAACCCTCTGCCCAGTAAAAAATCCCTGGCATGCTCATACTGTAAAAACGCCTCTTTCTCATCCGGCACAACGCCTGAGCGCAGAAGTCCGGCGCCGCGGCTTACATACAGCGGATACAAAAACAGTTCATCCGGCTCATAGG
This sequence comes from uncultured Eubacterium sp., assembly GCA_947384955.1. Taxonomy (GTDB): domain Bacteria; phylum Bacillota; class Clostridia; order Lachnospirales; family Lachnospiraceae; genus Eubacterium_J. The sequence goes on along the minus strand of CANDJC010000025.1, from coordinate 33,361 downwards.
CCAGCGCTTCCCGAAGCGACGTTAACAGACTATCGGATGTCTGTCCCGGAATCCCATAAATGAAATCCACATTCACACACGAAAATTCAGCCATTTTCAAAAGCTCCAGCGCTTCTCTGGCTTTTTTTGCACAGTGATGCCGCCCGAGTGCAGACAGCTCCCTGTCATGAAAGCTCTGAATGCCCATGCTCACCCGGGTAACGCCCTGCTGTTTTAAAATCCGCAGTCTGGCAGCATCCGTCTGATTCGGCGCCGTTTCGATTACAAATTCCGCCCCTTTGGAAAATCGAAAATGGTTCCTTACCGTTTCAAACATCTGCTCTAACTGCCCTGGATTCAGATACAAGGGCGTTCCGCCGCCGGCTGCAAACTGTGAAAATTCCGCCCGTACCCCGGATGCCAGTTCTTCATACTGCATGCTCTGTCTTTCTAACGCTTCTAAATACCTCTCCACAGCCTCCGTATCCTGCCCGGTTACCGAAAACAGGTTACAGTAGCCGCATTTTGCCTGGCAGAACGGAATATGCACATACAGGCCGTGCCCCGTGCCTTCCAGCAAAGACACATAATCTTTCAGGGAAACCCCGGACAGAGAACGGTAAGCCGTTTTATGCGGATAACTGTACATATACTGAAGATACCGCTTCTCCATCATTTCAGATACCCTTTACAGACATCCACCCAGGCTTTATAGCCGGAATATTCCTCTAACTGCGGAATCGTCAGCTCTATCGCACTGTTCGAACTGCCGCAGGCCGGAAATACCGTTTCAAACCGTTTCAGCGATACATCCAGATATACATCCACACCCTCATTGACTGCAAACGGACAGACGCCGCCTACGGCATGTCCCGTCAGTGTTTCTGCTTCATCCGGCGTGAGCATTTTCGCCTTTGTGCCAAACTGTGCCTTATATTTGGGATTATCAATCTTCGCATCCCCGGCCGCCACTACAAGTATCGCATGAGAATCCGCCATAAATGACAGCGTCTTCGCGATTCTTTCGGGTTTGCACTGAAGCGCTTTTGCAGCTAATTCTACCGTCGCACTCGATACTTCAAATTCCTGTATAAGATGTTCCATTCCGTGTGTCCTAAAATAGGCTTTTACTCTTTCTATTGACATTTTTCTCCTCCTCATGCATGAAGTGTCCTGATACAGCCCCATTTAGTGCGGGCCCGCATTCCATTCATTTAATGATTGTACCACTTAACAATATTTTTGCAAGAGTGCAGGAATGCTGGAAAAAGTGAAACGTTCTTAGTTTTCTGACTGCACAGCGGCAGTCTTTCTGCCGGGAACAGTTTTGTACGTCTTTACACCCTCATCCACATACGCTATAATGATTATAGCAATAAACATCTGCATCAATCATAAAGGCGGTGAGAATATGGAGGTAATGGAAATGACAGCAAAAGAAACAACGAATATCATTCTTAAATTAACCCAGGAAGGGTGGGACGCAAAGAAAATAAATGAGTTTTTAGTATTTATTGAAACACATAAACCGTCTGAAGACGAAGCAATGAATATACTTAAAAACCAGTAACCCGCAAAACCATAGTGTAAAGCCTGCTGAATTGCCAGAGGCTTTACACTTTTTTCCACAATACTGGATGCATTTACAAAACAGATATCTTATAACATTCCCTTGACATCCCCTCTCCCATATCCTATACTATTTTTATTACACACGTAAGAACGAAAACAGGAGGACTGCATTTTGAAAACTCTGCCCCAGATTTCGGAAGCTGAATATGAAGTAATGAAAATTGTCTGGAAATACGCTCCGATAAGCACTAATGATATCACAGACCGGCTGCTGAAGACCACCGCCTGGAGTCCGAAAACCATCCAGACACTGATTAAACGCCTTGTCACAAAAGGCGCGCTTACCTATGAAAAACACAGCCGGGTATTTGTCTATACTCCGCTGGTGGACAAAGACGAATATATCGGACAGGAAAGCAGCACTTTTCTAAAACGTTTCTATAACGGAGATATTTCTGCCATGCTGTCTGCTTATATAGACCATGACAGACTCTCACAGGACGACATTCACACGCTGCGTTCCCTTCTGTCCAAAGACAGCAAAAGTTCCAAAAAATCCCCTAAAAACGAAAGGAATCAGTGATTGATATGGGAGATTTCGCAGTACAGTTTCTTATCAGCAATGTTTTTATCAGCATCATCATCGGACTGCTGTTTGCCGCCAGGCACATACTGAAAAACTGGATGACCAGCCGGATGCGGTATGCTTTATGGTTTCTTATGTTCGGATTTTTGGCAGTTCCTTTTCTTCCGGCCCTGCCGCCGCGTTTTTTACAGTTTGTTTCATGGCTCAAACGCCTTCAGAATGCACCGGTATCTGCCGGCACTGCCGCAAAACCAGATGCTGCCCCTGCACCTGCCGGCGCTTCCGGCTGGATGAATGACTTTGGCGCAGCCGTCAGCCGGAAAATTCCTTCCGGCATAGGAACGCTGCTGTCCGTTTTGTGGATTGCCGGCATGGCCGGGATGATTTTATTTCTGATGAAATCAGCGCTCCGCCTGTACCAGTTAAAAAAATCTTCGCTGCCTCTGCAAAATCCCGCTGTACGAAGACTTTACCAAAACTGTCTGGAAGAGATGCATATTACCAGAAAGATTCCTGTTTACAGCACGGCATTTTTAAAATCTCCTGTAATTACGGGATTTTTCAGGCCATGCATTTACCTGCCAATCCATTTGATTTCTGACTGCAATACTTCTGAATGCAATGCAAAAGACATCCGGTATATGCTGCTTCATGAGCTGTCGCATTACAGGTACAAAGACTGCCTGGTTCATTCTATGATGAATGCCGCCTGTGTGCTGTACTGGTTTAATCCTTTTGTATGGCTCGCACTCAGGGAAATGAAAACCGACGGGGAAATCGCCTGCGATACCTCTGTCCTAAAGCTGCTGCATCCGGATGCTTATGCAGAATATGGAACGGCACTGATTCATTTTGCCGAAAAAATATCACAGCCGTCTTTTCCGTATGCCCCGGGTATCAGCGGAAGCATGGCACAGATGACAAAAAGGATTTTAAATATCGCAGACTGCCAAAACGGTTCATCTCCGAAAACAGCGTTTCGAAAAACCTGTTACGGTATCGCTGCTTATGCACTGACGGCTGCTGTTTTATCATTCTTTATCCCGCTTTTATCCATACGCGCAGCCGCTTCGGACCGCTGCCTTTTTACAGAATATGACAAAACGATTTCGTATCCTGATTTAAGCGCTTCTTTTGACGGTTATACAGGCAGTTTTGTCCTGTACGATACGAAAAGCGATGCCTGGCAGATTTATAATAAAGAATGTGCACTAACGCGCATCTCCCCGGCCTCCACCTACAAAATATACACCGCACTGTACGGGCTTGAATCCGGCATTATTTCCCCTGAGCAGACATCTATGAAATGGAACGGCAGACACTATGTATATGACCTGTGGAATGCGGACCAGACGCTGCGCTCTGCCATGCAAAACTCTGTTACCTGGTATTTTCAGTCCATTGACCAAAAGGCAGGTTTTCCTGTTATCCGTGATTTTCTTGAAAAAGCAGGCTATGGAAATCAAACCGCTGAGGGAAATCTTTCCAGCTACTGGGCCGATTCTGCCCTTACCATCTCTCCGGCTGAACAGGTTGAGATGCTGATCCGGTTTTATAACAGCCAGCTTGATGTTTCACCGGAAAATATCCAGGCGGTGAAGGATTCGATTTATCTGGATACAAAAGGCGGCAGCCGTCTTTATGGAAAAACCGGCACCGGGTCCTCGAACGGACAGAATGTCCTGGGATGGTTTATCGGATATATCGAGCGGGACGGACAGACGTATTTTTTTGCCACAAATATTCAGAATGAAACATCTGCCTCAGGCTCCATGGCGGCTGAACTGACCCTTTCGATTCTTTCTGACATGGATATCTGGCAGAATTGATGCGAATGTTTCTAGTACACCGTAAAATAAATAACTGGTTATACTGCGCCGGATAAATCTTTGAGAGTGCATGGCAAAAATCCTCAGCGCTGAAACCGCTGCTCGCAGTAAAAAAAGAATGACGCTTTTATCTGCAGATTTGAAAATAGATTATTATATTTATCATGGTCTTAAGGAAAACTCTGTTTTGTACAGAGTTTTTTTGCGTTCTGAGTGTCTTTTAGAATTACGCAGAAACCGCCTCCTATTTGGTTGACAAATGCTTACCATCGTGTTATTCTATACAGGTAAGCAAATGTCTGCTAATATAGATAGGAGGAATGCAGATGAAACGAAAGCTATCAGAAAGTGAACGGAAGCGGATGATGCTGCGGAACGAATCTCCGCTTACCATCCGGGCATAATAAGAGCGGCCGGCCGAAATTCTTTTATCCTGTATGGAAAAAGAAAGATGCTGTAGAAACCGAAACCAGACATTTTCCCGGCAGGGCATTTCGCAGAAATCCTGGACTGCCGGTTGATAAGATGCCCGCCGTAAATGCCCTGACCCGGGATAACACAGCCGGTCCGGCAGAAATTTTAGAAAAAGCAAAGGAGGAAACGGCAAAATGAAAGATATTCTTACTACCTCATCTGTCCTCATTTTATTACTGCTTCTCATACGGGCGGTTTTTCGTAACTATATATCCGCCCGGCTTCAATATGCTTTGTGGGGGCTTGTTATAATACGGCTGCTGGTTCCTGTCAGCCTTCCGGCCTGGGACTTTTCCCTTTTGACCGCAGCCAGACCAGTCAGTGAAGCCATAAACAGCCAGATAAATACCTATTTTCGGCCAGACCAGGCGACGGTTCCTGAATCTGCAGCAGACAGCCAGACAAAACCGTTATCCGGCGCCGCACAGACCCGGAATGCCGCGGAAGGTAACTCCAGTCATATTTCTAGTAATATCTCCGAAAATACGCCAGTGAAATCTGAGGCAGACTGGAATTTAACCGATTTTCTTCAGCTTATCTGGATACTGGGCATGGGACTGACAGCCGCTTTCTTTTTCCTGATAAACACGGCCTTTTGGAGAACGGTAAAAAGACACCGGAAACTGTTTGAAAAAGAACTCCCTTTCCCAGTCAGAAGAAACGTATACGTACTGCCAGACGGAATTCTGCCGTCCCCGTGTCTTTTTGGAAGCGCAATCTATCTGCCAGAGAAAACACTGCTTTCTGACAGTTCCCTGCGCCATATTCTCTGCCATGAGGAAATGCACGCACGGCATTTCGACCCTCTCTGGACACTGTTTCGCGTCTTGTGCCTTACCATTTACTGGTTTGACCCGCTGGTCTGGACTGCCGCCATCTGCTCACAAAATGACTGTGAACTGGCCTGCGATGAATCGGCGCTGGCTCATCTGGACGAACAGGAACGAATCCCGTATGGAAAAACGCTGCTTTCACTTATCCCTGTAAAAACGCCGGGTAATCCGCTGCTTTCAGCAACCACCATGACAGCCGGAAAACGGCAGCTGAAAGAACGCATTCAGCGCATTGTACAGGGCCGAAGGCAAATGCTCGCAGCGGTTTTTGCCGTACTGCTCCTGGCTGGAATCGCATCGGCCTGCACGTTTGCAAAAGGCCGCGCTGCCGATACCGCAGACAATACACAAAACGCTTCTGCCAGCCCGCGGCCGGACACACAGACCTTATCCGCCCGTCCCAAAGCAGACGGCTGCATACCGCTCTCAGGGGAAGAACTTCAATGGTTCAACGAGAATTTTTTTAATGGAAAAAACGGGGATTTCCAAATCCGAAATCAGTTTGCCAATCCATCGATTCTCTACACTGCACCAGAAGAAATCGACCTGTTTGAATTGTTCTATCTAGGAACCGGCTCTCCAAAAGAAGACGGAAGTCCGGATGCCCTCTCAGATAAGGAAATCCGGGATATTTTAAAACGTGACCCAGAAAACCTGCTATGCCCGGCCCATAAAGTGACCTCCTCCGCCATAAACGGCTGTCTGCAGAAATATCTCGGCCTGTCCTTAGAAGAAACAGAACAAAAAGGAATGGAGAATTTTATGTATTCTTCCAAATATGACGCATATTACTGGATGGCCGGAGATACCAATTACTGCGGAGATTTGTATTTCACATGTGGCACGAGGGAATCTGCGGACAGTGGCAGCATTGTAAAGCTCTATCAGCGAAGGTCAGCTGACTGGTACTGTGTAACGCTCGCAGAGGGCGAAAAAACCTCTGAATACCGTTTCCTGTCCAATCAGGAATGCGAAAGGCCTGCCATTCCTACGCCAATGCCGGAAAATGACGCAGTCCTGATTCCGCTGACGGGGCTTTCGCCTTACTCTGCCCCTGAGACTGTGACAGAGTCCCGCCCATCCTCTGATTATGATAACAGCAGTTATGAAAACCAGCTGGCCTTCTGGAATTTTGACGACCGCCTGATTCTGGCCTACCGGGCCACGGATGGACTGACCCGTGTGGCGGAAGTAATGGAAGATGGCAGTTATCAGGCATTTCTTACTATGGATGAGGGCCAGTTTGAGAGTCTGTTTTTCTATGACGATATCTTCGGCCATAGCGGATTCTATGCAGAGTACGCGGCTCCTTCGCAAAATGGTAAGACAAACGTGCCATGCCGGGATTACTTTTACTTTGACGAAACAGGCAAAATCACCTGCCTCTGCCGTGCTTACATGCATCGCTTCGGCGAAGCTTTGGAACTGGATTTAGCCGGAGACGGCACCGATGAACTGCTATGCAGCAAAGGCCTCACCGATACTCCGGCCGGAGACGGCGTCATCCTCTTTGAGAAAGACGGACAGATTTATGAAGCTGATATCAGAAAGCTGGTTCAAAACGCCTGCCCGGAGCTTACAGACTGGACATCCGCAGCATGGGACACTTACAGCAAATCCTGTCAGTTCACCGGCCTTTCCAGGGAAACAGGCAGCCCCTGGAAACGTGTCCTGTATTTTGACGGAGAAAATCTGCGGCTTAGTCCGGCAGACGAAACCCGATAAACCACCCGCCTATAGGCAGAACCCCGGACGGGCAAAAAGCTGACAGGATACTCATACAAAAGAAACTCATACAAATACATTAGTAATATCATATAAGCAGACTATAAAAGCAGTGTGTTTCATTTTAAGACAGAGCAGACGCGCTGCTTTTATAGCTCCCCCAGTACCAGCCGGACCGCAGTTTCCCTCGCCTTCGCGCTGGATACCTCCCGCTCATCATCCCTTCCAAGATAAACGCAGAAATACATATTTCCCTGCTCAGTTTCTGCAAACCCGGTAAACCAGGCATCCACGACAATTCCCTCTGCCATCCCCATCCCGGTCTTTCCATATATCAGAACATCCGTTTCGCCCGCATCCTTCACCAGCATCACTTCCTTCAATGCATTCCGCGTTTTATCAGAATAAACAGAATTCCGTCCAAAAATCCGCTCCATAACCTCTGTCTGTTCTTTCGGCGAAATCAGCAGCGAAGATTCAATCCAGAATCCCGTTAACGCCCGGTTATGATTATTCGCATTCATCCGCCCCTCCCAGTCAGAAATATCGCAGTTTCCATACGAAAGCCTGTCCAGCTCCTCCTGCATAAGCTCCTTTCCGATTTCATCTGTAACTTCCCGGAAATACCAGACACACGATGCGCGAAAAGCATCCTGAAAATCAATATCCCTGTTCCAGTCCTCCTTCCAGAACACCTCGCCGCTCCATTTACGCACCGAATCATCCAGGTCCAGAATTCCATTTTCCAAAGCTGCCAGAGATGAAACAATTTTAAATGTAGAACAAGGCGACCTCCGCGTCAGAGCCGTCTTTTCATGATAGATGGAAAACTGCCGTTTCGAAGCATCGTACAGCACCGCCGCCCCCTGTAATCCGTCAAAATATCCAGACCAGTCTTTTTGCACAGTCTTAACTGCGGCTTCGTCTCTCTTTTCCCTTCCTTTCCCCTTCTCTGCCTCCTCCCCGTTTCTCTTTCCTTCCTCCTTCTTAATTTCCGTCTCCCTGACTCCCTCTTCAGTTTCTGCCTCTTCCCCGTTTCCCTTTTCTTCCTTTTCCCCATTTCCCTTTTCAGTGTCTCTTTCTTCCTCCACTCCCGCTTCAGATACCTTCCTTTCTTCTGAAATTTTTTCACACACATCCTCCCCGCCTTCCTCATAAATCCCCTTTTCTTTCTCTGTCCCGGATATCCCCAGACATCCGCTGAAAATAAGCCCTCCTGCAATCGCACAGGCCATTACTTTCATACCAAGTCCTTTATGATACATAACAATCCATCCTTTCCTTTCTATTTTCCGCCTCTCCCCGTTCCATTCCTGATTCCAGAGTAAATACTTCCTCACAGCAGCAGTTTCAGCAAGGTACTGCACACATAACCGCTCAAAACTGTTTTCCAGCAGACGCTGCATAAAATATTCCAGATTTCGTATGGATATCTCAATAACAGTCACAGCCAGTCAATAAATTTTCTGCAAAGCATCTGCTATTTTTCATGAAAAACCGTAACAGTTCGGATACGGGGAGTATGTTTTGGCTCCGCGGACGCCGGGAGAGGGGATTTGCGCGGTCTTCCTGCGGCGGCTCCAGAATGCTTAGGGATTCTTAACATTCCGGAGCCGTCACAGGAATCCGGTGCATCTTCCCGTCACCCGGCGTCCGCGCCGCCACATCCCCCTCCTCCCCCCCCCGTAAATCCTACACGAGTAATATTTAAAAGTCAAGTACCAGAAAAAAATCCTGAAAAACTATAAACTGCCGCCAAAAATCTGTCATTCTATGCCCAAAATTCACCTACGTAACCCCAGCCAGAAAACCGTCCAGAGAGCCACAATATCTCCCCCTGTCCGAACCATGACATAAAACCTTCATTTACACCACGGAAACCGAAAGAAAATCCCTTGCAAAAACTCCATAATTGGTTATAATAGATAAAGACCAAGCATACGGAATGCCGCATAAACGATGAAAAAGCGTGTTTGACAATCTAAGTATCATGTTAAACACGCTTTTCTAAAAATCAGGAAAGGAACGGTAACAGAAAAGCCAGCCGGACTGTTACCAGGGAAAGAGCAGAAAAGGATGAAGAAACATGGCATATTATTTAGTTGATTATGAAAACGTAAGAATCCACGGATTAGACGGCTTAAGCAGCCTCACACAGCAGGACGAAGTCTGCATTTTTTACAGCGACAATGCCGACAGCCTGACATTTGAGCTGCATTTTATCTTAAACGAGGCCAAAGCCAGAATATCCTATCAGAAAGTAGAAATCGGAACGAAAAATGCGCTGGATTTCCAGCTGTCTTCTTACCTCGGGTATCTAATCAGCCAAAACAGCGGCAACAAAGACGCCGAATATTTTATCGTCACTGCGGACGGCGGATTTTCGGTACCGGTCAGTTACTGGAATAAGAAAGATGTCGCCGTTAAAACCGTTATGGACTGTACCGGAAAAGATGAAAAAGCCAAAAACGGACAGCTGTTTTTAGAAATCGAAAATCTGATACAGGAAAAGGAACCCGTCCCGATGATTGCAGAAATTATACAGCGCTGCAGGTCAAAGCAGGAAGTGCACAATGCCCTGATTAAAGAAATCAAAGACAGCAAAAGGGCCAGTGAAATATACCGGGCGATAAGACCCCTGTTAGCTGATAAACAGGGCCGGGCATAAAGAAAAATTCAGCGCGGAGCTGATTTAGAAACAAATAAGAAGAAAGGATTCAATCGCATGGAAAACATTTTTTATATGGAGCATCCGCTTATCCAGCACAAAATCTCGATGCTGCGTGACAAACGGACCGGCACAAACGAATTTCGCAAGCTGGTGGAAGAAATCGCTGTTCTGATGGGGTATGAGGCTTTTCGGGATTTACCGGTAGAAGCTGTGGAAGTACAGACTCCGCTTGAAACCTGCAAAACCCCTGTCATTTCCGGGAAGAAGCTGGCTGTTGTGCCGATTTTAAGGGCGGGGCTTGGAATGGTAAACGGCATTCTGACACTGGTTCCAAGCGCAAAGGTCGGGCACATCGGCCTGTGCCGCAATCATGAAACACATGAACCGGAGGAATATTACTGCAAGCTGCCAAGTCCGATTGAAGAACGCACCATCGCCGTCTTAGACCCAATGCTGGCTACCGGCGGTTCTGCGGTATCCGCTGTAAACTTTATTAAAGAGCACGGCGGGAAACATATTAAATTTCTCTGTATTATTGCGGCACCCGAAGGCATCGAGCGGTTTCACCATGCGCATCCTGACGTACAGCTTTACTGCGGATGCCTGGACCGCTGCCTGAATGAAGAGGCGTACATCTGTCCGGGCCTTGGAGATGCCGGAGACCGGATTTTCGGTACCAAATAACAAATTTCTTACAAAGGAGCATGCAAACATGTCAAATCTGAATGAAAAAATGGCAGCCCTCGGCACGCAGCGTTCTGTCATCCGCGAGCTGTTTGAATACGGCAAAATGAAAGCAGAAGAAATCGGCGCTGAAAATGTTTTCGACTTTTCTATCGGAAACCCAAGCGTTCCGTCGCCAGCCTTAGTCAATGAAACCGCTCAGAAAATTCTGGCTGAAATGGACCCTGTCGTGCTGCACGGCTACACAAGCGCTCAGGGAGACGCCGATGTGCGCACGATGCTGTCAGATTCTGTCAACAGGCGTTTTCATACGGATTATACGGCTGACAATTTCTACATGACCGCAGGCGCCGCCGCCGCATTATGCTGCTGTCTGCACGGCCTTTGCTGCAGCGGGGATAAGGTGATTCTCTTTGCGCCGTATTTTCCAGAATATGCGGTATTCACAGAAGGCGCCGGGGCAGAGCCTGTCATCATTCCGGCTGATACCGGGGCATTCCAGATTGATTTTGCCGCGTTCGAGCAGGCGCTTACCCCTTCTGTCAAAGCTGTGATTGTCAATTCACCGAACAATCCTTCCGGCGCGGTTTATAATGAAGATACCGTAAAAAAACTGGCAGAGATTCTGGAGGCAAAATCCGCCGAGTATCATCATCCGATTTATCTGATTGCAGATGAACCATACCGCGAAATTGTATTTTCCGGCACCCGTGTTCCGTTCCTGCCGGATTTTTACCGCAATACGCTGGTATGCTACTCCTGGTCAAAGTCTCTCTCCCTGCCGGGCCAGCGCATGGGCTATGTACTGGTTCCGTCTGCGGTACAGGATTTTGAACAGGTCTATGCCGCGGTTGCAGGCGCCGGAAGAATGCTTGGCTATGTCAATGCGCCGAGCCTGTTTCAGCGTGTCTGCGCTGCCTGTGCTGACGAAACTTCCGATATTTCGATTTATGAAACAAACAAAAACCTGCTGATGAACAGTCTGCGGGACATGGGGTATCATGTTGTGGAACCGGGCGGGACTTTTTATATGTTTCCGCGGTCACTCGAACAGGATGATGTCGCATTTGCGGAGCGCGCAAAGGAGCTGAATCTTCTGATTGTGCCAGGGTGCGGCTTTGGCTGTCCGGGACATGTGCGCATTTCTTACTGCGTGCCGACTTCCCGTATCGAAAAATCACTCCCGGCATTTGAAAAGCTGGCCGGAATGTACCGGTAAAAACAGACAGACGGAACCTGAATACGCAAAAACGCTGTCCAGACAGCAAAAGCCATATTTTACTGTATATAAAATCCTGCAGTAAAATATGGCTTTTTATGATTCACTGATATCTGTCACAGGCGCTTTTAAATCCGCCATGCCAGACAAGGCAGCCGTCTTGATTTATGCCAGCGCTGCCGTAATAATTGCCATCGAATACACTTCCGAAGCGTTGCATCCTCTGGACAAATCATTAATCGGCGCATTCAGTCCGAGCAGAATCGGCCCGTAAGCCTCAAAATGTCCGAGACGCTGCGCGATTTTATAGCCGATATTTCCGGCATTGATATCCGGGAAGATAAAGGTATTAGCATGTCCTGCCACAGCTGATTCCGGGCATTTTGTACGCGCTACACGCTTAGAAACAGCCGCGTCAAACTGCAGCTCTCCTTCTACCGGCAGTTCCGGGCATCTTTCCTTTGTCTTCTGTGCGGCATTGCGCATCTTATCTACATCCTCGCCTTCCCCGGAGCCAAAGGTCGAATAGCTTAAAAATGCTACCTGAGGGTCGATACCGAATATTTTCGCACATTCAGCCGTTTCCATTGCGATTTCTACCAGCTGGTCTTCTGTCGGTTTAATGTTGATTGCGCAGTCCCCCATTGCCAATACTTCATTATCACCTGTTGCAGAAGGACGGACAAGAATAAAACAGGACGATACAATGCTGTTGCCCGGCTTTGTCTTAATCAGCTGCAGCGCCGGACGGACGGTATCTGCGGTCGAATAAGTTGCCCCGCCTAACAGTGCATCCGCGATTCCCATCTTTACAAGCATAGCGCCAAAATAATTTGTCTTTGACAGTGTTTTTCTGGCCTGCTCCGGTGTTACGCCTTTCGATTTGCGCAGTTCGCAGAACAGCTCCACCATGGCATCCATGTCCTGATATTTTTTCGGGTCGATAATTTCTGCGCCGCGGATGTTAAAGCCGCTGTCCTCTGCCGCTGCAATAATTTCTTCTTCATCCCCTACCAGAATCGGATGCAGGAAATAACTTGCAAGAAGCCTGGATGCTGCCTCTAAAATACGCGGATCATTTCCTTCTGTAAAAACGATTTTTTTCGGACTCTTTTTTAAAATGTTAATCATCTGTCCAAAACCAAACATAATTTCTCCTCCTGATTTCTTTTTTTATGCATTTCATAAAAATAAAATACATATTCTTCCTTTTATTAAAGCACTATCCATAAAAGAAATCAATCCTTATTTGCTAATGTTTCTGATTCAAAACATTTGTTTTTCTTAAAATAAAGTACCCGTCATCCTCTCCCGGCACCGTTTTCCACACTGTCTTTCGTTTTTGCACCAGGCCCATATTCTGCCCGGCTAACTGCCACGCTTCTTCCGCCTTTAACCGAAAAGCTGTCTTTTTTATTTTAAGCCTGCTCTGCCCTGCGGAGAGAAAATCATACCGGAATTCTTCGGTATCCTGCGGGCCGCTGCCTAAAATATAGTGCCCGTTCTCCTGCTGTTTCTGCGACCTGGCTGTTACTTTTACCGTCTTTCCAGCCGGGACTGTCACCGCGGTCATTGCATACACGATTCTTGTCTCTCCAAAAATACGCTCAAATATTTCCTGTAATTCCGTGGTGCCGTAACGCTTCGTCAGTGTATCATAAAAGTCTTCTTCTTCGCTTATCATGGTAAGCGCCCGGTTCGCTGCGTCCGCATCCATATATTCCGGAAGGCTGGCATCGTAAATGCCGCTCTCATAATCCTGCTCCATCTGCCTTGCAGCCGCGCCGGAGCATAAGCGGAGCGCATCTGTATAAGCCATTTTCTGCCGCTGCATCTGATACGGCATTCCTTCGGCTTTCTCGTCGCAGTCCAGATTTGTATAAAATCCAGTCTCCGGCTCTCCTTCCATTTCGCCGGTTACAATCAGATATGCCTGCTCTAGTTCTCCGGGCGCAAAGAAGCAGTAATATGCCGTATCCTCTTCCCGCTCAAAAGAATGGTCAAATCCAAAGGTAAGCACATCCGCCCCGGCCCCTCTCACCGTAATTCCGGCAACGCACGGCGCAGTATTCTCTTCCTTTTCCATGGTAAATGTGTATACCGTTACCTCCCTGCCCCAGTCTGCTTCTTTTTCCAGAGCATGCTCCTGATAATCCTTCATGGCTTCCCCATCCAGAGCCTGCTGGAAAGACTCCAGGTTCTGGTATTCCGCTATGCTGGCGCCGAAGCTGTACGACACCTGTTTGGGATGCTCCTGGCCGCTGACGGTAAGAATATCCCCGTCCGGCTCCTGCGCCTGGTTCAGCACCCCTGTAAACGGATATAAAATCTGCACGGTCTTATCCCTGTCTGACGTATTTTTAATCTGATAAGTATCGGTAATCTGTAACAAAGGCTGCATGCCCGCGCTGCTTTCTTCTGTAAGAATGTCTGCTTTCAGCGATCTTGCTGCCGTCAGCTTCTGTGTGTCCCCTGTGGCGGTCAGCGCAAATACAGGGCCGCTGTAAGCGCCGTAACGCACCGGCAGCTGAGCCTGCCCGTCCGCGCTGTCTGCGGTTCCGTTTTCAGCAGATTCCTCATTCCAGGCGGCGCCGCTTTCAGGCATATCTGCATCTTCTTTCCTTTCCGCGGAATCTGAGCCTGCATCCGGTTCCGTATCAAAAGCACTGCCGTCCGCATCATCCATCCTGACATCCCCGCTGGCTCCGCCTCCCGCATCCGCACTGCTGCCTGACATGGAAAAACTGGCAGAATTTCCTGCCCCTTTCTCATGATTCACAACATAGAATACACTGCCAAATACAATGCACAGGCACGCCGCTGCCGGCAGATATTTCAAAAATCCTCCCAGCTTTGCCGCGAATGCATAAACCGTATGCTGCTTTTGCACCTTTTCCGGTTCCCCGTCTGTGAAAACCTGCTCCGCGGCCTCCCCGGATACGTCCCCGTCCGCATCATCCAGCCGGCTGCAGTCCGCCTCTGTGACCAGTTCGTCAGAAATCTGCCCAAATGCTTCAAAGAGCCGTTCCTCTGCGTTCTTTGTCATACTGTTATCCCTTCCTTTTCCAGAAAAGCCTTAAGCTTATTTCTGCTGCGCATCAGCGACGACTTTACCTTGCTCTCGCTCATATCAAACCGCTGTGCAATCTGCCCCACACTGTCCGCGTACCAGTAACGGCGCACAAAAATAATTCTGGCATCCTTCGAAAGCCCGTACAGAAACCGGCTTAACGCATCTGCTATGACAATCGTATCCGTCTGCGAATCTAACGTCTTTGGGTCAGCTATGCATTCTTTTAGTTCCTCATAAATCCCCTCCATATTCCCTCCGCCCCTTTTGGCTGCATGGCTTTTCCGATAGCGGTCCAAAGACAGGTTTCTTGTGATTTTTCCTAAAAATGCCTGTAAAAATTCCGGCCGCTTTGGAGGAATGACCAGCCAGGTCTTAAACCATGTATCATTGACACATTCTTTGGAGTCTTCCTCATTTTTCAAAATGTGAAGCGCTATGTAATAACAGAAAGACCCGTATTTCAGATTCGTCTGCTTTAATGCCTCTTCATCCCGCTGCCAGTACAGCTCTATAATCTTTTCATCCTCCATGTATGCAATATCTCCCCTGATTTTTTTCATACAGGCTGTTTCCCTGCATCTGCCGGACACCCGTACTTTATAAGACGCATATTCTGCCCCTTTCGTTGCAGAAAATTTGATAAAAAATAATACAAAAAGGCTCCTGCCAGGGAACCTTCTGCTTCTTTCATAAATATGTTTTTTATTCCATCCCAAGCGCTTCCATCAAAAGGCCCACCGTATTGTCATCCGGCAGCATCACAACCTTGCCGACGACTCTCGTTTTATCTCCGTCTTCTTCTAAAAGCTGAAACCTGGTTTCCACTAAAATTGCCTTATGCGCCTTAGCCGCATCTTCCCCAGGGACATCGCCAAGCTCAATCCGCTCCCCGCCTGCCACCAGCAGATAGGGCGATACAAAGATGCGCATCCCTGTATATTTCCCAACCGCTTTCATATACGCGGCTGAGAGCATATTTGCAAATTCGCTGACAGCAGACAGCGCTATTTCATTCTTATAAAGCCCTGTTCCTTCATAGCGGCTGCCAGTCATTTTTTCTACAACATCATACACAAATCCCCGTTTCAGAATGCACAGCACCGAGCCGTTTAAAGGCTCCGCAAATTTCATCCAGATTCCTATATTTTTCTGTCCGATGTAGTCTAACAGCGTCTGCTCGGATACTTCTTCTTTCGGAACTACATTCGGCGCTTCCAATTCTACCCGTACTCCCAGAATTCTGCCGATTGTAATGCTGGCCATGCCCACTCCGACATTGCCAAGCTCCGATAAAGCGTCCTGCACATCTAAATCCAGATTTCCATCCCGGTCAAACAGATTCATATACCCCTTCCTTTCTAATTGTCCTTTTTCAAAAGCAGGCAGTCCGGCGGTCTTTTGCCATGCTGCGCCGCATCAGACGCCGAGTGCTTTGTTCACAGTCTCGATAAACTGTTTTTCCTCAAACGGCTTGATAATAAAATCCTTTGCCCCTGCCTTAATCGCATCCGTAATAATCAGCTCCTGTCCGATTGCGGAATTAATCACAATCGAGGCTGACGGGTCTGTTTCGAGCAGTTTTTTTAGCAGCGTCAGGTCTGTATTATCCGGGAGCGTAATGTCTAATAATGTTAGGTCCGGTTTTTTCTCCTGAAACAGCTCCAGCGCTTCTTTTGCTGTTTTTGCTTCTATGATATTTTCATATCCGGCGTTCTGCAGTGCCTTTTTCGCAATGACCCTGGCAAATTTCGCGTCATCCACTACCAAAATCAGTTTTTCCATAAATGATTCCTCCTTTTTACTGTACGCAGCCGCTAAGCCCGGTTTCTTTTGGCTTATCCAGGCACTGTTCGTATTCTGAAACAGGCATCGGACGGTAAAAATAAAATCCCTGCGCATTCCTGCAGCCAATCGATAACAGGAATTCTGCCTGCCCTGCCGTTTCTACGCCTTCTACAATCACATCCAGCCCCAGGCGCTTTGCCATATCTACAATGGAATGCAGAATCACGTTTCCGCGTTTGTCATCCGAAGACGGCGGAAGGAATTTCAAATCGATTTTCAGTACGTCCACCGGAATCTCTCTTAAGGAATTCAGCGAAGAATAGCCGCTTCCAAAATCATCCATCAGCACACGGAAATGATTTTCCTGCAGCAGCTTTGCCAGATTGTAAAGCTGCATATTGTCCGATACAAACGCGCTTTCCGTCAGTTCAAATTCAATCAGGTCATGAGGAACCTCATACTTGTCCACACATTCTTTAATCTGCTCTAACAGATTCGGGTTATACAAATCCGTCCTGGATACATTCACGGAAATCGGATGCAGCCCGATTCCTTCGTCAATCCACCTTCTGATAATCTCACAGCTTGAGCGCAGCATATAATAATCCAGCTCTGAAATAAATCCGTTCTTTTCAAATACCGGTATAAATTCTCCCGGCGAAATAATTCCCTGGGACGGATGAATCCAGCGCACCAGCGCTTCCGAGCCGATAATCTTTCCTGTATCCATCTCGCACTTCGGCTGTAAATATACCTGAAACTGCTCCGTTTCCAGCGCTTTTTTCATTTCCGATACAATAATCCTCTCAGCCACTTCCTTTTTGCGGATTAAATGGTCATAATAGGCTACATGATTGACATAGCTGTTTTTCACGGTCTTTTGAGCCGACGCCGCGCGGTCCATCAGCGTAGATACCGATACATGCTCCGTGCGGTCCGCTTCACATGTAATGTAAACGCCGAATGACATAATCATTTCAAATTTAATCGGATAAGCCCTGAGAGCCGCCTGGATAAAATCGATAATCTCCTGAATATCACTGGCATTTGCCGGCATGCAGACATAAAAAATATCCGAAGATATCCTGCCATACGTACTGTCATTGTCCTCTTCCTGCAGCGGCCCGATCCATTCCTGGATTTTTACCCCGATGTAGCGGAGGATATTGTCTCCCTCCTTTGTCCCGTACATCTGGTTAATCATGCGGAATTTGTCAATATCCATGCGGATTAACGCATAGCTTAAATCCGGGTGCCGCTGAATCATCGCCTCCGTCATCTGCCGGAAGCTGTCCATATTCGGCATATGGGTCAGCGGGTCTCTCGCTAGCAGAAACTTCAGCTTCTGCACGGTCTCTAGCTCCTGCTCCGCGTTTGTAAAGGTAATGAGCACCCTTTCAATCTCCCCGTCCGGCTCGCCGTAGCAAATCAGGCTTACCCGGAACCATTCATATGTATGGGATTTGACATAAAACCTTGCCGCCGTGCTTTTCGAGTCTCCCGGCTTTAATCCTGTAAAGTCAAACAGTTCGTTTAATTTGGGAATATCTTCTTTTAAAGCAATCCGGCTGAAATTTCTTTTTTCACTGTATTCACTGTTCCAGTCCCCGTATACATGCTTTCGCTGTGCCGGGTCTATGTAGCACTGTTTTGTCTTGAAATTATATTCTACGATAAAAGAATGTGTGTGTTCCAAAATCCGGCTGTCTTTTAACAGCTCCGCTTCCTTATAACGTTCCTGGCTGTCCCGTGCGCCTGCGCCGCTTTCCTTATCCATGCGAAATCCCCCTGACCTGAATATTTTTCTATATTTATTATAAACCCAGATTCAGGCAAAGCACAATACTAATTGGAGAATCTTGTTTAATTTTTCAAAATAAAAAACATAGTAGAAATTTGTAGTATTATAGTATATAATGTTTTTATCTTAATCTTTTTATCTAATTCTTTATCAAAGGAGATGATATAATTGGATATCGTAAGCAAAATAAAAGAATACTCTCATCATGTCAACAGCGTAACTCAGATAATTGCAAGTGACAATATTGAAAAAATTATTTCTTATATAAGACAAATACCCGTTTTATGCTCTATAAATATAAAATCTGCCAAAAACAGATGTTTAAGAAATAATCATCCTAAGAAATATCATCCCATCAAGGTTTTTAAAGGTGAAATATACAATGCCTGTATCACAGAAAATGCCGGAAGCGAATTAAGCAGTAACCATCTGGTTATCATTATACAGGGATTTTCCAGTAATGTATATGGTGAAAAAGTTACGGTACTGCCTATTGAAGGAGATGGATGGAAAATCAATCCTCATTACCAGATAAAATTAATAAATGAAGATTTAGAAGAAGGACTGCTCGATAAAAATCCTTCAAGAATTATTTTTACCGATATTACAACCATTGATAAAGCAAGACTGGATAAGAAAATAGGAAAACTCAGCACTGACAAGCTGGAAGAAATCAATCGTTCCATACTGTCTCATCTCGATATCAAACATACGTTCTGAATTGACAAACATACGATAGGTGTTATAATAAATATACATTTAAATGTTATCAAGCTCGAAAGAGCATTTGGCCCTGAAAGGCTTTTTCAAATGGGAATATACTTCTGTATATTCCCATATTTTTTATCCGCCCTGAACTGACTAAAATTATCATCCACATGATGATTTCCGTTCTGTTTCAAAACCGTCCGCTTTATGCTTCAGTCAAAAACCAGGCACTGCTGCTCATATTCCTGCTTCCGTCCAAGTTCCGGCAGCGTTTTATGCAGCGCATACTCCATAAACCTGTTATCGAAAACCCAGTCATGCAGCTCTGCTTTCTCTAAAATAAGAGGCATCCTGTCATGCACCGGGCTGACGGAGGCATTGGCCTGTGCCGTAAGAATGATAAAGCGCTCTTCCTCCTGGAATCTTTGAAAAAATCCAGCCAGATACAAAACCTGGCTGTCTTCTCTATAAAAGATGACTTTGTTCTTATCGCAGTCCCACTCATAAAAGTGTCCTGCCGGGATGACGCACCGTCTGTGCAGCAGGCTGTCGCAGAACATTTTGCGCTCCAGTGCCGTTTCCGCCCTGGCATTGATAAGCAGCCCTTTCTTTTGATACCGCGGAAAGCCCCAGTGCATCTCCTCCAGGCAGAGCCCCTGCGCGGGTTTCTCTGCGGCGCCCTGCGTCTGCACATTCTTTTGCCGGATACGTCCTGTCAGAATACCCGCATTCTGGGAAGGATAAATATCTCCCGTACGCATATTTTGTATCTGCAGCTGTACATTCTGCACGATTCTCTCCGCTTCCCTGACGGTTGTATCATCTGCATAGAATCTTCCGCACATGACTCCTTTGCTCCTTTCCTAAACACAAAATACCGCATAAAGCGGAACCGTCTTTTTCCCGTCTTCAAATCCAAAATTTTTTGCAGAAATTTTAATCGCATAATCAGACTTATAAGTATCCACATAAACTTTTAAGCTCTTAGCCCTGGTATTATCAGAGGATTTTACTTCAACAGGAATCAGCCGGCCGTTCCTTTGAATCACAAAATCTATTTCCGCACCCCGTTTTGACTCCCAGTAGCAGGCGCTGTATCCGTTCATGACAAGATGTACACTGACATAATTTTCGGCCATTCCGCCCTTAAAATCATTCAGCTCCTCTGACATATAAAGAATATCGTCCGCTGCCAGATTTTTATATGCTACATTTTCATAATGCGTGCGTCCAAATTCTAAAACAGAATAAGTTTTGCCAACCTGCCCTGCACCTTGCAGAATCAGCGGTTTGCGGTGCCCGCTTTCTTTCCATGCTGTCAGAAAACCCATAATTTTTCTATACATAATCCGTCCTCCTTCAAATGGATGATTATAGTATAGCAAAATTCATGTGCATTTCAACGATATATTTTGAATTTTTACATTTAAATGCGCGAATTCACATCATGGTATCATCTTTTAAAACCTCTGCCAGACTGATTTTCCGTACACTGCGCCACGCAGAGTAATATGCCAGCGCCACAGCCGCCAAAACAGCAGACAGAAACAAAATAACCGGAACAAACGGTGCCTCAGCCAGGAATTCTCCCGTTCCGATATAGCCTGCTTTCAGCATATACGCCGTCACAGGCACCGCCAGAGGAAGGGTAACTAAAACCGGGCGCACAGCCAGGGCCAGAGCCTCAATGCAAAACATCTTCCGCAGTCCTGCCATCGTCATCCCCACAGACAGATACCTCGCAAACTCCCGCCTCCTCTGACGCACGAATCCTAAGGTATTCGAAAACACACTGCCAATGCCCGTTATCGCAAGCAGGACGCAGAATCCGCCAAATACAGCCATCATTCCCTGTATCTGCTTTTGATTCGTTTCATATTCCCGGATGCGGTTTTCGCATGTTATCGTATAAGTCCCGCTGACAGTCCGGCGAATCTCACCTTCAAGCGCACTCAGGTCCTGCAGCGCCGGATTTTCCCCGCAGCGGACGCAGATATAGCTGTCTTCTTCCGTTCCTCCTATCCTTCCTTTTATCTCTTTCCATAAGGACACCGGAACAAAATGCACCAGCTCGTAATAATCCAGCGTCTTATATTCTTCCCTTAAAAGAGGCACTGTTTCGGTATAGCCAAGAACCGGTATCTGCGCCGTCATTCCCTCTTCGCTGCCGGCCTTTCTTAAAACACTGTCCGTTCCTTCTTCTTTGATATAAGGCATCCAGTCAGGATGTCTGAAATCAGGATTTGTCACGTCACGAATCTGATTGAATATCACTGCCCCGTCAAGCCCGGGTGTCACGCCGGCCTGCTCACAGTAAGCTAAAAAGCTGTCATCGTCCAGTATGATAACCGGGGCATTTACCAGCCACCCGCCGTCCGTCTTTGTTACATACTGACTGGAAGCATGGGAAAATCCGCCGAAAGATTTCATTTCCCCGCTCATCTCCTCCTCTGTAATCATCCTCGAAGCTGCCGCCTTCTGATACACAATGGCGCTTTTAATTCCGGCAAGCCCCCGAACGGCGTCCGTCTTTTCAAAAGCATCCGCCTGCGTATTTTGAACCGTAACCATGATATCCCAGACTCCCTGATACCTTTCAAAATAAGTCTCTCTTGTGCTGATTCCGGAAAGCGTAAAAAAGCACTGCATCAGAGTAAAAGCCAGAAACGCCGCGCTCAGCGATAATGACGCCGTCCGAAGCGCTTTTCTCTGCGCTTTTAAGGCATTGCCTGCAAGCTCCCCCTCCACTCCGAACATCATTTTAAGCAAGCGGGAATGTCTCCGGCGCTTTAACTGCAGCTCACCTGTATTTCGGATTGCTTCAAGCGGTGTCATCCGGCTTATCTTTGCGGCCGGCAGCCACGCTGACATCCATATGGTCAGCACCGTTACAGACAGCGTCAGCGCCAGTACCAGCGGATGATAACCGAAAACCGCCCGGTGCCGTCCTTCGATTCCGCTGCCCAGCAGGACATTTATCATCTGCAAAATTCCCATGCTGCCCGCAATGCCGCACAGATTCCCGGCGATAACCGGCACGCTGCACAAAACCGCCGCTTCCTGCAAAAGACATGCCCGAATCTGCTTTGGCGAAGCACCGATACTGGAAAAAATACCAAACTGATGAATCCTGGCATTCATGGATACTGCAAACGCATTGTGAATAATCACAGTCAGCGAAAGCGAAGCTGCTGATACAATCAGCAGAAACAGCGGCAGCAGCAGCCTTGGAGCCGTATCTTTCGAATCCCGCAGCAGGTACATTGCCAGCAGCCCATAATGATAAACCGTCTGCTGCGGCCCGGCTCCTATCTTTCCCGCGATACGGGGCGTATCTTTAAAAACAGCATGCATATCCTCAAAATAAATATCGATAGCCCGGGCCGTGCCTTTCTTTTCGTCCCTGTTTATGACCGCATCTTTTACACTGGCAAAATTTTGAACCGTTACGGCATCTTCCTGTGTAAATTCTCCCATAATCCGGCTGTGCCATCCGCCTTCCTCCTGTACAATTCTTTCTGTCTCATATTTCCATGCATTATAAAACAGCCCGCACAGCAGGGATAAAAACAGCGCCGAAATAAATGCCGCTGTCATGACAGATAAGCTGGAGGAACGGTTGTTTTTTATGTAACCGGATGAATAATCTTTCCACATATCCGTTACCTCCTCTTCTCGTCACTGACAATTTGTCCGTCTTCCATTGTAATGATACGGTCCGCTTCCAGGGCTGCCTTTTCATCATGGGTAATAAGCAAAATCGTCTGCTCCAGATTCCGGTTCGACAGCTTTAGCATGTCGATAATCTCTTTGGAATTTTTCCGGTCCAGATTCCCGGTCGGCTCATCGGCTAAAAGCAGCGCCGGTCGGCAGATTAAAGAACGCGCAATCGCTGCTCTCTGCTGCTGCCCGCCCGATAACTGATTCGGCAGAGCTTCCAGCCGGTCAGCAATCCCGAGTGAGCTGACAAGCTTATCAAAAAATTCCTGGTTTGGTTTTTTCTTATCAAGCGCAAGCGGCATCAGAATATTTCTGCGTATGGTAAGCGTCGGTATCAGGTTGTAAAACTGATAGACAATCCCTGCCTTTCTGCGCCTGAAAATCGCCGCCTGTGTCTGGTTCAGCCTGGAAACGTCTGTTCCGTCTATCATTACTGTTCCGGATGTCTGTTTCTCTACGCTTCCTAAAATATGCAGAAGGGTCGACTTGCCGCATCCCGATGCCCCGGTAACCGCCACAAATTCCCCTTTGCTGACTGACAAATCTATTCCGTTCAGCGCGGTCACCTGACCTGCACCGGAACCGTATACTTTTGTCACTCCTTCGCATTTTAAAATCTCCATACTGAGTTCTCCTTTCATTTGGTATTCTTATACAGTATAACAGATGAAAGTGACAGCTCAGTGACAGTAATCCCTGTAAAAGCGAATCTCAAAACCAGCCCCGCCGCCCGGCCGGTTTCCCGCCCGTATTGTCCCATTCTGCCGTTCCACAATCTCCTTCGCCAGAGCCAGTCCGATACCGATACCGCCCTCTTTCGCATTCTGTCCCCGGTAAAACCGTTCAAAAAGATGGGGAATATCTTCTTTTGCAAAGCCTTCCCCCTCATCCCATATCAAAATTTCCGTATAAAGCGGATTCTGTGCGTAAAAGCAGTGAACCGTTCCTCCCGGACAGTGCTCGATGCAGTTTTTTATCAGGTTCATCACTGCCTCCATCGTCCATTCCAAATCCGCCGTTATGTGTATCTCCCCAGATTCCGGTATATCAATGGAAGTGCCAGAGTCTGTTAACAGCTGCTGCAGATTATCCGCCGCCAGGACAAGCAGCGTAAATACATCTGTTTCTTCCTTATTTAAAGGCAGCGTTCCGGCATCGAGCCGGGATAATACAAGCAGGGCTTCTTCCAGATGATTCAGGCGCCAGAGCTGCTTTTGCGCCTGCTGCAGATGCCGGCTGTCAGCGTCCTGCCTGTATCTTTGAACAGACAGGGACGCTGCTGTCAGCGGCGTTTTCATCTGATGCGCAATATTAGACAGATTATTAGCAAACTGCTTCTTTGCCTGCAGCGCCGCGTCTTTTGTCTGATAAAGAAATGTCACCGTCTTATAGATTTCATCCTCCAGCCTGGAAAAATCATCCTCCCCGGATACAGATAAAACGGCTGCCTTCCCGGTATTTACCTGTTCCAGATACTCTGCCAGTGCCAGAATCCGCCTTTGTTCCATCTGGCTGCGGTATAAAAATACAGCTGTAAAAAGCAAAACCCCTGTCAGGAAACCGGCTGATGCATACAGCATGCCATATCCCGCCAAAGAGCCTGAAAAATCAAAGCTGCGGTATCCCAGTTCAGACAGCAGCCCCTGCTTTGCCCCGCCGGAATTTCCCTTTGTATATTCCTTTAATGCAGCTGCTATCCTTCTTTCTGCCTCCGGGTCCTGCTTTGCCGCTTCGGTGCAGATTTGGTTTAGCAGTTCAAACTGAATCCGGCTGTAATAACGGGAAACAGCCAGAACAGACACCGCTGAGACCATCATGCTGACAGATAATACAAATCCTATCGTGACCAGTATCGTTTTCTTTCCGCTCATAACAAATCCTCCATGCAGGGATATTATAGCAGATTCGAAACGGATATGCACATCTGATTCTTACCAGGCGAAGGTTAGGATATCCTTTTCTCATGTTTTTTCCAGTGCCTGGATATGAGAAGACAGAGAAAAAACCAGCCTGCACAATGAACTGCCAGGATTGCCATATCTTTTCCTGCGGCTGTAAGGCTGCCGTCCGTCAGATACAGAATCCCTTCAAAAGCTGCACTGGACGGAATCAGATAGCAGACATAGGAAAGAACACTGCCTTCTGCCACTGCCAGATACTTCAGCAGGGGTACCGCCATAAATACAATCATAACGATTTTAATAAAGGCCACGCCGGTCATCAGCCCTTCCGAAATACGCCCGGCGAACAGTCCTGCCAGAGCCGCCACAAAAGCAGACAGTACAATCAGTCCGAGCATAACCGCTGCCCGCGCGGCAGACAGCCTGAAACAGACCGCCGCCGTAACAACAGCGGACAGACTGCCGCATACAAAGCCGATAAAGATTTTCTGCATCAGGTACTGCAGGGATGTCACAGGCAGGATTTCGTTAATCAGCGCAGTGCCTTCTTCTTTTTCCGAAATGATGTTCATCGCATTAAAGGTACAGCCCATGAACATAGCGGCTATCAGTATCACTGCCATAAACAGATGCTGAAATCCCGTCAGCACGTCAGGCTGTTCTAACGTCTGTATATTCATTTGGGCTGTCATTTCCCGCTGCTGATAAAGAGCCGGGAGCGTGCACGCCGTCTGGCGCCATATTTCCAGTTCATCGCCGGCTAAAACAGTCCTGATTCCGTCTCCGTCCATTTCCACGCCGATATCGTTTGTAGAAGGCTCCCGGATTCTGGAAAGCCATTCTTCCCCCGACTGGCAGACCGTAACATCGCCGTACCGTGCAAGCCATTGTTTTATCTCCTCAGTCACCCCGCCGTCTGTTACGCAGAAATGATATTCTCCTAAAGAAGAAAGGTCTATGGAACCGGCAAGGTTCAGTGCAGCGGCTGCTATCACAGGCAGCAGAAACGACAGAATGCAGAATTTATCTTTCCCGACACTTTTCAGCTGATAGATAATTCCTTTCATAATCAGCCCTCCTTTCCCATTTCTCTGCGAAACGCTGCCACTGCAAAACCAAATAACAGGATGACGGCACAGCCCGCGCAGATATAATAAACCGGATTTGTAACAGGCATGCCGAAAAATGCGTTTTTCAGTCCCATATACACATGGTAAAACGGATGATACACAATCCAGTCCATTTTAATTGAAGTATTCGCCGACAGAAATACCGGAGCCGCCGTAAAGAGCGCAGTCACCAGATAGGCTAGCGAAAACTGTTTAAAATCTTTGAATATCATCGTACAGACAAAACCCGTCAGGGCCATAATCATAGAAAGAACGGCCGTCTGTATGAGTACGGAAGGCAGAATGTCTGCCGCATTTTTCCAGCCCGCATTAACAAGAGTCATCAAAACTGCAAAAACCATATCCGAAAGCAGAAAAAGAAGCATTTTCGAAAACACATACAGATGCTTTGAAAGCGGCATCACGGCATGCACACGGATGACTCCCATCTGTTTTTCCTTAAATAAGACCGACGCAGTCCCCAGAAAGCCTGTAGCGGCAATTTCGATAAAAAGCAGCTCACAGGTAATCTCTTTTCGCTGCTTCATCTCCAGCGTATTCTCCCCCACAGTCTGCGGCGTATATGCACGGTAAGATGTCAGCAGCGACAGTGCATAATCAGCCCTGTGGCGGTCTGCCTTCGGCGCTGCCGCATAGAGTATCACTTCCGGCCTGCCATCCCTGACGCAGACCCCGATGCCTCCCGTATCCTTTGCAAGCGCTTCGTACAATTCTTCCACAGAAGCTGCCGGATGCATCAGCGGGGAAGCCTGCGGATACGCTTTGTGCGGATCATAGAGATATACAGAATACATACCGGCATTGTCCTCCATAAAATGCAGATATCCGAAATGGATAAACAGCGTATAGAGCAGAAACGACCCAAATGCCACATAGAAAAATTTTCCCGATACCATCATCCTGCAGTCTTTTTTGAATAAAAAACAAAAGCTTTTCCACATCAGGACAGCCTCCTTCCTGTATACTGGAGAAAAATCTCCTCCAGGGACGGCTCCTTAGAATGAATGCTGATGAGTTCATCACAGGCAAAAGGAAGGCCGGATTTCAGCTCCGCTTCTTCCAGCGTCTGTTCCTTCCTGCTGCCCTGATACAGGTAAAAAGCCGTAATGCTGTGATTCCTGCTGCGCTCCTTTAAATTTCCCGGCGTATCAAGCGCCGCAAGATTTCCGTCTGCGATAAATGCCACTCTGTCACAGAGCAGCTCCGCGTCCAGCATATTATGAGTCGTTATGAATACGGTTGTTCCTTTCTGCCGCTCTTTTTCTATGATTCTGCGGAAAAGGACAGCCCCGCCAGGGTCAAGGCCGCTGGTCGGTTCATCCAGAAACAAAAGCTTCGGACTGCTGATTAAAGCCCTCGCCATACTGACACGCTGGCGCATTCCCTTAGAATAAGAAGACACCGGTTTATTAAGAAAATCCTTCTTAAATTCCAGCTCGTCCAGCAGTTTCCGGGCATCCCGCAGCTGTTCTTTTGGATAGAACGAAGAAAAATAATGCAGATTATCAAGCGCGCTTAAATTCGCATATAAATAAGGGAATTCAAACAGCACGCCGATTCTGCTGAAAAAATCCTGCGCGTGTATGCCGTTTAAGTCTGTTCCGAATAAAGATACCCTGCCGCCGTATCCTTTTAAAATACCAGTCAGTATCTTCTGGGTGGTAGATTTCCCGGAACCGTTCGGCCCTAAGAAGCCAAAAATTTCCCCGTCCTCCACCGTAAAATCCAGGCCGTGCAGCGCCTGCCTGTCTTTCCCATAAGAAAAGGTGAGATTCGTTACCTCAATCATTCCTCATCACCCCATTTCCCATGCCGCTCCTTTTTCTTTTCCTGCTCCCGCCTTTGAAACCATCTCATAAACCTGATTTTAATTGGAATAGAAATGAGAATCACCGCTGCAGCCGCAAGCCACCAGTACCACTCTAAGCCTAAAAGCATCTTAGCCGCCTCCTTATTTCCGAGGGAGTTCCCTCTTGATGAGGACAGAATAAAAAACTGCGTTGAAGTTCCTGTGATACTGGTGTGAAGCCGGTGTGAAATGTTTTCCAGCTTTTTTATGTAGTTTCAAAGCCAGCCGCCGTTTTCAGAATTAATTTTTCATCTTCGTATAGATAAATGCGGCACTATGTGGTAAAATGAAAAAAAAGAGGTGCTGCCATGATAAACGTCTTAATAGATGAATTTACTCCCTGTCTGAAAGATTCACGAACAGGAGAACTGGTTCAGACAGAAGTAATCCGCATAAAAAGAAAATCATTTCTAAAAAAATACAATAAAAAGAATGGATGGTATACAAACTGGGAATCTCTTGCAGATGAAAATGAAATCTATGCTCTGGCAGCAGAGGGTTCCGTAGATATTCAGGGTTTAGTTGCTGTAACCCGCAATGATGACATGCAGGCCATCTGTTCGCAATCGCCGCCCAAAAATCTGTAATATATGGATATGACGGCTATATGTATGGTTTTGCCGCAGATAAGGAATTACTGAAACATTATATCAGAACATTTCATGGAGAAGTGATTGCCATCCTGCATCCATACCAGTTTGCAATCGGTGAGCAGGCTGCAAGAGAGATTATGGAGGTGTATGATTATGAATGGACAGATGAAGAGATATAAAGAAAGCCTTGCAAATATGCCGGAACCGATTCTATTAAGTCAGTGCCCAAAAATCAAACTGGATCTGCGCGGACTGATGAAGTACGCCAGGGAAAAAGGCGTTAAAGTAATAGAATTAACTGAAAAAGAGAAAGAAGCGTTTATCAGAGATTAGCTTCCCGCAAAGATATTATCTGTCTCAAGTTAAAAAAGGAACGGGTTAAATATGCAGATGCCGTTAGCTCAGCGATGCAAAGCGTACTCCGCTGCAGCCGCAAGCCACCAGTACCACTCTAAGCCTAAAAGCATCTTAGCCGCCTCCTTATTTCTGAGGGAGTTCCCTCCTGATGAGGACAGAATAAAAGACTGCGTTGAAGTTCCTGTGATACTGGTGTAAAGCCGGTGTGAAATGTTAGGCCAGCTGCCAGCTGTGTAACAAGAAGATGTGCCAGAAAAAATGCGTGAAACACTGGAATTATGGGAACAATTCAAAGAACGGAAAGATAATGGATTATAAAGAAGTGCCAGTCAATGATTCAGTACGGGAACTTGCATATTTCTATTTAGAAAACAATGTATTAAGGAAAAAGAGCATTGACGACCTGACACATATTGCAGCCGCTACATTAAACGACTGCCGTTATATTGTAAGCTGGAATTTCAAACACTTTGTAAACCCGAAAACAATTAACGCAGTAAAAATTACACTAAACCTGCCGCAAATCGGAATATTCTCGCCAGCCATGATGTTAGGAGGTTTTTAAATTATGAACCGCAGTATCTCATTAACTATTGATGAAATCCACGCAATCCGCAAGGAACACAGTATCCGCACTAAAGACCTGCCAAATAATGAATATTATAGATTACTGGAGGAAGAAGCTGCTCCTGTCCGGGCTGCCCTTGAACACGCAAAATCACAGCTCGCAAAAGCCGATAAGATTTAGTCCAAAATACGGCAGCAGTGCCGGAAGCACTGCTGCCGCCCTGCTTTTTCTGCCGTAAGCAGTTCTTTCCCGTTTCCTGTCCATTCTCAAATCCTGAAATTACTCCGACAGTCTCACTCTCCTCATCTTATCCGGCAGCCGTGATTCAGCAAGAACGCGTCCCGCCCGCAAAACGCCCTGCCCTGAACGGCGGATGCTGTTTTTTACCTGCCAGGGGCCGCAAGCGTCCTTACCCCGGCGGCGCTGCTCCATGCAGAATAGACCCGTATGTTTTTCCCGCCGTATTTTACCGTCTTGTAAGTGCGGACGCGCACATAGTATTTTTTCCCGGCTTTCAGGTTTTTTACTTCCTTCTCTGTCACGGAATCCTTCTTCACAGACACGCTGCGGACGCTGTTTCCCTTAAATCCCCTGTCCGTGGAATACTGTATCTGGTATCCGCTCGTCTGTGCGGTCTTTTTCTTCCATCTGACGCTGAATCCTCCCGGCGCTGCCGTGATTTTTTTCACGGAGGTTCCGGCAGGGCGTATCGTAAATGTCTTTTTTACCGTGCCGCTGTATCTGCCTTTAAATTTAACGGTCACCGTGGCTTTTCCGGCTCTGATATTATTTTTGCAGCTTACTGTATAATATCTTTTGGAAATCTTTCTGCCTTCTGTATCCACTGCGGTAACAGACGGCCTTTTCGATTTCCCGTCATATGTGTACAGTGTTTTAGAAAGCTTTACGGATTTTACCTGTGCACGGGCGTTTTCTTCCGGTTCCTGCGGCTTTTCTGTCTCTTCCGGCTCCTTTGGCTTCTCCGGCGCGTCTGTGCCTTCCATCGGGGATGCGGACAGGATAAGCGCATAATCTGACGCATGGGCGAACGTCAGGCGCACCGTCCCGTCTTCCCCGGCCTTTTCCGCACAGATGAATTCCAGGCTTCGCCGGGCCGGGTTATAATAAAACAGGTTTGCGTACATCCCGGCATATTCCGCCGCCGGGGAGCCGCCTGCCGTAATGCCGTTTCCGCTGCTGCCAATCCGGACGGTGAGCACGGCTGCAAACCCAAACGGCCCGTCATGGGCAAGGCTGAATTCCAGGTGTGCAAGGCCGCCTGCCGTTTCCTTCACCAGCTCCTGCGGAATCTCCCCGGCGCCCGCTTTCACGGAAAAATCGGTATCGCTTATGTTATCCGCCGTAATGTCTTTCCCGTTCACGCTCCATGCAAGGCCGTCTCCCATATCAAAGCTGACGGTAACATTTTTCCCCCGGATGCCCTCAAATACACTGGCAGGCACAGAGACGGCGCCGTTCATGTCCACGGCCACCGTGCCGCCTTCCGGAGCCGCCGCTGCTTTCTGAGCTTCTGCCCGGATAACGTCCCACCCCTTCCTTCCAGAGCTGTCTTTCAGGAAAGGCTGTTTTACGCCTGTGCTGCCAGAACCGCCGCTGCCTGCACTCCCCGTGCTGCCGCTGCCTGTATTCCAGCTGCCGCCAGAACCGCCGCCTGTATTCCAGCTGCCGCCGCCAGAACCGCCGCTGCCTGTATTTCCGCCGCTGCCGGAACCCCCGCTGCCCGTTCCGCTGCTGCTGCCGCCAGAGCCGCCGCTTTTCTTTTCAAAAACAGCGGAAAGAGTGCGGCTGCCTGTTATGGCAAATGTAAAATCTGCGTCAGTGCTTACACTGCTGCCGTTTTCCATCCACTTTACAAACTGATAGCCGCTGTTCGGTCTGGCAGTAATGGTCACGGACGCATTTTCCGGATATGTTCCGCCGCCCGAAGCTGTACCGCCCTCTGCGGGGCTTGCGCTGACGGAAACCGTATAATTTTTCGCACGATACGGTGTGGCGGTGATTGTTCCGTTTATTCCTGCTGCCGTAACTTCTGCAAGGGTATCGCCTGCGCCTTTCGAGAGGGAAACGGCAAAGACAAAGCTGCCGTCTGTTCCGTTTATATCTGTGCTGCTTCCGGCGGCTGCCGCTGTAAATCCTGTTATCGAAACAGCATAAGCCGCACCGTTCAGGTTCATGGCGGCAAGCCGGTTTTCAATCCAGGCCTTTACCGCTGCTTCGGTGTCTGCGTCGGACTGCCCTGCTGTCCAGACTGCATTTTGGATTTCAGCCGCTGCCGCAGCAGTATCCGCGATATTTCCCGCTGCCGGATTTTCCGCAATCTTTACGCTGATGGTGTAATCCTGTGCGGTTATCCTGTCCTCGGCGGTGACAGTAAACGTCCATGCAGCGCCGCCGTCTGACATAACAGGAGTGGAAACTGACGCGTCCGGGTCTGCCGCGGTAATGCGGATTACGCTGCTGTCAGCCGGCAGGGACGCTGTTTGAAAAGGCAGGATAACATGGAATACTGTGCCGTCTGTTTCATCGGCTGTCCCGGCTGTCCCGGCCACAGAAACCGCCGTTACCCCTGTTTCGTCAGAGGGCCGGCTGACCGTGCCGCCTGTGACATTCCCCGTCAGCTTTCCGCCGGGGTTCACGTTAATTGTGCCGTTGTTAGTAAGGACTGCGCTGTCCGGGACAGTCAGGGTTACGCCGTCCGGGACAGTCAGAGTTGTGCCGTCCGGGACAGTCAGGACTGCGCCCGCCGGGATTTCCGCGTCGGTGTTAAGGGTAACAGAGCCGCCGTACACCTGCCCTGTGCTGCCTGCAAAGATTATGCCGCTCCAGCCAGTTTTATCGTCATTGTCTCCGATGGACGACGCGGCAATAAAGGCGCTGCCGTCCGGTCCGGTAGAGAACGTGCCGCCCGCGCCACCGAGGCCGCCGCCGATGCCTGTACCGCCTGCGCCGCTGGTTGCGGTCACTGTGCCGCTGTTAATCGTGATTACACCACCGCCGCCGTCTGTGCCGCCTCCGATGCCTGCTCCGCCATTGCTGCCGGACGCAGTTACTATACCGCCTTTGATAGTGATATTGCCGCCCGCGCCACCGAGGCCGCCGCCGATGCCTGCCCCGTAGTCGCTGCCGGATGCGGTCACTGTGCCGCCGCTAATCGTGATTACACCACCGCCGCCGTCTATGCCGCCTCCGATACCTGCTCCGCCATTGCTGCTGGATGCGGTTACCGTGCCGCCGCTGATGATGATGACGCCGCCGTCTGTGCCGCCTCCGATACCTGCTCCGCCATTGCTGCTGGATGCGATAACCGTGCCGCCGCTGATGATGATGACGCCGCCGTCTGTGCCGCCTCCGATACCTGCGCCATTGCCGCCAGCTGCGGTCACTATGCCGCCTTTGATAGTGATATTGCCGCCCGCACCGTTGTTACCGCCGCCAATACCTGTGCTGCTATAACCGCCAGTTGCAGCTGCATTCACTGTGCCGCCGTTTATCGTGATACTGCCGCCCGCGCCGCCGCTACCGCCGCCGATACTTGCGCTGTAGTCACCGCCAGCTGCATTCACTGTGCCGCCGTTTATCGTGATACTGCCGCCCGCGCCAGCCACGCCTGTGCCGCCGATGCCTGCGTCGTAGCCGTCGCTGCTGGTCGCGGTCAATTCACCTGTACCACCAGTTTGCCCGTATATGGTCAGGCTGCTTCCTTCACTTACTCCGATACCGCCGCTGGAAGCATGCAGATGACAGCCGTCTGCTAATATCAGGTGAACTTCCCCCTTGACAGTAACGCGGCCGCTAATAGTTACATCACTGCTGACTGCATACCAGCCGCCATCCCATGTTGTCTGGGAGCTGGTAACATCCGTTACATAATCGGCTGTCTGCCTGTTTCCATTCTCGTCAAGATACGCTATGCCGCTTTCGCCCACAAGCGTATCAGCTGCTCTGTTAAAAAATGCAGACAGGCTTTCAAAAATCTCTGCCCCGTTAATTTTTTCTTTCTGCCCGCTGTCCTGTATCGTCTGCGCTTCGGCAAAGGCCGGCGGGACGCAGAGGGAAAAGAGCACTGCGCCGCATAGCAGCAGGCTTAATAATCTTCGTTTTGTTTTCATACCGCCTGTTTCCTTTCTGTGATAATCGCCGTTAAAACAGCGCAAAAGGGCGCGTCACGCCCACGGAAAAACCGCAGACGCAGCGCGCCCTTTCGGATAACATTTTCTTTCTTTGACTGGCAAAAAAGGACAGACTTATCCTGTCTGTCTGTCTGTCTGTCTGTCTGTCTGTCT